>VFZW01000192.1 GCA_016871055.1 Acidobacteriota bacterium
GTTTCGCTCTAACGTGCACGTGAATCAAACGGGCTTTAGTCAAACGACCGATCTGATTCCGTCGCTCGATAACGGGCTGACGTATGTTGCGACGATTGCCAATCCCTTTCCGAGTGGGTTCACCGCGCCGCCCCGATCCGCGCTTGGGCTAGGCACGAACATGGGCCAGAACGTGAATTTCTTCGATTCGAATCTGACGTCATCGTATATGCAACGCTTCCAAATCGCGTTGCAGCGACAATTAGCGGCGTCGAGTTTGATCGAAGTTTCCTATGTCGGCAACCGGGGCACACGCATGCAGGCTGCGCGGGAGTTCAACGCGGTGCCGGAGCAGTATCTGAGCAAGTCGCCCGTGCGCGATCAGCCGGCGATCGATTTCCTCAACGCACAAGTTCCGAATCCGTTTTTCCCTTTGTTGCCTCGGACGAATCTTGCGTCGACGACGATTCCCCGCTCGCAGTTATTACGGCCCTATCCGCAGTTCACGAGCGTCGTTGCGAATCAGAATACGGGCTACTCTTGGTACCACTCGATGCAAGTGCGGTTGGAGCGGCGGTTTTCGAAGGGGCTGAGTTCGTCGCTGTCGTATACGTGGTCGAAAACGATGGAGGCAATCGGATTCCTAAACGCGACGGATCGGCTTCCGGAAGAGGTTATTTCCAGCCAGGACCGGCCGCATCGCGTGGCGGCAACGTGGTTGTACGAACTCCCATTCGGCCGAGGCAAGCTGCTGGGAGGTCCGTCGAATAAGGTAGTAAACGGGTTCATCAGCGGCTGGCAGGCGCAGGGAATCTTCACCCTGCAGAGCGGCGCTGCGCTGGGCTTCGGCAATTCGATCTTCAACGGCAACCTGAAGAATATTCCGTTGCCGAACAACGAGAGGACGGTCGGGAGATGGTTCAACACGAACGCTGGCTTCGAACGGAATAGCGCGCTGCAGCTTGGATCGAATCTGCGGACGCTATCTTCTCGATTCGCCGTGATCCGCGCCGATGGGCCGAATAACTGGGATATCTCGTTTATCAAGAACACGCGTCTCACCGAGCGTGTGCAGTTGCAGTTTCGCGCCGAGGCGATCAACGCGCTGAATCATCCGCAATTTACGGCGCCGAACACAACGCCGGCGAGCACGGCGTTCGGGCAGGTGACCGGCGAGTTTGCATGGCCGCGGGTGATTCAGTTCGGGCTGAAGGCCTTGTTCTAACGGCGCTGAAACGACCGAACGTATTCGACGACGCGGCCGTTGCCTTTTGCGACGAGGCCGTGACAGCTCGCGCAATCGCTAGGGCGGAGGTTCTCCAGCCCGATATACTAACCCGGTGGACACTGCGGCGCTGTTGCAACGGTTGGTTCGAACGAATTCGGTGAATCCGGCGCTGATGGAAGACGGCCCCGGGGAACCGGGCGTCGTCGCGATCCTTGAAGAGCTGATGGCACCGCTGCCAGTGACAGTGACAGTGAAACGCCTTGAAGGCATGGCGGGGCGGCCGACGCTGGTGGCCGTGTTGAAGGGCAACGGCGACGGCCCGAGCCTGCTGTTCAACGCGCACACCGATACGGTCGGCGTGGAGAACATGGCCGATCCGTTCGACGGGCGCATCGAAAACGGGCGCCTTTATGGGCGTGGCAGCTACGACATGAAGGGCGGCTTGGCGGCGGCGGTGTGCGCGTTGGCGGATCTCGCCGAAGGGCCGCCGCTGGCGGGTGATGTCATTCTCGCGGCGGTGGCCGATGAAGAGTTCGCGAGTCTCGGCACACAAGAGTTTCTGGTCTATTACAAGACCGATGGCGCCGTCGTAACCGAACCGACGGCGCTCGATTTGTGCGTGGCGCACAAGGGCTTCGCGTGGTTTCAGTTTGAGATCGAAGGACGCGCGGCGCATGGGTCGCGGCCTGATTTAGGAATCGATGCGAATCTGGCGGCGCTGCCGATGTTGCAGGGGCTGGCGGAGTTGAATCGCGAGTTGTCGCGGAGACCGCCGCACCCGCTGTTGGGGCGGGCTTCGCTGCATGTCGCGTCTATGCTGGGCGGCAATGCGTGGAGCACGTACGCGGCTCACTGTACACTGCGCGTGGAACGGCGATTGCTGCCGCACGAGACGATCGAACAGGCACAAGAGGAGATGAATCGGATCGCGCCGGCGAAGTTGATTCTGTCGCGGCGGGGGTTTGAAACGTCGTCGATGTCGCGGCTGTCGTCGATTGCGATGGACGTGCTGACCGACGTGCGCGGATCGGCGCCGTCGATCACGGGACAGTCGCCGTGGTTCGACGCGGCGTTGCTGGCGGCGGAGGGGATCGAGACGATCATCGTCGGCCACGATGGCGCTGGCGCGCACGCGGCCGAGGAGTGGGCGGATCTGGAATCGGTCGACAAACTGCGGCGCACTTTGGTACAAATTGCTAACCGATGGTGCAATCGAAACTCTCCCGGCGCGCGTTCCTCGGCTCAGTAGCCGCGTTCGCGCAAGCGCCCGCCAAACGGCGCAACGTGATCTTCATTTTGACCGACGATCATCGCTTCGATGCGATGGGATTCATGCAGGCGCAGAAGTGGTTGAAGACGCCGAATCTCGACCGTCTGGCGCGCGAGGGGGCGCACCTGAAAAACGCGTTCGTCACGACGGCGCTGTGTTCGCCGTCGCGCGCGTCGATTCTCACCGGGCGTTATGCGCACGCGCACAGGATCATCGACAACAACACGGCGATTCCGAAGGGCACGCCGTTCTTTCCGCAGCAGTTGCAGAAGGCCGGGTACAAGACCGTGTTTCTTGGCAAGTGGCACATGGGCGGTGAGAGCGACGCGCCGCAGCCGGGCTTCGACAAGTGGATCAGCTTCCGCGGGCAGGGCACGTATTTTCCGAATCCGAATGGCTTGAACATCGATGGCAAAAAGGTGCCGCAAAAGGGTTACATCACCGACGAGATCACCGACTACGCGCTGGAGTGGCTCGACTCGCTGCCGCGCAATCAGCCGTACTTTATGTATTTGAGCCACAAGGCGGTTCATGGCGATTTCGTGCCGGCCGAAAGGCACGACGGACTCTATCGCGGCAATGCTTTCACGCCGCCCGCGTCGATGAAGCCCGATGTGAAGGGACGGCCGATGTGGGTGCAGAATCAGCGGAACTCGTGGCATGGCGTGGAGTATCCGTACCACACGCCGATGACGTTGGATCACTACTATCGGCAGTACGCCGAGACGTTAATGGCGGTCGATGAGAACGTCGGACGGGTGCTCGATGCGTTGCAGAAGCGCGGGCAGTTGGACTCGACGCTGGTGATCTACATGGGCGATAACGGGTTCGCGTTCGGAGAGCATGGATTGATCGACAAGCGCACGGCGTATGAGGAGTCGATGCGCGTACCGATGCTGGCACGGTGTCCTGAGTTGTTTGCGGGCGGGCGCGTGGTCGACGAGGTCGTGGCGAACCTCGACATCATGCCGACGGTGTTTGAAGCGGCGGGCTTGCGAACCGCGCCGGGAATCGATGGCCGCAGTTTCCTGCCGCTGTTGCAGGGGAAGAAAATCGAGTGGCGCGATTCCCTGCTCTACGAATACTTCTGGGAGCGCAACTTCCCACAGACGCCGACGATGCACGCGTTGCGCACGGACCGCTTCAAGTACATCCGGTATCACGGCATCTACGATCTGGACGAGCTTTACGACCTGCAGGCCGATCCTGGCGAGATGAACAATTTGATCAACGACCCGGCGCACGCGAAGACGGTGCAGACGATGAACGCGCGGCTGTTTGAAATTCTGGAGAAGACCGGTGGGCTCAACATGCCGCTGTATCCGGATCGTGGACGGCAGTCGAACTTGCGGCATCCGGACCGGTCGAAGGCAGCGGAGTTTCCGGAGTCGTTTCATGGGCCGAGGGACAATCCGCCGCCGGGGGCTTCGCAGAGGAAGAAGCAGTGATCGGGACCGGCTATCGACGCGATTGTATAAGCCACACCCACTCGGCAACGCAGACGGGTTTTGCGATGCCCTCGGCTTCGACCGTTACCGACCAGACCAGTTGATCGCCGTTGCGTTCTTTCAACGCAAAAACGCCGCGGATTCTTGCATCGACTCTCGTCGGCGCGGGGAAGCGAACCTTGTTGAGACCGTAGTTGATGATCGCCGATTGGCCGAGTTGCACGTCGATGGCGTTGAAGGCAAGACGCGAGAGAAGACTCAGCGTCAGGAAGCCGTGCGCGATGGTTGCGCCGATGGGGCTTTCGGCGCGGGCGCGCGCGGGGTCGACGTGTATCCATTGCTCGTCGCCGGTGACGCGTGCAAATTGATCGATCATCGATTGATCGATCGTGACCCAATCCGACGTTGCCGTCACGCCGCCGAATTGTTCGTAGCTATCGATGCGCATCATAGATATCGTAGCCACCACGCGTCGCTCTCGCGCTTCTTGCGGGCAAACCAGAGACACAGCGGGTAGGCGACCAGAAGAACGGCGAGCCACACGGTGTAGACGCCGGGCAAGGCGAGACTGAAGTCGTCCGGCTTCGGCATTCGTCCCCAACCGGGCGCATCGGTGAGCCAGTCGGCGTTGCCCCAGCCGATCAACGCGTAGAGGGCGGCGGAGCCGTGCGTGACGGGAACGTGATAGAGATAGAAAAACAACGGCACGCGGCCGAATAAAACAAGAGGGTTCGAAATTGTATCGGGCAGGCGGCTGAGCAAAATCAGCGCGGGGCCGAGGGTCATCAACGCGTAAAGCAGCGACGGCGGGTACTTCGCCAGATTTAAGAACGAGTAGATGCTGTCGGCCCAAGGACGCGGGTCGCCGTACCAGTTCGTCCAGCGGAGCGCGACGAAGAGCAGCGTTGCGGCGAGGCCGATGCGAAGCGTGATGGCGTGGCGCTTTTCGGCGGGCATTGCGTAAACCAATCCGAATCCGAAACCGGCAAACATGATCGCCATCCACGGCAGCAGCGGATACTGCGGGAAGAAGAAATGGCCGGGGTAAAACTCCATCGGCTTGCGGTCGTGGAGGATGCGCCAGACCCACCACAGCGGGCCGAAGTCCTCGGCTTTCCACGAGTCGGTGAGGTTGTGCAGGAAAACGACCGCGACGCCCGCGATCGCCGCAACGCGCGCGGTGATACCGGCGCGGATGGCGAGACCGAGCGCGATCATCGACAGCCCGATCGCCCAAATGACTTGCCCGACGCTGAAGCGATAGTGGAAGTTGAAAAACCAGCCGAAGCAACGGATGAACGTGAGTTCGAGAAAGACCAACCACAGGCCGCGTTTCACGAGAAAGTTGCAGAGCTGCGGACGCGTGAATTTGTCGAGTTGCAGCCAGACGCTTGTACCGGCGAGGAAAACGAACGTCGGCGCGCAGAAGTGCGAGATCCAGCGCGTGAGGAAGAGCGCGGGCCAAGTTTTGGCGGGATCGAAGGGATCGACGGAGAGATCGCCGAAGAAGTCGCGGGCGTGATCGAGCGCCATCAGAGCGATGACGAAGCCGCGCAAGAAGTCGATGGAGTCGAGACGCTGTCTCACGCGAACTGTTCGAAGAAGCGCCAGGACGATTCGGCGCAGCGGTCCCAGCGGTATTCTTGCGCCTTGGCGAGGCCGATGGCGGATTTTTCGGCGCGCAAGGATTCGGACGTTAAAAGCTTATCGAGGCCTTCGCAGATCGCGGCGGGGCTGCGTGGATCGACGTGGACGGCGCTCTCGCCGGAGATCTCGGGGAGGCACGAATTGTTCGACGTAAGCAGCGGCACACCGGCGGCCATGGCCTGAGCGACGGGAAAGCCAAAGCCCTCGTAGAGCGACGGTTGGGCGAAGACCGTCGCGGCTTTGGTGAGACCGGGAAGGTCTTTTTCCGGCACATACCCGAGGTAGCGGACGCCAGGGAGACCGGAAAGAATTCGCTTCGAAGTGGTGCTCGCGGCCCATCCCATCGGGCCGGCAAAGACGAGTTCCACATCGGCACGCACGGATTCGGGCAAAAGCAAGAAGGCGTCGAGCAAAGCATCGAGATTCTTGCGCGGTTCGACGGTACCGACGTGAAGGATGAACGGCTTTTTCAGATTAAGGCGAGCGCGAACGCGCTGGGCGTCGGCGGCGGTTACATCGAAAAACGACGGCGGCACGCCGGAGTGAATCGTGACGATTTTCTCGGGCTTGATGTTCAGCAGGCGGATTGCATCCTGGCGCGTGTTTTCGCTCACGGAGATGAGTCCATCGGCGCGGGAAAGGATGCGTTCGGCGAAGCGCTGGTCGGCCTTGATGTTCAGCAGGCGGATTGCATCCTGGCGCGTGTTTTCGCTCACGGAGATGAGTCCATCGGCGCGGGAAAGGATGCGTTCGGCGAAGCGCTGGTCGGCCTTGATGTTGGCCGGCGTGTGGAACTCAGGCATCAGCCAGCAGGTCATATCGTGCACGGTCGCGGTGAGCGCCATGCCGGGCAAACCGCCATGCACTTGATTGGTGACGTGAAAGACGTTGGCTTTGCCGGCGGCGATACGGCGAGTTGTCGTGAAACGATTCGACGCGAGGAGCCAGGCAATGCGGGGCGCCGTGTGCAACAGGCTCATCACGGAGCCTTCATGCGTGAGATCGCCGATCGAACCGATGAACGGGTAGCCGTCCACCGAATTCAGACCCGCGCTGCGTTGGAGCGCCTGGATCCAATGGTAGAGATAGTTTTTGACGCCCGCGCTGCGAAGCAGGAGCGGGGATGCATCGACTGAGACATGCATTGGGAACGAACTACCGGAGTTCTTGTATCCTAGCGCATTTTCGTTCACGCGCGACCTATCTTTCGATTGCTACGATGGCAACATGAATCCCTACGCCAAGTTCCTCGACGGACAAGAACCCCAATCGGTGATCGCGGAAACGGCGGGGCGGCTACACGCGATCGCCAGGACGATCGGGCCGGCCGGATGGGAACGCCGGCCGGAAGAAGCAAAGTGGAACGCGAGAGAGATCGTCGCGCATCTCGCGGATACCGAAATCGTCTTCGCGATGCGACTGCGGCAGACGCTGGCCGAACCGCACCATGTGATCCAGCCCTTCGATCAAGACGCCTGGGCGGCACACTACGATGCCTACGATATGGGCACGGCTCTCGAAGTGTTCGCGCGTATCCGGGACTGGAACCTGCAGCTACTGGCCGCCGCGCCGGCGGAGTCGATGTCGAAACCCGTGACACACCCCGAGCGTGGCACGATGACGTTCGGCACAATCGTCGAGACGATGGCGGGACACGACCTCAACCACATCGCGCAGTTGGAAGCGCTGGCGTAGTCAGCTCTGCGGCGAGCGCTGCTTGGCTTGCTCCATCGCGATCTGGTTGACGTGCGTTAGCGCGCGAGCGCCGGACGCTCCCTCAATGGCCTTCACGGCGATGTCCTGCACCTGCTGCTTGGCATCGTCGAGCTTGGATTGCAACGATTCGATCTGCACCGCCTGCTTGGCATTCTGTTCTTCGAGCGACTTGATACGCAACTCAGCGATCCGGCGTTCGCCTTCCGATTCCTTTTGCGATAGCGCCATTTGCTGCTGCGACTCGGCGGTCGCACGCGAGTGCGCATCCGAAGCGGCCTTGTCGACTTCGGCGCGCAGCCGTTCCGGAAATTGCGCCGACTCCGCGCGCAGCCGCTTCAGTTCGTCCTCGGCTTCTTTCAGTTTCGCCTCGCGGTCGCTCCACGACTTCTCTAGCGCTTCCTGCCGCTCCTTATTCTTGCGCTCGACGAGACGCTGATCCTCGTCGTACTTGTCTTGCGCCTTCTTGCGTTCCTGCGCTTTTTTGTATTCGAACTCTTCGGCTTCGCGCTGGCGGGCTTTGCGAAGATTGTCCTCTTGTTCCTTGCGCTCGCGTTCGACGGCGACGCGTTCTTGCTCCCACTGCGCGCGTTCGGTGTTCATCTCCTGATCGAGTTCGGCCTTTTGGCGGCGGTGCTCTTCGAGCAATTCATCGAGCGTTGCAGCGGCGATGTCGATCTTGTGCAATCGAGACAACTCGGCGCGTTCCAGTTCGCTGGCATCGCGCAGTTCGCGCAGCCGCTCGACTTCCGCGGTCAACTGCCCATTGATTCCGGCGAGCGCCTTCTGCATGTCGAGCCCGAGCGATGTGATCCGCTGCACGACGGCTTCAACGGAGATTTCGGCGGTGGCGGACCGCAGTTCGGCCTCGCGGGCCCGCGAGGCTTCTTCCTGCTTCGGATTCGCCTCGGCGCGCCGCAACTCCGCCTCTTCGCGAATGTCGTCGAACTCTTGCTGGATTTCCGGCTTGGAGCGCTTTACGGGTGGCTTGGGTGCGGGCTTCTTCGTGGTTGCCATAACTGATAAGGATATCAGGCTGCTATCAATGGGGTAGAATGCGAGACATGCTTCGATACCTATTGGCGTTTGTGGCAATCGCACAGGCCGGCGAGGTCAGTTTTCACAAAGATGTGATGCCAATTTTGCAGGCGAAATGCCACGGTTGTCACCGGCCGGGCGAGGCGGCGCCGATGTCATTCTTGTCGTATTCGTCGACGCGGCCGTTTGCGAAGGCGATGCGCGAGGCGGTGCTGGCCAAACGCATGCCGCCGTGGTCGGCCGAGGCGCCTCACGGGACGTTTCGAAACGATCCTTCGTTGACTTCGGGCGAAATCGAGACGATTGTGAAATGGGCCGACGGAGGGGCGAAGGAAGGCGATCCGAAACAGGCGCCGGCGGCGGTGACGTTCGTCGATGGATGGAACATCGGTAAACCGGACGCGATCTTCACCATGCCCGAACCGTATGAAGTTCCGGCCCGCGGCGTGATCGACTATCAGTTCATCATCGTGCCGACTGGGTTAACAGAGGACAAGTGGGTGAAAGCCGTCGAGATCCGTCCGGGTCGCCGCGATGTGGTTCATCACGCGATCGCATTCGTGCGGCCGCCGGGATCGAAGTGGCTCCGCGAGGCGAAGTCCGGCGTGCCGTATGCGAAGCATCCGCAGGAGTCGACGACGCCGTCGCTGCCGACCGAAGACATGCCCGAGTACCTGTTGAGCTACACGCCGGGGCGGCCGCCGACAGCGCTCGAACCAGGGCAGGCGCGCTTAATCAAAGCGGGATCCGATATTGTCTTTCAGCTTCACTACACAACGACGGGGAAAGTTGTGCGCGATCAGAGTCGCATCGGCCTTGTATACGCCGATCGCGCGCCGTCGCAGCGCGTCGCGACGCTGCCCATCTCCAACCGTACGTTCGCGATCCCGCCGGGCGATCCGCGATACGCTGTCAACGCGACAGGGCGATTGCTTGAACCAGCAAGAATGACTCGCATCATTCCGCACATGCATTTGCGCGGCAAGGCGTTTGAGGTGGCGATGGTCGAGCCTTCCGGCGAGCGCAAGACATTGTTGAATGTGCCGAAATACGACTTTCGCTGGCAGCACGCTTATGAGTTGAAGGAACCTGTGGAACTCAAGCCCGGCGCGCGCATCGAATGTACGGGCTGGTACGACAATTCGCCGAACAATCCCGACAACCCGGATCCGAAGAAGAGGATTCGTTGGGGCGATCAGAGTTGGGACGAGATGATGCTGAACTACGTCGATGTCGCGGTCACGCCGGGCGTGGAGCCGTGGAACGTTTTGGCGCGGCCCGTTCCGGCGGCGCAAACGGGAGGAAGCGTGAAGGAGAAGTTCTATGGGGTGTACAAGCTGATTTCATTCGAGACTCGTCACAATGATGGGCGGGTGGAGTATCCGTACGGACCAAAGGTCATCGGGCGCATCACGTATGATCGGCAGAGCCGCATGTCGGCGTTGTTGATGGATACCGAGCGGCCCAAGCCCGCATCGGTGCCTGCAGCGCAGAGCGGCGCGGGGACATGGCGCACGGCGACCGAGGCGGATATGCGCGGGACGCTGATCGGGTTCGTCGCCTATCACGGGTTGTTCGATGTCGATGAAGTCAAGGGCGTTGTCATTCATCACGTAAAAGCGGCGTTGAATCCGAACTGGGTTGGGACCGATTTGATTCGTGCTTATTCGTTCGAAGGAAATCGGCTGACGCTGACGGTGCAGAACGCGACCAGCAAAGGTGTGCTGGTGTGGGAGCGCGAGCCGGACTAGCGGCGCAGAAATTCGATGCGGTCGGCGGCGGCTTTGGCGTCGGCGAAAGCATGCTCGATGGGATACCACTCGATCCGCTTTTTGGTTCGTAGCGAATCATGCACCGCGGGACAGGATTTCATGAGATCCGGCATATCGAACTTCGCGCACTGCACGAGCACGGCCCGGGCCTTGAGCGCGGGTAGAAAGTTGGCCGCGTCGGCCGCTTTGACGAGTTCGAGAGCGGCGTCAAAATCGGCGCGCCGGCGATAGACTTTCCAAAACTCGGCCTCGCTTGTTCGCATGTGTTCGGAAAAACGATCCGTACCGCCGATCAACACATACGAAGATGGCCTCCCGTCCCGCGCGCCTATGATCGCGGCGGCGTTGGCGCCGTAGCTATGGCCCACGAAGCCGATGCGCGCGGGATCGACATCGCCACGCGCCAGCAGTATGTCGATCGCGCGGCTGCCGGAGGCGGCGACCTCGAACATCCAGTCGCGAATCTGCGCGCCGTTCATCGTTTGCATGTCATTGGGACGGCCGCGGCCCGGGGGATCGATGATAATGGCGACGACGCCGGACTCGGCCAGCATCGCCGCTTCGGAGATGTAGTTCATCATCGTCTGCCCGCCGCCGTGCTGGTAGACGACGCCGGCGTGTTTGCCCTTCTTGCGGCGCGGCTCGATCAGCACGCACTGCACACGCGCGTCATTTGCATCTGCGAAGCTGCAGCCGTGTATAACGACGTGCGCACGAGTTTCCATCAACTGCGTTTGCAGCCCGAATTGCGCGGCGAGGAAAAACGGAAGCATGGCGAGCCTCGCCGTGGTCTGACACAACTTCAACTAAAGCGCTGGTGAGTTTGTGGAAGACTCATCACACGGAATAGGGCGATCGACGCGGCGCATACTCATTTCGCATACGCTGGTCGTATGACGACAATGACTCGGCGATCCATCTTTGCCGCCGGCATCGCGGCCTACGGTCAATCCCTGCCGGTGTTGCGAACGAAAACGTTGGCGGTCACTATCGACCCGGCGTCGGGCGGCGAAATCGCGAGTATGAGGTACAATGGCCGCGAACTGCTTTATCGGGCCATGCTGCCGGATCCTCCAACCGGTTGGCGGGGCCGCGCGCCGTGGCTGTGGCCCGCGGTTGGCCGCAGTGGTGCGGGGTCATACGAATGGGACGGGAAGCGGTACGCGATGGAAGCGCATGGGTTCGCGCGCTCGCGGTCTTGGCGATTGGCTTCGTCGAACGAACGCCGCGCGGTTGTATCGCTCGACGTGCCGCGCGACGAGCGAGTGTATCCTTGGAGCGCGCGTCTGACGGCGACCTACCGGCTGGAGGGCGCACGCGTCGGCATTCGATTCGAAGTTGAGGCGGATCGATCGAACAAGACGCCGATGCCATTCTCGGCGGGGAATCACATTACGTTCGTTCACCCACTGGCCCCAAAGTTGGAGTGGTCGACGAACGGAACCCTGATGTATGAGAAGACGGATGGCATTCCGACCGGGCGGTCGGAGAAACGGACGTATTCGGCGCCGACGGACCTATCGGCGATCACCAGGGAGTATCCGCTTTCGATGGGCGGTTACGACCGTGGCGAGGCGTGGCTCAAGTTTGGCGACGGCAAGAAGTTGGCGATCCGGTTGGCGCACCACGCCAGCGCCCTGCCGTCCGAGCCGTGTTTGCGGTTCAACGTTTGGGGGACGCCGGAGTGTTTCAGCCCGGAACCGTGGGTAGGGATCCAGAATTCGTTGAACTCGCGGAACGGGTTGTTGTGGCTCGATCCTGAGAAGCGATGGGAGTGGACGATCACAGTCGACATCGAGGTCTAAGAGACTACTCCTCGGGAAAATCCTGCCTAGTGCTTTTCGATTTATCCGACGAAGAGATAGCCAGGGGACAGCGAAGATGCATCGAAACCCCTGCGGCTCTTTGGCAATCGAATATTTCAATCCACATATTGGTGGATGGTGATCATCGCGACGCCTTCGTTTCCGGCGCGATCGCGCGCGTACACTCGGATCTGGTTCGGACCAACCGGTAAGACCAGATTTGCGATCACCCAGGACTGTGTGCCTGTAGCCTGGCCCGAAAGGCCGCAGTTACACTCCCACCGTACGGCCTCGACGGCGTCGTTATCGGTTGCAAGTCCTCGCAGAGTTACCGTGCTATTGCGTGTGACGAGATAGGTTGTGTTCGGACTTGTGATCGAAACACGTGGGGCGATTGTGTCTCCGGACGGCCGGGGCGTCGACGGGGGCGTCGGCGCCGCGGGCGGCTGACAGGAGACCCGAAGCAGGATGGAGGCGGAAGCCGATTCGTCGTCGGTGGCCTGAACGGTAATCTGATTCACGCCGGGCATTAATGCAAGCGGCTGGATTTCCCACTGGCGAGTATCGCCTGAGGGACCAAAGGTTCGAGCGGTACCGGAAAAGCCGCGATCGCTTATCCAGCGGATAGTGGGCTGACCGGAGCCGCCCTGTGTAACGCCAGTGACGCGT
>VFZW01000193.1 GCA_016871055.1 Acidobacteriota bacterium
GCCCCACCTTCCCACCCTCGTAGGCCGCTACAAACTTCGAACGCAGATCATCCGAGTATGGTCGCGCCATCTCTTTTCGCCGCCGTATTTTCCAGAGCGCTTATATTATGTCAGGTTTTGCTCTAGCAGCAGAATGGAAGGATGCCGTTTGACGACTCGTTACTTATGCGAACACCCGCGGTGCTGCGTGCGCTGCTCGAAGGACTCCCGGACGCGGCCTGGCACGCTAATGAAGGCCCCGGAACGTGGAGTCCGTTTGGCGTGATCGGCCATCTCATCCATGGCGAACACGCCGACTGGATTCCGCGCGCGCGCCGCATTCTGGATCACGGCGAATCGCTTGTTTTCGATCCTTTCGACCGCGAAGCGCAGTTCCGCGAGAGCGAGGGCAAAACGCCGAGCGAGTTGCTTGTCGCGTTTGCGAACGCTCGCGAAGAGAGCGTCACGGCGCTGCGGGCGATGAAACTCACCGATGCCGATCTCGCTCGGACCGGCACGCATCCTGCTTTTGGGCGTGTGACGCTTGGGCAGCTTCTGGCAACCTGGGTCACACATGATCTCGATCACATTGCGCAGGTCGCGCGTGTTTTGGCTAAGCGCAACGCCGAAGCTGTCGGCCCGTGGGCTGAATATCTGTCGATACTCAGAGATCGGCGCCAGGTGCAAACCACGCCAGCCATCTGTCACCGAAAGCAACCGTTCTTTAGCGAGGCGGTACACTCGCTCCCGGCCGCGTTTTTCGACGACGAGCAGGCGGCTCTCTTCAAGTACTTTGAGATGCCGCGTCGTCGTCGGCCATGCGCACGCAAACCGGTCGGCGATTTGTCCAGCAGTCATCTCGCCGCCGCGAAATTGAATGACCATCAAGATCTGCCGACGCGATTCATGCGCCAGCGCACGGAAGACTTCATCGACCGCGGCGACCTCTTCCGCGCCGCGCGCCTTGCTCATTCCACTCTCCGGAAGTGCGGTAATTCCATTGGCGGCCGCCCGTCTCGGGCCTCGCACAACGGCCCCACCCGTTCCCAGACCGCCATGACGCGGGGATGATGGTGGGCGGTCTCGACCGCCTCTGCATCGCGCCATGCAAAGACCTCGACAAACGTCGAATCCTTCAGTCCTTCGAGCATGATTCTGGGCTCGTCGAGCACGAGGCCGAGTTCGCGAAGTACGTGCCAGTGCAGTTTTAGGATCTCGCGGAACGCTTCCCGTTTGTCCGCGGCGGCGCGATAGGTGCAAACAACGATTTCGGAGGGCATGTTTATATTGAGCAGAACTGCTAAATATATTCAAGCGGCTGCCAAACGCCGATGCTGGCGGCTGAATTCGGAGTTGCCGAGCGGCTGAGGATATCGTATTGCGCAAAGTGGCATCGGACGTATGGACCTCAGTTTAGATCGACTCCGCGGCGGCAGGGGGACTCGTGTTAGACGTAGTGAATCTCAAACGGTTTGTTTGTGATAAACACCACGACGACATCTTGTTCTGCGGTTGCGCCGTGTTCCATGATCTGTCCTTCGGGGAACCAGACAAACGACCCGGGCCCGAAGCGGCCATCGTGGGTCACGAGCGTTCCTTCGAGCACGAACATGCCGTGGGCGCATGGATGCGTGTGCGTGGTGTTCATCACGCCGGCGGGATATTTCACCAAGCGCACTTCCATGCCGGTGTCGGGATCCATAAACAGGTTCTTGCGGTACAGCGTCTTTTTGAGATGATCGTTGTACCGCTCCTCCCACGGCTGCGCCGAGGAATCAATAGCGGTAATCTTCAATTCAGCCATGTTCTATTCTGCCATTGCCGCCACCGGCGCCCTCGCGCTGTTTCTCCTCGCCGCCAAGACCGCTCCGCTGCCGCAATACGTGAGCCTGTTCAACGGCAAGAATCTGAAGGGATGGGTTCCGGTCAACACCGACCCCGATACGTGGAAGGTGAAGAACGGCGTGCTGGTGTGCTCCGGCAAGCCAATCGGAGTTATGCGGAGCGAGAAGCAGTATGAAAACTTCATGCTTCACATTGAATGGATGCATAAAGAACCGGGCGGTAACTCGGGAGTGTTCGTGTGGAGCGGTGCGCGCCCCGGCAAGAACCGGTTGCCCGACGGCGTCGAAGTGCAGATGCTCGAACTCGATTGGGTAAAGCTCAACACGCGCAACGGCGTGGCGCCGACCGATTCCTACATCTCGGGCGAACTGTTCGGCGTTGGCGGTGTGAAGACGGTACCCGACAACCCGCGCGGCGAACGCAGCCGCGGCGCGGAGATGCGCTGTTTTCCGCGCAATCAATGGAACACCTATGATGTCGTCGCCGTCGATGGCGTGATTAAGTTGGCGATTAACGGTAAGTTCGTTAATGGCATCGCGAAGTCGACGCAGCGGAAGGGTTACCTCTGCCTGGAATCCGAGGGCGCCGAGATTCATTTCCGGAATATCAAGATTATGGAGTTGCCGCAGGGGATGACGACGCCCGAGCAGACGGCTCCGGCGTTCTGATATTTGCCGTTAGTCTTGCAATCTCGTAAACGATAGGATACTCTCATTATTGCTAACACTGTTAGTAATGATTTATGAGTAGCGAATTCCTAGCCGTCCTGCTCGCATTTGCGGTTCTCGCAGTGCTCCGTGACGCCGTTCTACTCGCACAACCCACCGGCGCGGCGCCCCGGAAGGCGTTTCAAGTCGGCCTGCCCGTAGCCGCGTTCCTTATCGGAGGGGAGGTCGCCGACCGTCTCTCTCCCGCCCAAACCATGGGCCTGCTGCATCCGACGCCGGTGTGGGCTAGTTTGCTCGCGATCCATGCTCTCCTGGCGGCGTGGATCTCGCGGCGCTCCGACGCGTCCCCCCTGCCACTACTCAGTCTTTGGGCCGGGCCCTGCTTCTTCGCGTTCGCGATCATGGCCCCGGCCGTGCTGCTGCAAAACAGTGCAATGCCCAGCGGCCTGCTCGCCGGCGCCGTCTCAGCCGCAGCCTACAGTGCACTGGCGGGGGCGGGCATGTTCCTATTTCGTTCGCGTCGATTCGCCAGCGACCGGGTGCGCGAACTCCTGGCTGTTTCCCATCTCTCCACCCTACTGCTACTCCCCTTTCCCGGGGAAGCCGGACTGACCATGAACTCAATTCACGATCTCCTCTACATACTTTCGAACGCCTTTCTGTTTCCAACCTTGATCGGCACCTTGGTCGCCTTCGCTTACGGCACCTGGGTTGTCGGACGTTTTCTGGCCGATCTGGCCGACCACCGGCACAACGCGGCGGCGATCCGCCAGCTGATGGAAGGCGAACCAACCCAGGAGCGATTTCTGGCCCTGCCGTTACGCGCGGACTGGAAGCGCCTGCAAGCGGCCGTCCGCCAGCACACAGACTTCCCGGCGATGATCGACAAAACCGTGGCGGACCTCGAGCATGCGATGCACGGCCGCGCAGAGCGGCTGGGAATCATGTCGAAAGTCGGCCCCATGCTCGGCCTCATCGGCACGCTGATTCCCTTGCAGCCCGCGCTGGCTGGACTGGCCAAGGGTGACATGCAGGCGATGGGCGCCAATCTCCAGATTGGCTTTACAACAACGGTGCTCGGCTTGTTGGTGGGCGGCGCCTGTTATGCCGTCGGCGTCGTGATGCGTGGCTGGTATCAGCAGGATGTCACCGACATGCATTTTCTCCTGGCTTTGTGGTTGCCGAACGACTCGAATCGCGCCGCGACGGCTCCCGCCTATCAAGCGTTCTGGGACGCCAGCCACAATCCGAGGCTTGAAGAAGTGAGGCTCGACTCGAAATGAAGAAGAAGTTGGCGATTGCCCTATTTACCGTCGCCGTTGGCGTGGGTGGTTATTTTACGTTTCGCGCCCTGACTCGACCCAAGATCCTCTTCTTGGGCTTCCCGGATCAGCTAGTGATCCTCGCCGAGAAGGGTTCAGCGAAGAGCCAGATCCCGGTCGAGACCTGGTCGCGCGAGACCGTCGACGCCGCATCCAAGCCGCTCGATCTCTCTCCGTTCAAAGTCGTAATCGTAAATGGCCGGCGCGCCGAGCCCTATTCGAAAGAGGCGCAGGAGTCCTTCCGAAACGCAACCAACGCCGGGGCAAAGCTGATTGTGCTGCCGCCGCGCCAAGCGGAGATCATGCGCATCGGCAACGCCGATTTCGCGGGCCGGGATCAGTTCGTGAGCGGCTACTTTTCCAACGGTGGCGTGGAGAACTGGGCGCGGTTGCTTCGCTTTCTCACCACCACATACGCCGGCGGCAACGCTCCCATCGAGCCGCCCGCCACGCTGCCCGAAAGTGGCTACTACCATCCCGATTCGACAGACGTGATGACAACCACGGCGGCTTACAAGGAGTGGTACGCCAAGACGGGCCGCGAGAAACCTGGCCGGCCGTGGGTCGCGCTCGACTTCTCGCAGGGCTGGAAGACCGGAATCACCCAGGGCACCGACGGCCTGGTCCGCGCGTTTGAGAAACGCAACTTCAACGTCGCCGCACTCTTTGGGGCCACGCAATTGGGCCAACTGCTCGAAGAGATCAAACCCGACTTGGTCGTCAACCGCTCCCACGGCCGTTTCTTCCAGGGCGAGCGGGGCGTCGAGTTGATGAACGCCAAAATCGACGCGCCGATCATCCGTGGTCTGACGCTCATGTTTGAGCAAAAGACCATCGACGAGTACCAGAAGGACAAGGGCGGCATTCGCGGACCCGGTCTCTCGATCGGCACTGTAGTAAGCGAACTGGACGGAACCGTCGAGCCCGTACTGATCGAAGGCATGGTGAAGGATGTAGCCGGCCGCAAGGTGGAAGCGCCCATCGCCGAACGTGTCGAACGATTGGTGGATCGAGCCGAACGCTGGGTGCGTCTCCGCCGCGCCGCCAACGCGGACAAGAAAGTGGCCGTCGTTTACTTCAACGGAATTGGTAAGGCCGACTTCACGGCACAGGGCATGAATGTGCCGCGCAGTTTGGTAGGTTTTCTGAACCGGATGAAGGCAGCCGGCTATCGCGTCGAAAACAACCCGCAAGACCCCGAGCAGTTGTTGAAGCTGATGCAGGCGCGGGGTCGCAACGTGAGTGAGACCGAGTCCGGCGAGATGGAAAAGCTGGTGGCCGAGCCGGGTGTTACGCTGTTGCCCGTTGAAGGGTATTTGGCCTGGTTCGCGAAGTTGCCAACTGCGATGCAGGCGGCAGTGACGGAAGCGTACGGTCCGGCGCCGGGAACGTTCATGACCGCTCGCCGGGACGGCAAGAGCTACTTCGTTCTGCCGACTCTTTCCTTCGGCAACGTCGTCCTGTTGCCCCAGCCCGCGCGAGGAGCCGTGATGGATTCCAAGCTGGCGCACTCCGACAAGGTTCCGCCGACCCATCAGTATCTCGCGCTGTATTGGTGGTTGCAGGAGGGTCTGCAGGCTCATGCGCTGGTCCACTATGGCACGCACGGGACCTATGAGTTCCTGCCCGGCCGCCCCGTGGGCCAATTGGAAGACGATTGGTCGGACCGTGTCGTAGCTGCACTGCCCAACGTATACGTGTACACGATGGACAACGTCGGCGAGGCGTTGATCGCCAAACGCCGGGGCTCGGCGGTGCTGGTCAGCCACCAAACCCCGCCTATTCAGGCGGCGCAACTTTCGGATTCGGACAAAGAGGTTGCCGAACTCTACCGGGAGACCCAGCGCTTTACAGCGCAAGACCAGGGCGTCCTCAAGGAACAGATGCGCACACGCATCGCCGAATTGGCGGTTCGCCGCCAGTTCGACAAAGATCTGCGCTTCGACTGGGCCAAGGCCAAGCCGACCGACGCGCAGATCGCCATGTTGGATTCGTATCTCGACGAACTTGAAGAAGCAAAGATCCCAGTCGGCATGCATACGCACGGCGTGGCCGACGACCCGCGGGATCTGCGCCTGACCATGGTCGAAATTCTCGGTCCGGAGTTCGTGAAAAAAGTCGGCGGCAATCGGAACCGCGCAGCGGAGCGCGTTGGTTCTCTGATGGCCGCGGCCCCGGCGGTTCCCATCAAGCTCGCAGGTTTCGAACGCCCATTCGCTCCGACGCCGGGAACCGGCAAGCGCGAGTATGCGCCGGAGACCCAACCCGCCAAGCCGGCTCCAATCGCCAGTGGCCACCCGGCATGGATTCCGAAAATTGGCGGAGCGCCTCCGCCGGAGGTGCAAGCCCGCCTGCAACGCGCCAACAGCCCGGTTTCAATGGCATTCGCCGACGGACTGGGCGCATCACCCGCGGCTTCTGCGGCCCCGGCGCCGACCGACGACGCGTCCCGCGTGTCTATGCTCAAAGCCGCCTTTGCCGAGTCGGCCAACGAAGTGGCGCAGACGCTACGCGCGCTCGATGGTCGTTACATCCGCCCTGGCGGCGGCGGCGACCCGGTGCGAACTCCGTCGGCCTTGCCGACCGGGCGCAATCTCTATGGCGTGAACCCGGCCGAAATTCCAACCAAAGCGGCGTGGGATGTTGGTGTGGCGCTTGGCAACCAGCTGCTCGATGCCGAGCGGAAACGTCTGGGCCGCTGGCCCAAGAAGATCGGCTTCAACCTCTGGCCCACCGAACTGGTGCGGCAGTATGGCTCGGACCTGGCGCAGGCTCTGTTTCTGATGGGCGTTAAGCCTGTTTGGGATCAGCGCGGCATCGTGATCGACCTGGAAGTGATCCCGATGAGTGAACTGAAACGCCCGCGGGTGGACGTGGTCCTACAGGCCGCAGGCCAATTCCGGGACTCCTTCCCGGACCGCATGGAACTGGTCGATAAAGCCGTGCGGCTCGCCGTTCTAGCCAAAGACGGCGACAACTACGTCGCCCAGGGCTCCGAGGCGCTCGAACAATCGCTGAAGCAATCCGGCCTTTCGGCCAAAGAGGCCCGGCAGCTTTCGCACGCGCGTATTTTTTCAAACGGCCCGGGCGGCTATGGCACCGGACTCACCGGCGGCATCTCAAACTCGGGCAGCTACACCGACACCAAAGAACTCACGGCCGAGTATCTCGAACGCGCGGGTGCTGTCTACACGCAGGGCGCCGAGTGGGGAAAGAAGGTGCCGGAGCTGTATCAGTCGGCCCTGAAGGGTACCGATGCGGTATCGATCTCGCACTCTTCAAACACAATTTCGGCGCTGACGCTCGATCACTATTTCGAGTACTCAGGCGGGATGGTGATGGCCATCCGCGACACAACCGGGCAGAACGCCGCGGCCTACCTCGCGGATACCCGCGATGTGAACAAGTCTCGCGTCAAGACGGTCGAAGAGTCTCTCGCCGCCGATCTCCGCGCCCTCTACTGGAATCAGAAGTGGATCGACGGCATGAAGAAGAACGACTCCTCCGGCGCATCCGAAATCGCAACGCTCGCCTCCAACCTCTATGGCTGGCAAGTCACCAAACCCGACGCGGTGAAGGGCTACATGTGGGACGAGGTTTATCGGATCTATGTCGAAGATCCCGACAAGCGGGGGATGCGAGAGTGGTTCGACAAGAAGAACCCCTACGCCTTCCAGAATCTCTCCGCGACGTTGCTCGAAACCGCCCGCAAAGGCTACTGGAAACCCGACGCGAAAGTTCTCGCCGATCTCGCTCAAGCCTACGCACAGTCGGTGGCCGCGCATGGCACGTCGGGCGGAGAGCGCACCACCGGCAACTCGGCGCTGCAGTCGTTCGTGAAGCAGCAGTTGGAGGCGCCGGGCAACGTGACCGGGCAACAACTGTCGCGCAGCTTCTCCGAGGCGCTCGACCGCGCCACCACCGGCAAGCAAGCAAATGCGATGGTGGCGGGCCAGCGACTGGTCCGCGAAACCGCCCCGGCGTCGGTACCGGCGGCGGTGCGCAACTCTTTCTTTGGCGGCTTGGCGATCGTCGTACTGGCTGCTCTCTTCTACTTCGGAACCCGGAAAAAAAATTCATGAAACTGATTTACTGCCTACTCTTTGCCGCCATGGCGGCCCCAGCGCAGGGCGTTAACGCCTATTTGTCGGGAACCATCCTGGACCCCGCTGACAAAGTAATCGCGGATGCGACCGTAAAGGTGACCTCTGCCCAAAACAACCAGACCCTGGTGGGCCGTTCCACGGATGCGGGGCTCTTCCGCATCAATGGACTCGCCTCGGGAACCTACTCGCTCACCGTTGAAAAAGACGGCTTCAAGCCCTATCGACTCGAATCGCTCGACCTGATTGTGGGCCAGGAAGTGAGCCGCACCATCCGGCTGGAGATCGGCACGATCCAGGAAGCCATCGTTGTTTCGGAAGCCATCGCCGAGATTGAGCGCGTGGCCTCCAATGGCGTGCGCGGTTCGAACTACTCGCCCCAGGAGGTCGCCAACATCCCGATGATCGCCGGCGGCCAAGGCCGGAACTATCGCGCTCTGTCCTTCCAGACCCCAGGCGTCGGCTTTACCTCCGCCGCCCACGCGCCGTTTACAGTGAGTGGCAATCGCCCCATCGGCGCCGTGAATACGATGGTGGATTCGGCCGAGTACAACGATCCGGTCTCCGGAAATCTGCTGGGACGTGGCTTGACCGAGCAGCCGGTATCGATGGAAACGGTGGAGGCGTTCGAGATGCAGACCTCGAACTTCAAAGCTGAGTTCGGCCGGGCAACCGGGGCAGTCGTCAACCTGGTGACGAAGCAAGGCACCAACGAATGGCACGGTTCGGCCTACTACTTTTTCCAGAACGAAGCCATGAACGCGCGCAACCCGCTTTTGTCGTCGCGCAATCCGATTCGAACCAACATGCCAGGCGTAACCCTGAGCGGGCCGGTGCAAAAGAACAAACTGTTTTTCTTCGGCGGCTACGAAGTCAACTCGAGAAACGCCTATCAAGCCTCCTCGACCATCACCACTTTGACGGCCGAAGAAAGGGCGCGGGCCGTACCCACTGTCCGCCCGCTGCTCGTCTACTACCCGCTCCCCAACATTGCCGGTACCAACCTGCAAAGCGCCTCGGTAGCCAGCCCAAGGACGGCCCTCACCGGCATCCTTCGCGGTGACTACCTGGTGACGGACCGGCATCGCCTGACAGGACGCGTGAACTGGGTGAACGCGATTGGGCCCACGCGCGACCGCCTGGGCGCGGGCAACGCCGATACGATCAACTTCTCGCGCTCCGCCGTTTTGAATTTCGATTCCACTCTCGGAACGCACTGGTACAATCAGGCCCGCTTCACCTATTCCACCTTCTACACGAGAGTGGACCCGTCATCGCCTTCGCTCGGCGACCCCGCTGTGAACGGACAGATCGGTCTGATGCTCGTGACCGGTCTTCCCCGGCTTGGGCCCTGGATTCCGCCTACCGAAACGCGTTTCCACAACTACACCTTCGCCGAAGACATCTCTCGCTCCGCAGGCCGGCACATTCTGAAAGCGGGAGTGATCGGCCGAAAAATCCAGTCCGCATCGACCAGCGACCGGAATTTTCTCGGCACCATGATCTTCCCGTCGGTTCCCGCCTTCCTCGCCGGACAGCCCCTCACCTACTCGCGCGCCTTGGGCAACAGCCGCATCGATCAAAGCAACATGGAACTCGGCTGGTATCTGCAGGACGACTGGAAGTTCCGTCCCAACCTGACGATCAATCTGGGGCTTCGGCATGAGTATTATGGCGTCCCGTCGGAGAAGTTCGGAAGGCTGCGGCAGAACTATGAGCGCGATGGAAACAACTTCGCGCCGCGGGTTGGCTTCGCCTGGGATCTGCAAGGCAAGTCGACGATGATTCTCCGAGGCGGATATGGCCTGTTCTACTCCCCGTTGCAGATGGACTTCATCGCGCAATCCCGGTACACCCCGCCGCAAGTGACCACGTTCTCGCGCTTCCAGCCGCGCTTCCCGGACCTGCTGGCCGGGGCGTTGATCGGATCGGATCGCTACCTGGTGGATCGCAACCTGGTGAACCCGTATGTTCAGAACTGGAACCTGACCGTCGAACGGCAACTGTTCAGCAAGGGTAGCGTCCTCAGCGTGGCCTACGTCGGCAACCGCGGTTTGAAGCTGCCCCGCACCGCACTCCCGAACGGCGGCCAAAACATGCCGCCGGCACTGCGGCCGAACCCGGCACAAGGGGTAGTCACCTACCTCACTGGCGGAGTGAGCGCCGACTATCACTCGTTTCAGACGTCGCTGAATCTGAAGGTGCAACGCCGCCTCACGTTGCGCTCAAGTTACACCTTCTCGAAGGCGATGGATAACGCCTCCGATACCGCACTGTTGCCGGTCGATGACCGCAACCTTCGGCTGGACCGGGCTGTCTCTGATTTCAATCAGCCTCACTTGCTCAGCTTTTTCTCGGTCTACGATCTCCCCTTCTTTGAGCGAAACCGCTGGCTCGGCGGATGGCAGCTCACCGGCTTGGTCTTTGACCGTAGCGGTGCGCCGTTCTCTCTGCTTGCAAACTCCAACAATGCCTTTGGCACTCTGAACAACCGGATTAACAGTGTTCCGGGCTCCATCAACCGCACGCGGAGCGGCAGCCAGTGGTTTAGCCTGACCCCAGGCGTCAACCCTGCACAGATCGTGCCCGCCGCGGGACAGACCGGCACGCTGGGTCGCAACACAGAGCAGGCCCCGAATTTCGCTAACTTAAATCTCTCGCTGCAAAAAGACATCCGGCTGACGGAACACTTCAACGCGCAATTCCGTGCGGAAGCCTTCAACACGCTGAACCGCGCCAACTACGATGCCCCTATCAACAACCTCGGCAACGCTTTGTTTGGCCGCATACTCACGGCCAGCGAAGCCCGGCAGTTTCAACTCATGCTGAAGGTTGTCTTCTAATGCCGGTGAATCTCCGAATCCCTCGCGGAGGAGCCGCGGACTGGCGAGCCCGATCGCGACAGTTCCGGAGCAAGGGGAGTGAGGATAACGACCCTCTGCTGGGACTGATCAACCTCTTTGACGCGAGCATGGTGTTGGTAGTCGCCATGCTCTTGTCTCTGATCTCAAAGGGGAACGTTGCCGACATGGCGGCGCGCCTTTCGCAGCAGGATGTCACCATCGTCACCAATCCCGGCAAACCCGATATGGAGATGGTGATCAAGCGCGGCAACAAGATCGAGAAACTCAAAGCAACCGGCGAAAAAGGCGCCGGGGCCGGCAAGCGGCTAGGGACGGCGTTCCGTCTGGAAAACGGCGAGGTCGTTTACGTTCCCGAAGGAGATCAAAAGTAATGCGCATCCAACTCTTCACCACGACACTTCTTCTACTCACTCCAGTTGCTCTGCAGGCCCATTGGCCTTGGCTGGAGCCGGCAACCGCGGCGCAGCCGGCACACGCCTACTTCGGCGTCTACCCCGCCGACCGCATGAGCGGCGTGCAAGTAGACGCAATGAAGGCCGCACGTTTCTGGAGTGTCGATGCCAAGGGAGCGTTTCAACCGCTCACGCCGCGAACTGAGCACAATGGGCTGTCGCTGGGCACGCACGACGGCGTCGTCATGAACTATCCCTTCGGGGTCTTCGCGGCACACGGACCCGCCTCGTTAATTTTCTTTTCCGCGAAAGCGTTCCGGGATCAAATGGCCACCAGCAGCCCCGAAGTCTTGCCGCTAGACATCCTTCCCGTAAAGATGGCCGCGGTGCAGCCTGGACAGGCGTCGATGTTTCGGCTGTTGCGCAACGGCAAACCGCTTGCGGCGACGACGGTGTTCGCCTACACACCCGCGCAGGGCGAGGCACACTCGGCCGCGCTGAAGGCCGCCAAAGCAGCCGGGCACGATCACGCGCACGAAGGCAAGAACGAACGTAGCGGCGAAATCCCCGCCAACGCCCTGAAAGCGGTGACGAACGAGAAGGGCGAGTTCACGCTAACAGTGCCCGAAGCCGGATCGTACCAGATGCATGTGACCGTCCGCGAGGCCACTCCCGGAACCCACAACGGCAAGGCGTACGAGACCGTCATTTTGGTGTCGACGTTTCGATTCGATGTACGTTAGCGACAACCGGCCCTGAGGTTGTTTGCAAACGGTCTCCCCGCCGCCCCGCCCCACTCCCGGCCCCGTCGCCTCAGATTTTTCCTAACTGTGGTTCTCGGAAATCTCACATTGAGGTATGATCCGCCTGAATTCAGGGGCTTGGGGATGTTTGAAAGAACGGCTTTGGACGTCACCCGCTCCGCGTCGTCGGCTGACAAGACCTCTTGCAGCGCTTCACGAGCGCGGACCCAGTGACCGTTCATGGGTGCCGCGCAAGAGTACAGAGCCGTGCGGATATAATCTCGCAGAAGATGTCGTTACGCGGCGCGGCGCTCGTAACGATGATGGAGTCCGCCGACTTCCGGGATAGTAATAACGCGCCCCATGTCCGCCGATTGTACGGGGCGAGGAACCGGCGAGTCCTTCTCCAAGCCCAGGTGGGTCCGGCTCCGATGATAGTAGTCCACGAAACCTTGCAGGTGATGGGACAAGCTTCGTTCGCCGAGCACGATCACGTGGTCCAAGTACTCGCGGCGAATGGTGCCGATGACCCGTTCCACGTAAGCTCGTTGCCAGGGAGAACGCGGTGCCGACAGCACCTGTTTGATACCCATGGATTTGATCTGATCGAAGACTTCTTTCCCGAAGATCCG
>VFZW01000194.1 GCA_016871055.1 Acidobacteriota bacterium
CATCCGGATACGTGGAGACCGATAGCGGCGCCGTGGTTCGCGCCATGAAAAGCACCTACAAGCGGAATGGAACCCTGAACTTGTTCGCCGCCTTGGAGATCGCCAGCGGCCAAGTCTACGCGCAGACTAGCGAACAGAAGAAGCGCGAAGACTTTCGCCGCTTCCTGGATGCGGTCGTCGACGAGCTGCCGGCCGACAAGGAGATTCATGTGATTCTAGACAACTACTGCACCCATAAGAAAATGGCGACTGGCTTGCCAAATTCGAAGGGCGGGTCCATTTCCACTTCACTCCAACTTCAGCCAGCTGGCTCAATAAAGTGGAAATCTGGTTCGGACTGCTGACACGGAAGACTCTGCGAGGAGCAAGTTTCTCGTCTAAAGATCAGTTGCGCTCCGCCATCGAGTCCTTCGTCGCCAGGACCAATGCGAACCCCAAACCGTTTCACTGGCGCAAACGCGAAGTCCGAGGCAGCCAACTCCGCAATACAATTATTAACTTATGCAACTAAGCACTAGTTTGCATGAACGGTTTGACGATGGAGAAGATCGGTCATCTGATCTTTGATATGAAGTTTGAGTTTCTTCAACCGCACCTCTTCCATTTGTTCGTCATCGCTCAAGTGGCTCATCGCCTCGAGTTGCGTCAGCCGGCGGTCGTACTCCTGATGCCGTGTGTGAAGATCGCGGAACTCGTCGCTAGTCGCCAACAGATGCGCCTTGGTTTCTTCTTGGTTTGTAATCTCCATCGGTTGTTGTCTCCTTTGGGTGTCGGGTGGTTTGTTGCTTCCAGACGACTAGACACTACCACTTTTTCGATTCCATGACAATCCCGTCCTCGGCCGGGTCCCGGTAGTAGAGTTTCCGGCGGCCGGTCTCGACGAATCCGGCCCTCTTGTACAGCTCCCGCGCCGCTGTGTTCGATTCCCGAACCTCAAGAAAAATGCGCCCGGCGGGCAGCGCGGCAATCAATGCGCGCGCGATGCCTTGACGCCGCGCGGCCGCGTCGACCTCAATGTACAGCAACTCATATTCGTTGTCGAAGACGTCGTGAAACACAAGGTGGCCGAGAATCCGGCCCTCGCGCTCGTAGACGAGAAACGGTTCGTTCGCGAGCGGCCAGTTCACCGCGCCTCGGTCGGCTTCTCTGCCCGGGCGAATCATCGGATGAACTTCCGCCATAGCGCGGCTTGTTGTTTGCCGATCGCTCGCCAGTCGAACCGCGCTTCGGCGGTTGTGCGCGCACGTTCGGCAAGAGCCTTTCGCTGTGCTGCGTCCTGGAGCAGCGATTTGATTGCGGCGGCGAATGCCTCGGCCGCGTCGGCGATTAGCACCGATTTCCCGTGTTCGAGATGCAAGCCCGCGCAGCCGCTCGTCGTCGACACAATCGCTCGTTCCATCGCCATCGCTTCCAGCACTTTCAAATTTGTCCCGGCGCTCACAAGCGTCGGCGAAACCACGATATTGGCTCGTTGATAAAGCGGAACGACGTCCGCGAGGAAGCCGTGGATCGTGACATTCGGCATCGCTGGCGGATCGTAGAAACGCGTGTGATCGGGCCCGGCGACAACTTCGAGTTGTGCGTCTTTCACTAGCGGCCATACCTGTTCGGCCAAGAATCGAAAGGCTGTCACGTTCGGAAAATGTCGAAACGATCCGATGAACAGCACCCGCGAGCCGTCTCCTTCCGGCGTTGGGTTGAAGCGAGCGAGATTGACACCGTTCGGAATTATCGTCGTATCAGAAAGCAGTGGCGCGTCCTTCTCCGCCATGACAATCGACCGGGCCTTGATGCCGCGCTCGAATCGCCGCCAGCGCCACAAGTTCCACCAACTCGAAAGCGACTGTTCACGCGCATGAATCTGCGCGTAAAGATCGTAAGTCACATCGTGCGCCGTGACCAGATCATTCGTGTACGGAGCTAGGTGCGTGTACTCGGCCTGCACCAACGCGAAGGCGAAGAGCGCGCGGTCTTCGGCGAGGCGTTCCCTCAGCGCGGGCGAGCGAAACTCGCGAACCTCGGGCGGGTCGACCGACGCCCAGCGAGGCTCCCGATAGCGCGGCATTTCGAACAACACGGCTTGATGCACGAAGTCCATCACGGGGCCAAACGTCGTGCCGTCTTCGGCGAAGCAGTAGAGAAAGATGTCGAACTCCTTCGCGGCTTCCTTGAGCAGCGAGTAGATCCGCACCGCGCCGCCGTGCCCAAGCGGCCACGGAAAATACGGGGCGACGATGGCGATGCGTGGACGGCCCTCGGTGAGCGCGCGGCCCGCGAGTGTGGTCGATTGCTTCGATTGCTTCGATCGCTCCTTCGCCCACGGCCACCACCACGGCCGCAGCCAGATGCGGTCCAGTTCAACGCCTCTACAAAAAAGAAGCGACGCGATGTCGAGCCGAAGATGATGCCGCTCCCCGCGCTCGTTGAACGCCAGCAGTTTGTGCGGAGCGTGCCGGAACGCGCGCCAGAATCCGCCGCCGCCAAGGCGAAAGACGGCCAGCCCAACGCGCTTGCCGCGCAACAATCGCGGGTCGGTGATGTGTTCGCGAGAGAGCTCAAGCGGTCGCAGCTCTTTCGTTAGCGGCTCGACATCGTCGCCAAAGTAAGCGACCACGGCGCAGGGATTCTTGCCCAGAAGTTTCCATAACCAATCCGGCATCAGCGCTCCTTCGTCAGATACAGCACGCCGACGCCGCTGATCGGCATGATCGCCGCTGCCCAGCAAGCGGGATCAAAACCCTGCTGATCGATAACCCGTCCAACCCACGGCGAGAAGAACACCTGCATCAGTCCATACGCGCACGTGAGCGACGCCACGCCGAACGCCGCGCGCTCACGCCCGAAAATGTCGATCGGCAGCGCGTAAAGATTAACGCTCAGCGCAGTGGAGCAGAAGTAGCTGACGGCGATGCACGCGACCGCGATTGCGGCCGACGGCGCGAACGGGATCGACGCCGTCGTTACTGCGACAAGCACGGCGCCGATCAACGCGGCGCGCCGCCGCGCGCTTGCCGCGTCCGAGCCGCCGCGGATCAGCCGCATCGAAAACGCGCCGCCGATCACGCCGCCGAAGCTGCCGATCAGCGGCGGTATCCACGCCAGCGTCCGATTCACATCGACCGCGTTCAACCCGCGCGCGCGCACGAAATACGCCGTCGTGAAATTCGTCCACAAACTATAAACCGTCATGCCCAGCATCGTCGCAATCACCAGGCCCCAATACGTGCGCAAACCAAGCATCTCGCGCAAAGTCACGCGCCGTGCCTGCGCCACCTCGGGCTGTTTTGGCGCCACGCGCGCCATCCACCACCAGAGCGGAATCCACACCAGACCCAGCGACGCGCCGATGAGGAACGGCGCGCGCCAGCCGTAGGCCGGCGCAACCACGCCGGCTAGAAGCGGCGCGGCGATCAGGCCCACCGAAATGCCGATTTGACTCATCGCGTTGCCCAGCGCGCGTTCGCTCGGTTCGAGATACGTCGACATCGATTTGCCCGACGCTGGGATGCCCCCGCCTTGCGCGAGTCCAAGCACTAGGCGCGATGCGATCAACTCGCGGACGCCGCCCGAAAAGCCTGTCCACAGCGTCGCCAGCGACCAACCGCCCACCGCGACAGTCACACCGGCGTTCAGGCCGATGCGGTCGATCAGCAGGCCCATCAATGGCGCTGCTAGCGCGTAAACGATCGAAAAGTAGCCGACAACGAGACCGTAGTCGGCATAGCTCCAGTTGAATTCGGCGCGGATCGGACCTTCCAGCGCAGCCAGCAACTGGCGGTCGAGATAGTTCAACGCCGAGCTGAACACGAAGAGGCCGATCGCCAGCCAGCGCGCAGGGATCTTCATTGCGCGGCGGCGAAGGTCAGCGTCGCCACTTCTCCGATAGTTGCCGTTGCTTTGTCGGCCTTGGTGAGATACTCGGCTGTCACGTTACGCACCGGCTTCTGCGGCCCGCAGCCAAGATCGACCGTGCCATTTCCCGTGATCACGAGCTGCCCCGGATCTTTCACCAGCAGTGGCTTCGTGTCGATCACAAGCCGAAGCTGACCGCCTTTCAGGCAGTCCACCTTTAACAGTTTGCCGACAGCCCTCGCATCTGGCTTCGGCCCATCCCACCATTCGACAATCTTCGCGTCCGGATTGCGCGGCGCCGCGCCGGCATTGGCTTTGGCCTCCGCTTCGCGGACGCGGTTATTCAAATCCGCCTTCAAGCGGGCGATCTCATTGAGCCGCTCCTGTTCGATGCGTGCGCGTTCGGCTTCTTCGATATCGACGCGCTTGCGATCGGCCGCCAATCGCGTCTCGCGAAGATCGTCGCGCTCTTTCTGCGTAGTCGCGGCGCGCTCGGCCGCGAGCCACATCTTCGACGCCTCGGCCTGCAACTCGGCCGCTTCGAAATGCTGGGCGGCAAGCTTCCACAACCGCACTTCTCGCGGGCTTAGCTCAGCCGCCTTGCGATGCCGTTGCGCCTTGTCGGAATTCTTCTCCTCGAGTTTCGCGAGTTGTTCGTGCGGCTGTGCCCACCTCACATTCGCGCGCCAGGCCTTTTCCAGCGAGTCCTTTGTGTTCAACGCCGCCAGTGCGCGCGCGCCTGTCGCGCCTTCTAGCAGAGCTTTGTCGTTTGTCAGAACTCCCAGCGCTTCTTTCGCCGCATGCAACTCGGGGAACTTCGCGATCGCCGCCTTGTATGCCGCGGCCGTGTTGACCAGGTCCGCTTCGAACAGCGCCGTCTCGTCCTTCTCCAGATCCTCGCCCTTGATGCGGCGCGGATCGAACGGCTTTCCGTTGAGGGCGATCGATCCCGGCGCGCCCGCTGCGAGATGTTGTTTTGCCTGCGCGTCGAAGTCGCGTTGCAGCGTGCCGACGGTGTTCCGCCACGCCGCGTCGCCATCGATTCCCTTGGCGAAGTTGCCAAGCAGCACCCGCGCCGAACCGCTGTACTTCTCATTCGTCAACAGCAGATGCATGCGCGCCCAGTCGAGATCCTTCTGTGCGGGCGGTGCGCCGAACGTCACACGCGGGCCGTTACAGGCAAGCGTCGAGAAGCCGCGCGCGATGCCGCGTTCAATTGACGGATCCATCGTAGCGGTGTTCTCGCGCAGCAGCAGCAGCGCAATCTCTTCGAGCGTCGCGGGCGGGATCGCACCGATCGGTGCGATCGTCAGATACGACTCGCGCACAAGTTTCAGCGGCTGCGGCCCGGTCTTGCGTTGCACGAGCGCGACCGGCCAGATTGGCTGCAAGTCCTTGCCGAACTTCTCCGACAGTGTGTGGCGCAGTTGCACCAACGTGTTGAGCGCTTCCTGCGCTTCGCGGTCGCCACCGGTGGTGTAGACGGTGAAAGGTGCGCTCTTGAACGCGGTCCATTTCTCCGCGAATACCAGCGCCGGAAGCAACAGTGCAACAACGAGCTTCACATCGACTAGGATATTCGATATGGCGAAATCGATTTGGAACTCCGACGAGCGAGCCGCCGTACTGGCGCGGTTTGATGCCTTGAGTGCAGACGCGAAACCGGCCTGGGGCGTGATGTCCGTCTCGCAGATGGTGAAACACTGCACACTGCCGTTTCTGGCGGCCGCGGGCGAGATGAAGGTCACCGAGAAGAAGACTCCGTTTAAGAACTGGGTCATGAAGAAGCTGATCATCTACGTGCTGCCATGGCCCAAGGGCGCGCCGACCGCCGTCGAGTTTTTGAATCTCGACGAAGGTGATCTGAAAGAGCGAGTCGCCGATTTGAAACGCGAGGCGAACCGGTTTGCCGGTAACGGGCCGGGACAGAAATTCGCGCCGCACGCGGCGTTCGGCGAGTTGACCGGCGCCGACTGGGGTGCGTTGATGCACCGGCACCTGGATCATCATTTGCGCCAGTTCGGCGCCTAAGAACGTAACGCGCCCGCGCCTCGGAAGATTGCGATATTATCGGTGGACTACAAAGCCATGCTTACGCGAATCGGTTTCGTAATTCTCGCCGCGCTGACGCTGAGCGGCCAAGTCCGCAAGCTGCACACGCGCGACCTCACGCGCCTTAGCCATTTACAGGTGGCCGAGCAACTGAAGAAATCGGATGTGATCTTCGTCCCGGTTGGCGCCGTCGAAACCAACGGCATTCAACCGAGCGATCGCGACTACGTCTATGCGCTCGGCCTGGCCACCGCTATGGCCGAGGAAACCGGAGGTCTATTCATGCCGGGCCTCGCCTGGTCCTACCCCGGGACGACTTTGCCCGCGCCGTCGACGATCGGGTTCAAGATCGGCTCCGGTTCCGCGTTTTTGAAAGAGACGGCGCACTCGTTGCTGCGCCAGGGATTCCGCCGCCAGGTCTACATCTCGATGAGTCACGGCCCGGCCGCGCTGACGGCCGGCGCGATGGTCCGCGAGTTCTTCGACGAGACCCGCGTGCCGCTGCTCTACATCAACATGGACGAGTATCTGCCGAAGATCAAGGTCGTGCCCGCCGAGCGCGATAAGTTTCTCTACGGAGCGCATTGGATTACCGGGCGCATCGACGATCTGGCGTTGCAGGGCGAGTACGGCGAAACTCCGCACGCCGCGATCCCGGCCAACGAAGGCCTGGCCAAACTCGGCAAACTCGGGTTCTCGGGCAGCTTCTATCTCGGGTCCTGGATCAACGATGTTCTGGCCCACGGCGGATCGGGCAAACTGCCCGCGACGGCGGCCGAGCGCGAAGCCTGGGGCAAAGCGGGCGAGGCGCAGATCCGGGCGATCGTCAAACGCATGCGCTTGAACGAAGGCATGGACGCTCTTCGCCAGCACGACCGCTACACACAAGATGTAATCCTGCCGCGCTTGAAAGAGTGGGTGCGGTAGCGCGTCAGGCCTTTCGGCGGCGCGTTTTCGCTGCGACCGGAACGATGGCCGCGCCCTTCACCACGGGCACCAGCGACTGATTTTGCGCGGGCGCGGCGGGCCGCGTGTGTTGCGCCAGTTCCTGGTTGAGCGAGGCGACGAACTGTTCGATCTGCCGCTGCATCTCTTCCATTTTTTCGCGCATGTTCAGAATGATCTCCACGCCGGCGAGATTGACGCCCAGTTCGCGCGTGAGCTTGAGAATGACTTCGAGCCTTTCGAGATCCTCATCGGTGTACAGCCGGGTGTTTCCGTCGCTGCGGCTAGGTTTTAGCAGTCCTTCCCGTTCGTAGAGCCGCAACGTTTGCGGGTGCACCTCGTACTGGATCGCCACCGAGGAAATCATGTAGGCGCCTTTGGATCGCTTCGTTGCCATTAAACGAAACTATACCTTGCTCCAGAGTTCGGCGCGAGGATCTTCCGGATGAAGCTCGGCCAGTTCGCGGAGCAACTCGCGAGTCCGTTCGTCGTTGGCCTTGGGAGGCTGGACGACGATTTCGACGATCTGATCGCCGCGGGTTTCCTTGCGGGCGTTCGACACGCCTTTTTCGCGCAGCCGGAATTTCTGGCCGCTGGAGGTGCCCATTGGAACTTTGAGAAGCGCGCGGCCATCGATGGTCGGCACTTCGATCTTGGCCCCGAGAGCGGCTTCGGGCACCGTGATCGGCACCGTGATTTCGATGTTGTCGCCCTCGCGGCGAAAGAACGAATGCTCCTCGACGCGGACGGTGATGTAGAGATCGCCGGCCGGTGCGCCCATCGTACCGGCGTTGCCCTTGCCGGCGACGCGGAGCCGCGCGCCGGAGGCCACGCCCTGCGGGATGCGGACATCGACGAAGTCCATCTTCGCCAGCCGGCCATCGCCGCGGCAGACCCCGCACGGGTTGCGCATTTTTCCAGACCCGCTACAGCGCGGACAACTCAGCGTGAAGCGCATCGCCCCGGCCATTTGCGTTACGTTGCCCGACCCGTTGCATTCGGTGCAAGTCGTCGCGGCGGCGCCGGCGGCGCCGGAGCCGCCGCAGTTGGAACACAGATCCTGGCGCGAGATGTTCATGCGCACCTGGGTGCCCCGGATCGACTGCCAGAAGTCGATCGAGAGCGTGTACTCGAGATCGGCGCCTTTCTCCGGTCCTTGCGCTTCTGGCCGTTGCTGCTGGCCGCCGAAGAACTGGCTGAAGATGTTGCCGAACCCGCCTTGATTGGGCGGCGGGGTATTGCGTCGCCGCCCGCCGCCGCCGTGTTGCTGTTGATTGAGGAAATCCGAAAAGTCGAAGCCGCCGAATCCCATTCCCGGTCCGCCCTGGCCGAACGGATTTTCGCCGTTCGGCATGCCGGACTCGGAGTAGTATCCGACCTGGTCGTACATCTTGCGCTTCTTCTCGTCGCCCAAAATCTCGTTGGCTTCCGAGACCGCTTTGAACTTGTCTTCGGCGGCCTTATCGCCCGGATTCAGGTCCGGATGATATTTGCGCGCGAGCCGCCGGTAAGCCTTGCGGATGTCTTCCACCGAGGCCTCGCGGCTCACGCCAAGCACGCCGTAGTAGTCGGTTCGCTGCGCCATAAAAGAGGGCCGTTATTTCTTGCCCTTGTCGTCCACGTCGACGAATTCCGCGTCGACTACATCGTCCTTTTTCGCTTCCGCGCCCGGAGGAGGCGGTGCGGCGCCGTTGGCTTCCGCGGACGGAGCCGCTTGCGAAGCCTTGTACATGACCTCGGCCAGCTTGTGGCTTGCCGCGGTGAGTTTGTCGGTGGCGGCATTCATGCCTTCGACCGAGCCCTCGTCGCGCGCCTTCTTGGCGGCTTCGAGCGCCTCTTCCACGTTCTTGGCTTCGTCGGCGCTGACCTTGTCGCGATGATCCTTCAACGTCTTTTCGACGCTGTAGATCAAGCCGTCGATGCGGTTGCGGCCTTCGACCTGGTCCTTGCGCTTTTGATCGGCGGAAGCGTTTTCCTTAGCTTCGCGGGCCATCTTGTCGACCTCGTCCTTGCTCAGGCCCGACGACGACGTGATGGTGATCTTCTGTTCGTTGTTGGTGGCCTTGTCCTTGGCCGTGACGTTCAAGATGCCGTTGGCGTCGATATCGAAGGTCACCTCGATTTGCGGTACGCCGCGCGGCGCGGGCGGGATGTTGGCCAGTTGGAAAACGCCGAGCAGCCGGTTGTCGGCGGCCATGGCGCGTTCGCCCTGGAAAACCTTGATTTCGACCGAAGGCTGGCTGTCCGAGGCGGTCGAGTAGATCTCGCTGCGGCGCGTCGGGATGGTGGTGTTCGACTCGATCATCTTGGTGAACACACCGCCGAGCGTTTCGATGCCGAGCGAAAGCGGAGTGACGTCAAGCAGGAGCACGTCCTTGATTTCGCCGCCGAGTACGCCGCCCTGTACCGCGGCGCCGACCGCGACGACTTCGTCGGGGTTGACCGAGCGGTTCGGCTCCTTGCCGAACAACTCGCGGACCAGTTGCTGCACCTTCGGAATCCGCGTCGAGCCGCCGACCAGAACAACCTCGTCGATTTGCGACGGAGTCAATTTGGAGTTCGACATCGCCCGCTTGCAGGGTTCGAGCGCGCGCTGGAGGATATCGTCGATCATCTGCTCAAAGCGCGTGCGCGTGAGCTTCATAACCAGGTGCTTTGGACCCGAGGCGTCGGCCGAGATAAACGGCAGGTTGACTTCGGTCTCGAGCAGAGTTGAGAGCTCGATCTTGGCCTTTTCGGCGGCTTCCTTCAGGCGTTGGCGCGCCATGTTGTCATGCGCGAGATCGATGCCGTTATCCTTTTTGAACTCGGCAATGATCCACTCCATCAGGCGATCGTCGATGTTGTCGCCGCCCAGGTGGGTGTCGCCGTCGGTGGCCTTCACTTCAACCACGCCGTCGCCAACTTCGAGGATCGAGACGTCGAACGTGCCGCCGCCAAAGTCGAAGACCGCGATGGTTTCGTCCTTCTTCTTGTCGAGACCATAGGCCAGAGCGGCGGCGGTCGGCTCATTGATGATGCGCATCACTTCGAGGCCGGCGATCTGGCCGGCATCCTTGGTGGCCTGCCGTTGCGCGTCGTTGAAGTAGGCCGGAACGGTGATGACGGCCTTGGTGACCTTTTCGCCGAGGTGCGCTTCGGCGGCTTCCCTCAGCTTGGTCAGCACCATCGACGAGATTTCCGGCGGCGCGTACTTCTTGCCCTGGATCTCGACGCGCGCATCGCCGTTGTCGCCGGGCAATACCTTGTAAGGCACCAGCTTCATTTCGTCGCCGACTTCGTTGAAGCGCCGGCCCATGAACCGCTTGATCGAGTAGATGGTATTCTCGGGATTGGTCACTGCCTGGCGCTTGGCGACCTGGCCGACCAGGCGGTCGCCGTTCTTCGCGAATGCCGCAACCGACGGAGTCGTCCGTCCGCCTTCCTGATTGGCAATCACGACGGGATTGCCGCTTTCCATTACCGAGACCACGGAGTTCGTTGTACCCAGGTCAATGCCGATAATTTTGCTCATACGATTACTTTCTGCCTCCCGCAGACTGTCGTGCCCCTGGTTACGGAGCACTAATCCATTATTGAATGTGAGTGTCTGTTTGTCAACACTGTGTTTAGTGTATGGCACTCAGATTTTCGCCCAGGACGTTCTGGTAGCGGCGGCATCCGACCTTGCGCCGCTTGTTTCAGAACTTCAATCCGGTCAATCAGTTAAGCTCAGATTTTCGATAGGGTCATCGGGGCAACTGGCGCGCCAGATCGAGAACGGAGCGCCGTTCGATATTTTTTTGTCGGCCGATGATGGACTTATCAACGGTTCTCCCAATTTTCGGGCCGAGACGGTGCGCGTTTATGCCTTGGGCCGGGTGGCGTTGTGGTCGAAGTCGGGTGGATTCAAGCGATTAGAAGACTTGCGGCGCGCCAAGCGGATCGCGATCGCCAATCCGGCGCATGCGCCCTACGGCCGGGCGGCACGGGAAATATTGGAGAAGGCCGGGTTGTGGGCGGCGTTGACGTCCAGGATCGTATTTGCGGAATCGGTCCGGCAGGCGATGCAGTATGCCGAGACCGGTAATGTCGACGCCGTTTTGACTTCCTGGAGCCTTGTGCACGAGAGGGGCGGAGTCCTGTTGGACGGGGCCGAATTGCGGCAAACGGCAGCGGTAACCAAGTCGGCGAAGAACGTCGAGGGCGCGCAAAAATTTTTGGACTTTTTTCTGTCGGAGGCAGGGCGGACCATACTAGCCCGTCACGGGCTGACCCCACCCAGAAAGCGCTGATTGGATCCGGATTTATTCGGTTTTCAAAGATCTGCCAGAACCCTCCCAGGACCCTGTCTGGGACCCTAGGGTCCTGGATATTGTTGATTCTAAGTGGCCGTCTGAACTTGATGTCCAGAAATCATTGATTAGAAAATCCCATTTTGTACGAGAGATATTTCTAAGATTATTATACCCGCGTTGTCAAGTTATTCCCGGTTGCGTGGCCTGGCGGCGTTGCGAGGGGATTCTCTTTGACTTAAAAGGAACAATACAGCCGCGTCCGCCGTCTGTCCCTGAGGACCATGCCGCGACCAACTACAGCCTCGTTTGGCGAAGCCGCCCGTGTGGCGTTTTCATCGTTGCGCGCGAGCAAGTTGCGGAGTTTCCTGACGCTGCTGGGGATTATTCTGGCGACAACGACGCTGATTGCCGTTATGTCCGTTGTCCGGGGCATGGACGACTACATCGCCAACACCGTGGCCGATATGGGCGTTGACGGATTCCGCATCCGCCGCATGGTCATGATCGGCCAGTGGGATCCGAAGAAGTTTCTGGAGATGCAGCGGAAGAACCCACAACTCACGCCGGAAGAGTATTCCTTCGTCCGGGAGCGGGCGACGCTGCTTCGCGAGATCGGCATGGAGGTGGGGCGGCAGGGATCGGCGACGTACCTGTCGGGGCGAATCGATGAGCTCGAATTGCGCGGAGTGAGCGCGAATGTTGGTGTGATCACCAACATCCAAATCGCCAATGGCCGTTTCCTCACCGAAGCCGACGATGCGCGGCACACGCTGGTGGCGGTGATTGGCCACGAGATCAAAGAACGATTTTTCCCGACTGTCGATCCGATCGGGAAGGTCATCGAAGTGAGCGGGCGGCCGTTCACGGTGATCGGCGTGGCGAAGGAGCAGGGAAGTGTTTTCGGTCAGTCGCGCGACCGGTTCATCATCATCCCGGTGGAGACCTACTTCAAGATGTACGGCTCGCGGATGGGTGTGGGCTATGCGGCGGTGGCGCTGGACCGCAATCATCTTGAGCGCGCGCAGGACGAGGTGCGCAGTTTGCTGCGGGCGTGGCGGCATGTGCGGCCGGGGGAGCCAGATAACTTCGGCGTGTTTTCGTCGGACTCGATTTTGGCGGCGTGGGATCAGATGACGGGGGCTATTGCGGCAACAGCGGTGGCGGTTGTCAGCGTGTTCATGGTTGTCGGCGGGATCGTGATTATGAATATTATGCTTGCCGTGGTGACAACGAACGCATGAGATCGGCGTGCGCAAGGCCGTCGGCGCACGCAGGCAGGATGTGTTGAACCAGTTTTTGGTGGAGTCGTCGGTGTTGTCGGGCATGGGCGGGTTGATCGGCGTGACGCTGGCGTGGGTGCTTGCGATCGTCGTCCGCAATACGACGTCGGTGCCTTACTACGCCGTATTCGTATCGGTGG
>VFZW01000195.1 GCA_016871055.1 Acidobacteriota bacterium
GAGCCCCGACGGCAAGAAGGTGCTTTACCAATATGGCGTACCCCGCCGCTTCGCGACGGCAGAGGTCTCCACCAGGAAGAAAGAGGAGGTCCCATACTGGCTCGGTCTTAACATTTCGCCCGACGGACGTTGGGACGTCGGAGCATTTCTCGGCGAAGAACGCCGAGGGTATTATCTGTTCCCTTTCGAGAGCAAGGGAAAACGGGAAACGCGGATGCTGCTTGCGGAGACAACCGGATTCATGCCGGGCGCGTTTTGGCCGCCAGAAGGGGACGTAATCTACTATCAGATCGACAACACGTTGTGGGCGCGCCAACTGCATCCGAGAACAAGGAAGCCGTTGGGCGAGCCTTTCGTGGTAAAGCAGTTCTCGGAATCGGACCGGCCGACATTTTCGGTTCGCTGCGTGACGAAGGACGCCGTTTATTTCACGTTGCAGGAGATGCGGGCGAATCTGTGGATCGCCGATCCCATCGAGAGGTAGAGCGTTCGGCGGCCGCGCGCTAACTACTTCGCGGGTTCGTCGCGCTTGGTGAGATCGCGGATCATGATGTCCTTGAAACGCATGTTGCCCGCTCCGCCGGAGTGAAGCTGCAAGGAAATGCCGCCGTCGAAACTCTTCGGATTCGGATCGGTGAAATCGACCATCACGACGCCGTTCAGCCGCGAGTAGTAGCGATTCCCTTCGACCTTTAACAAGTATTCGTTCCACTCGTTGTGGCGAACGACGGTTTCATTTTCCGGCGCGGGCCAAACGATCCACGCACGGCCATCGCCGTACAGTCCGCCGGTGTGCTGGCCAATGCGGCAGTCGATTTCAAACTGCAGGCCCTGCGTGATGGTGGGCGTGCCCGGCTTGAATTCGGAGTGAAAGAAGACGCCGCTGTTGCCGTCACCTTCACACTTGAACTTGAGCGAGAGGTGGAAGTCCTTGTAGTTTTTCTCGGTCTTCAAGTAGCCGTATTCTTTCGAAATCGCCTGGCCGTGAATCGTGCCGTTTTCAACGACCCACTTCTCCTTGCCGATCTCGACCCAGCCCTTGAGATCCTTGCCGTTGAAAAGCAGCACCCAATCCTCGCCGGGCAGCTTCGGACGCTGCTGGCGCTGGGCGAAAACGAGAGAGGCCGCGAGGGCCGCGAGAACAACTGTGCGTGTCAACATCATCGCTATGATACGCCGTTTTCGGACGGCGATTTCACGACCAAATAAATGGCGAACGGCGCGAACAGTCCGACGGCGCTGCGATACCAGGGAAACAACACCACGATGGGCAACAGTCCGAAGAGCGCCGCATGTCGATAGAGTCCGGTGTAAATCATCAACACAAGCAGCGGCAGCCACATCGCGAACAACAGCCCCGCGAACCCAATCACGACCGTCGACATCACTCCGGCCTTCATGTAGGCCAGCAAGAATGGCGGGCGGCCCGAGATCGTCCCCATATGTTCGGCGCGCAGCACGCGGCTGCGTGTTCCGCCGCGCGCGCGTTTTACAACGACATCGGTGTAGGGGGGATCGCCGGAACGCAGACCGGCGAATGCAAGGGCAGCGGCATAGGGCGCGACGATCTTATCGAGAAAGCCCACGGGCTCGTTGTTGAGCAAGAGCGCCAGCCGATCCAGCTTCTCGGTCTCAGCATATTCGACGGCGGAAGGCAGCAATACGCGGGCCAGAGTTACGTTCGACGGTGCTTCGACGATCCACTCGCCATCGGGCGGGTCGTCGAGACCCGGCTCGTAGGGCAGTTTCGGAATTCGTTCGTAGTGGAACCGCGCCTTGCGGAAGAAGACGACGATCGCCACCGCGGCGATGAGCGCCCAATAGAGGACCGGCATTGGCCAATGGTAGCGTGGAAACATGCGATTTGCATGGCTGCTGTTCGCGATTCCAACGTTCGCCATCGACGCCGACGTTTGCATCTACGGCGGGACTTCGGCCGGCCTTACCGCGGCGCGCGCCGCCTCAACATTGCGTGGATTAGTCCGGAGAAACACGCCGTCGGAAGGACTGGGAAGTTCCGACATCAACAATCACTGGTTTCGAAACGATCACGAGCTGGGCGGACTCGCGCTCGATTTCTACCGGCGGATCGGCAGGGTTTATGGCAAACGGGAACCCGTCTATAAATTTGAGTCGAAGATCGAAGCGTGGCTGCGCGAATCTCATGTGACGCCGCAGCGGGAGCAGACGCTGATTGGCGTCGACAAGCGGGGCGCACAAATCCGGTCGATAGTCACAAACCGCGCCAGCTATACGTGCGGACAGTACATCGACGCGACGATTGAAGGAGACCTACTCGCCATGGCCGGGGTTCGCACGGCTGTGGGCCGGGAAGCGAATCGCGAATACAACGAAACGCGCAACGGCATCCGTCACACGAACACGTACCGCCAGTTCGAAGTGCGCGTCGATCCGTACAAGACTCCCGGGGATCGAAAGAGCGGACTCATCGCGACGATACAAGACGAGGCGCTCGGCGAAGTCGGCCGATTTCGATCGCGCCAACTACGAGATCTATCTCCGCTACATTGCCGCTGGGGGCAAGCTGTGGCAACCGACGGCGAATCTGCCGAACGGCAAAACCGATAAGGGGAGTTGGCACGATCTTTCGCTGAATCTCTACGGAACCAATCACGCATGGCCCAACGCAACGCCGCAAGCGCGCGCGGCGATTCTCCAGTTTCATCGAAATTTCTCCGAGGGCCTATTGTGGTTTCTATCGAACGACCCGGCCGTACGCGAGTCCATCCGCGCGCCGTGGCGGCAATGGGGTTTGTGCGCCGAGGAGTTCAAAGACAATGGCAATTGGCCGCGGCAACTCTATGAGCGCGACGGCCGCCGGATGAAGAGCGACTTCGTGCTCACCGAGCACTATACGCGCCGCATTAATCCTACGCTGGTGGAAGACCCCGTCGCGATGGCCTACCGGCCTCCCGACCGACGCATCGTGCGCGATGGCGCCGTCTACAACGAAGGCTTCGTCTTTGGCGGCGAAGAGTGGGGGCCTTTCGGCGTGGCGTGGCGAGCGCTGTTGCCAAGCGAGTCCGAATTAACGAATCTGCTCACGCCGACTTGCCCGTCGGCAACGCACATCCCCTATACGTTCATGGCGCTCGGCGAGTCCGCGGCGATGGGGTCGCTGCTGGCGATGGAGTCGAAGAAGTCTTTGCAACAGGTCGACTACAATTTGCCGCGGGCGCGGCTGTTGAAGGCGGGCCAGGTCATCGGGTAGAATTTGCCGACGCCAAAATCAACGGATGCGCCGCAACGCTAGTCCTTCTTCGTCCGGATTGATCGCCCACACCGCGCGATTCTCGTACATCTTCATCAACCGCGCGTCGTCAGTCTCCGACATGGCGCGCGCCCAAATGACCTCCGACGAATCGATGTGCGCGTCGTTATAGACCCACTCCACATGAATGTTGTGATTGGCGTTGTAGCGTACCATCACCAGATGCCGGCCGCCCATCGATTCGAGCTTACGCACGAACTCGGCGCGCCGCATGTTGCCGGGCGCGGTGCAACAGCCCCAGGTACGCTCGGAGTCTCCGCCATTGTACGGCCAAAGAGAGCTCACCACACATCCGAGACCAATGCACAAAGCAACCCGCGCGCCGCGCGGCGACATCGCCATCCCTCGCCATCCCGTCATCAGCAGCATCCACTGCAGGCCCAGTAGCGGCGCGAAATAATGCACGGCAATGAATTGATGTGCGCCATATCCGGCGAGTCCGCACACAAGCGCCGCGCCGTAACGTCGTTCCCGCCACATGCCGAAAAGAAGCGGAATCATCAACAGCGGCCCGAGTAGCTTGATCCGCCACACCGAAAGCTTTTGCCACGAGTACCTCAGGCCCGACTCCCACGTTGCAAATACCCGTCCGTTTACCGCCTCAAACTCATCGGCAGACCGACGCAGTTCGGCGTGTCGAAACTCGACATTGGAGGGACGCGACAAGCCCGGCACACGTTGCCGTCGTTGTAGAGCTTGGCCGTTACTCGATAGGGCGGCGTCAGCGCATCGCCTGTCAACCGGAAGTTGTAATAGCCGAACGCCGTCATTGCGACGGCGCCGATCGCGAACGCGGGAACCAAGCGTATGCCGAAGCGCCACACACCGGCGGACAAAACGACGACAACGACGGCAATCAACCCCTCAAAAGGGCGCGTGAACAACAACACGGCACAGCCGATCCCGAACGCCACGCCATGAAACGGCCGCCGCGGGCCGATTGCGCCAATCAACAATACACCGCCCAGCGCCGCCATCGCACCGCCCCAGTAGCTGTTCATCCAATAACCTACGACGCCGAATCGCAAGCCCATTAAGACGCCGCCCCATAGCGCCCAGTGGCGCGGCAGCCATCGCTCCAGCGACCACACCGCCGCGCCGCACAATAGCGCCATCGACAGCAATACGCCCGGCCACGGATGCCCAAACAACGCGAACGAAAGCGCCATGCAAATCGAGTTTCCCGGGAAGTAGATCGATGCGTAGACCGGTTGGAAGTAGATGTGGAACGTTTCGAAGTGGCTCCAGAGTTCGGGCGCGGGATTGGCTAATCGCCCGAGCGACAACGTCTCCGCCGTCAGCAAATGGCCGAACTCATCGTGAATGCCTGGCACGCGCACAGGCAGCCAAGGCAATAGCAGCAGTCGAATCACGACGGGAAACAAAGACGCGATGAGTACCGCGCGCGCCGTTGACGCCGCCATCCACGCGATCGCGCGGCGAGGCAGCCTCAACGAGGGAAGGAACAGGGCGATCAAACAGAACGTCAGCCAAATGTACTCGACATCGGTGGCAATCAATCGCGCCATGTGATCCCGCCCAGAAACGGCGCTCCGCCCCAATCCCATACCGATGTCTGTCCGCTCACCCACCGCTGATTCCATCGCTGCGTCCGCGGGTCGATCGCGCCGCGCCCGTGCACCAGCACGGCCCAAAGCACGAGCGGAATCATCCAGCGCCGCAGCGGCCACTCACCACGCATCAGCATCACTGCAGCTGGCAACAGATCGGTCCAATATCTCGGTCCGTAGCCGAAGCCGCCCGCCCAATCGTTGAACAGGCAAATCACCAGAGTGTGTCCTCCGATCCAGAGCGCAAGCGCAACCGCGAGCCACCGCTCCTTGCGCCACAATCGCCACATGCCGACAATTCCCACTGCTAGAAATGGACTGTAGACGAGCAGTCCGCGCCCAGGGCTGAACAGTTGCCCCAGCAGCACGCCGCCAAAGCGCGACGCATCCCACACGAAGCGATTGCCCTGCAGGAAATAGGGCTGCAGAGGCATGCGGTAGACCGTCACGCACCACAGCACGAACGGTATGGACGCGATCGCAGCGCCGGCGAGCAAACGCACCGCATCGCGCCGCAGCCAAATCGCAATCGACACGAGCGCGATTACGTTTAGCGGCCGGTTCCAAATGGCGAGGCCGAGCAAGACACCCGCACACAGCAGATATCGCCGTCCATCGACAAGCAGCCACAACGCCGCCAGAATCAACAGCACCGACAGGCCGTGTTGCCACATCGCTCGGCTCGCCGTCGACCACAAGCTCGTGCCGAATGCGAACGACAAAGCCCAGAGCAGACCCTGCCATCCCCCACCGCCCAACGAAAAAATCAGCACCGCCGCGAGCGCCGCCGTTGCCGATGCGACCAGAATCTCCAACTGCCGGTGCGACTGCAGATACATTCGCTGTTGCAACAACTGCAATCCAGGCGAGGCCCCGGGCAACACCGGCGTGAATTTGTCGATGGCCAAAAACAGCGGGATCGACAGCACCGGTGTGGCAATCGGATACCGAGGGTAGGCATGGAACAACTCCGGGCAGCCCGCCAACGCGGGCTTGCGCACCTCCCCGCCCGGCCCGATGCATTCGATGCCGTAGAGCGTGTCTTCTGTCCACAGGCCGGTGTATTCGTCGAGAGTCAGATCGCCGCGCTCGACGAGGCTGATCATCGCCGGGACGGCCCACCGCGAGTCCGAGGACTGTGTAACCGGGCTCACTGCGTGCACCGCGAATACGATCGCCCCGACGGCGGCACACAACACAGTCTGCTTCAACGTCATCAAAGAATGAAGTCTAACATCGCCGCGCGGGATAAAATAGAAAGATGCGATTCGCGCCGATCGTTCTTCTGGGGGAATCGCGCACAACGGACTCGCTCCGGCTCGGCCATCGGGCGAGTTGCTCGCCCATTTGGGGCCGTGCCTTCGCGGCCTGTGCGCTTTTGACCGCCTCTCCGCTCGCGGCGGAGTTTCTGGCCGTTCGGCTCGAGGTCTCCGACATGGACTGCGCCTCGTGCGCCCAGTCGCTTGAATCCGGACTCAAACGGATCCGCGGAGTGGAGAAGGTCACGCTGTCGCAACAAAACGGGGCGGAGATGATTTTGCAGCCAGGCAACAAGCTGACGCTCGAACGGCTCCGCGATGCGATCAAAGGCGTAGGGTTCACGCCCAAGACCGCGCATGTCAAAGTGAAGGGCACACCTGTTACCGACGCCGGACAGTGGCGATTCACAGTCGAACTTACCGGGCAGCAGTTCAACCTTACCGCTTCGGGCGCGGACACGCTGAAGACTTTGCAACAGAACTCCGGCAAGATTATTGTCGTCGATGCGATCGCTCCCGTGCCTCCCGATCCACGCACGACGCCGTCGCTCGATGTCCGGGCGATTTCGAGCGGGAAGTGAGCGAACGCTCGCTCGCACTGCGCGCGCTGTCGCATCCAAACTTCCGTCTGTTCATGTCAGGGTTCGCGGTCAGCCTGATCGGCACTTGGATACAAAGCATCGCGCAGAGCTGGTTGCTTTATCGCCTGACGAAATCGGAGTTCTACCTCGGCGTCGCGACGTTTTGCGCGCATACTCCCGTACTGATACTGAGCCCGCTGGCGGGACTCGCCGCCGATCGGTTTCCCCGCCATCGGATCGTGCTGATTACGCAGTCGCTGTTTCTCTTTCAAGCCGCAACGCTGGCCTGGTTAACGCTGACGGAACGAGTGACACCGGCGCATGTGCTGACGCTCGCCGCGCTACTAGGATGCGCGAACGCGTTCGATATTCCCGCGCGCCAGTCGCTGATGATACTGCTGACTTCGAAAGAAGATCTGCTCGGCGCGATTTCGCTGAACTCGGTCGCATTCAACACGGCCCGCACGCTTGGTCCGACGATTGGCGGCGTCTTTGTGGCGCAATTCGGCGAGGGCCTCTGCTTCACCGTGAATGCGGTCAGCTTCCTTTTTGTTCTCTATTCGCTATTGCGGATACGCATGCCGCGCACCGAACCGTCGAAACACGCCGGCAGCGGCATACTCGCCGGAGTTCGTTACGCGTGGTCGCGGCCCGTAATCCGCAACTCGCTGCTACTTTGCGGCATGATGACGCTCACCAACGCGCCGCCGCTGGTGCTCGGTCCGTTCGTCACCGACGGCCTTTTTCAGCGCGGCTCGACGGGGCTGGGCTATATGATGGCGGCGTTCGGCGCGGGCGCGACGCTTGGCGTTGTCCGCATTGCAACGCAATCGTCGAGCGACGGCATGCGCGGCGTGGCCGGACGAGCGGCGGTGTTATACGCGCTTTCCCTGGCGGCGTTCGCGGTCGCGCCGACCTTTTGGTTTGCGGTCGCGGCGTCGGCCAGCGCGGGTTACGCGTTCTTCCGGCAGAACGCCGCCAACAACGCGCTGATTCAGTCGGTGCTCGACGAATCTTACCGCGGCCGTGTGATGTCGCTGTATACAATGATGGCCGTCGGCATGTTGCCGATCGGCGGCTTGATCTCGGGATCGGGGGCGGCGGCGTACGGTCCGCGCGCGGTCCTCGGCGGGGCCGCAATTCTGGCAGGCGCGGCAGCGGCCGCGTTTCTGCAATACACTCGCTCCATGGGGTCTTCTGAATGCGCCGCTTCCTAAGCTGCCTTCTCCTTTACATCTCCGCGCTCGCCGCGCAGCCGTCCAATCGGGAATTAATTGGCCAGATCGACGACACGCTCGCCGACCTCGCCAAAGTCACCGGGCTGCCTGTCAAGGGCACGGTCGATCGCGAATTCATTACACGTGAAAAGTTGAAAGATTTTTTGCAGACCCGCATCAACGAGTCGATCAAACCCGAAGAGTTGCGCATCGAAGAGTTGACGCTTAAGCTCTTCGGCTTCGTGCCGCCAAGCTATGACCTCAAGGCTTCGACGATTTCGCTGCTTACCGAACAAGCGGCGGCGTTTTACGATTACCGCAAGAAGAAGATGTTTCTTCTCGAAGGCGCGCCGGAAATTTCGCAACGCTTCGTGCTGATTCACGAACTCGCGCACGCGCTAGCCGACCAGCACTTCACGCTTGAAAAATATATCCAGCAGGGACGTAACGACGATTCAGCCACGGCGCGCATGGCCGTGATGGAGGGCCAGGCGCAATGGTTGATGTACGAGGTGATGGCGCAGAAAACAGGCCAGTCGCTGCGAAAGGATCAGTCGATGGTCCGCATGTTTGTTAACGCATCGAGTGTTGGCCTCTCCGACTACCCCGAACTCTCCAAGGCCCCGCTCTACATTCGCGAGAGCCTGTTGTTTCCATACACCAAGGGGCTCGTCTTTCAGCAGGAAGTCATCGAGCGCCTAGGCAACAAGGGCTTCCGCGAAGTATTTGCGCGGCCTCCATCGAACACGCGCCAGATTCTGCATCCGGCGCTGTACTTCGAAAAGGCGAAGCCGGCCAAAGCGCGCGCGCCGAAGTTGCCCGGCGATTACACGGAACTGACCGATGGCGATTTTGGCGAGTTTGACATTCACGTGCTCATTCAGCAACACACCGACGAGGAGACCGCCGATAAACTGGCGCCACGCTGGCGGGGCGGACGCTACCGCGTCGGCGAGCACAAGTCATCCAAGAAACCCGCGCTCACGTACGCGCTGGCGTTTGATTCCGCCGACGCCGCCGGGCAGTTCGAGTCGTTCTACAAGGCCAAAGTGGCGCCTTCGAAATCAGCGGCGCGACTCGCGCGGAAAGGCGCGGCGGTCCAGATCACCGAAGGCTTAGAATAGTTACGATGACTGTCCGATTCGCCGCGCTGGCTCTGGCCGCGCTCTCTCTCGCCGGCGCCGACATCCCGCGCACCGCTCCCGATTTTCAAGTACGCATGACCGATGGCAAGGACATCCTCCTTAGCTCCTATAAAGGCAAGGTGGTGGCGATCGAGTTCATCCTCACCGACTGTGGGCACTGCCAGAAGGCTTCGCAGACGCTCAACAAATTGCATCGGGAACTTGGTCCGCAAGGGTTTCAACCCGTCGCCGTGGCCATCAACAACATGGCCAACATGTTCGTCAACGACTTCGTCAAGCAGTTCAACATCACCTATCCGGTGGGCTTCTCGCCGCGCGAACCGGTGCTCTCGTTTCTTCAGCATGACGTCATGATGAGCCTGATGATGCCGCAGTTGGTGATCATCGACCGCAAGGGAGTTGTCCGCTATCAGTACGCGGGCAACGACCGGTTCTTCGAGCACGAAGAAAAGAACCTCCGCGAACTATTGATGCCACTCATCAAGACCGGCGCGGCGCCGCCGGCTAAACCGGCCGCGAAGAGATAAGCCAAAAATTTCTGTAACGAAGAGGCGGGTGGGTACACATCCGGGTAGATCCTATGAACCCTACCGAAGCCAAAATCATCGCCAACTACCTGCTCGCCGATTTCGAAGGCGAGATGCAGACCACGATAAACGTTCTGGCCGCGGCGCCGGATGCCAGTCTGGATTATCGCCCCGACGGGAAATCGAAAACGGCGCTCGGGTTGCTGCGGCACCTCGCGCTTGAAGACGCATGGTTGTTGAACAGCATCGCCGACGGCGCGTTCACGCCGCCGCCAGACGACTCCGCCGCTTGCGGCATCCACAACGCCGCCGATGCGGGCTCCCGCTACAAAGCGAGCGTTCCCGCGGCGGTCGAACGCGTGCGCGGATTACCCGCCGAAAAGCTTACCGAAACCATCGACATGTTCGGCATGTTTCAACTCCCCGCGCTCGGATTTCTATCGATCACCGCGAAGCACTCCGTTCACCATCGCGGTCAGTTGACCAGCTACTTGCGCGCGATGGGAGGCAAAGTGCCCAGCGTCTACGGACCGACGGCAGATTCGCAGCAGGTGTAGCGGCTTACTGCCGCCACTCCGCGGTAAAGATGTTGAACTCGAAGCGGTCCTTTGCGTTCAACGAACTGGAGAACAGCAGCGTCTTGCCATCCGGCGAGAATTCCGGAAACGAAGTGAAGCCGCCGTATTTAGTAACCTGCTTCAGGTTTTTGCCGTCCACGTCCACGATGAACAATTCGAAATCGCGCCCGTCGCACTTGTGCATATTCGACGCGAACAGAATCCGCTTGCCATCGGGCGTGAAGGTTGGCGCGAAGTTCGCGCAATTGTTCCTGGTGATTTGCCGGACGTTGTTACCGGCGGCGCCGGAGACGAACAACTCCATCTTCATCGGCGCGGTGAGGTTGTCCTTTAACAGCGCGTCATAACGCGCCATCGTCTCGGGCGTTTGCGGATGGTTCGCGCGCCAAACGATCTGCTTGCCATCGCGAGAAAACACGGGCCCGCCATCGTAGCCTTTGCTCCTGGTGATCTGCTTTTTGCCGGCGCCGTCTGGCTTCATCGTCCACAGGTCGAGGTCGCCAGACTCCATCGATGTATAGACCAAGAGCCCGGTCTTGAAGTTCACCGTCGCTTCGGCATCATAGCCCGGCATGGCCGTCAGCTTTTTCTTGATCGCGCCGTCGAGCGAGGCGACGTACAACTCATAACCTGGAAAAACGCCCCACACGTAGCCTTTGCTGCGGTCGGGCGGCGGCGGGCAGGCGGGACTGGTTTCATGCGTCGATGCGTAGACGATGTGTTTGTTGTCCTTAAGGAAGTACGCGCAGGTGGTGCGGCCTTTACCGGTCGAGACGAGTTTCTGATCGGAACCGTCGGCGTTCATCACGAAGATCTGATCGCACTGATAGGGATCGCGGGTCGATTGGAAGACGATGCGTTTGCCGTCGGGCGCCCAATACGCTTCGGCGTTTTGACCGCCGCTGGTCAACTGCTTCGGCTCACCCAACGATTGTGCATACACGCTCAGCGTGCAGAAGAGGATTGCTCGCATTAGAATTTCCCTTCAAACAGGTTTCGGCCATTTACCAGAGCGCGCATTTTGCCATCGGCGACAGACCGCTGCAACATCCAAAAGCCGCAATCGGGATGGATGTAGGGAATGCGCCCCGGTCCAAGGATCTTTTGCGCGTGTTCGATTCGACGAGCGATCAAGTCCGGAGTCTCGATGCCGTTGTCTTTGATATCGACAACGCTTAGACCGAGACCGATCTTCGGATCGAGCTCGCGGAACGCGTCGAGTTCGTCATAACCGCGGCGCGCAAATTCGAGGATCAGGTGATCGCAATGCAGACTGTTCATGAAGCCCATCAGGTCCTTCCAAAAACCCTTCTGCACGGATTGCCCGCCATAGTTGCCAAAGCAAATATGCACGCCGCGCCTGCCCTTGACGCCGTCGAGCACATGGTTGATCGCCGGCAGCGCCCACTCGCGGTCTTCCGGATGGCCGCTGATGTTGGCTTCATCGATCTGAACGATTTCGGCGCCAATGCGCTCCATCTGCCGGCGCAGCACCCGGGCGATCGCCATGCAAAGTTCGTCGCGCGTTTTGTAGTGGCGATCGGTCAGAACCTTGGTCAACATGTGCGGACCGGTGCAGGTGAACTTCAACTTGTGTCCTGTCAGGCCGCGGGTGAAATCGTAGTCGCGCGCGAGGTTCAGCACACCGTCGCCCACATCTTCGGTCACGATGCCCGCCGGATCGGTCCGGTAGGTTAACTGGGCGTCGGCGCGGAACTGGTCGATGTCGGAAATGGAAAATTTGGTGCGAATCCCGGACATGCGGCTGATAAAGTAGTCGATCATGCCGTTGGTTTCGGGATGGCTCGGATCGAACCGGTTCAACTCCCCGTCGGCGACGACGTCGATGCCGGCGAGTTCCTGCGTCTTGAGGACAACCATGATGGCATCGCGCAGCGCACCGCGCGATGTGTTGCCGTGGAGCCATTGCGGCGTGGGATAGCTGCCGACGACCGTTGTTAGGATGGACATTCACCATTCATTTTATATGGAGACCGCCATGCGATCACTTTTTTCCCTACTCCTCGCGCTGCCGCTCGCGGCGCAGACGCGTTTCGTTCGCTTTGAAAAGCAGGTGCTCGCCACCGGCCTGCGCGGCGGCTATCAGGTGGCCGCGACCGATCTCAATCGCGACGGCAAGCCCGATCTCATCGCGCTCGCCTCTGGGATGACCGAACTCATCTGGCTTGAAAATCCGACGTGGGAGCGCCGTGTGATCGCGCCGAAGCTATCCCGCATGATCAACACGTGGCCGCTGGATACGGATAAAGACGGGGTGCCCGAGTTGCTGGTCGCACACGCGTTCGAGAATGAGGCGGCGCGGTCGGTCGGC
>VFZW01000196.1 GCA_016871055.1 Acidobacteriota bacterium
CTGATCTCGTTCAGGGCAAAGGCGCAACTTTCTTTGTGGAGTTGCCTGCAAGTTAGACACTTTTGGAGCAATTTTCTTCTCCGTCCACCTTTCCTCGGAATAAACTGTACTGGTTCAGCGTGAAACGCCGGTTGGTTGAAAAGGGTAACGCACTTTTGCACCGGGTTTCCGTATTGGTTTGATTGGGGAACGACTCGGGGACTCTGTCCCCGAACCCCTGGGATTTTTCGCATTGCTGTCGATCCCGCAGGAGGCCGGCCTGGGCGGCCGAAGCCACCCAAGCCTGCGGTATTCGAGTCCACCCCGGCGCTCGGGTTGCTTCCCAGCAGAGCCCGAAAAGTCTAACTTAACTGGTGGTCCGAATTTTGGGGTCCACTTCTGAGCGGCGGCGACAGGAGGAGCCAGAAGAATGGAGCGCGGTGCGGCGAGGATGGTATTACGGGGCGGCGGAGTTGAAGGAGCGGCTCTTGGAGCGGATGGCGGGAAAGGCGGGAGTGCATCATGAAGGAGCCGAGGTTTGGGAGAGTGCGGAGCAGAAGGCGGAGGCGATTGTGCGGGAAGAACTGAAGAAACGGAAGTGGACGGAGCCGGAGTTGGGGCGGAGAAAGAAAACGGATGGGGAGAAAGTGGTGATCGCGCGACGCTTGCGGCTGGAGACGGTGATGACGGCGGCGTGGATCGGGCAACGGTTGACGATGGGCAGCCGGCATACGGTGGCCAACAGTTTGAAACCGAAATGAAGTGTCCAATAGCCAGGACTGACCCCTTTCCACGCCGGCCAGCAGGGCGATTTCAGGCGGCAAGGACTGGCGCAAAGCGGCCAGTTCCACCGCCAGCCTCGGATCGTCTTCGGGATAGACCAGACTCAACGCTACCGCGCGCGCGTGGTTCTGCCGGGCCGCGCCGACGATCTCCGCCGCCGGAAGGCTCGGGCCGAGATAGGTGACGTGCCAGCCGAGATTCGCCGCCGCCGCGCCCGCGAGCAACGCGCCGAGTTCATGCAACTGCCCCGGCGGGCAACGCGGAGCAAACAAGCGCGAGAAAGAGTGAGAGACTTGGAAGTGCATTTCTGATGGGCATAAAATTTCCGGGGTTCAGTTTGTCCGTGGGCTATCTGCCTTGCTGTCGTTCGGGGTGCGGCTCGTCGAGTCCTTGGAGGCGGACTGACTCCATTCGTCGCGCCAACGAATCACCGGCTGATCGTCCTCGAATTCCACCGGCAGCCAGATGTAGCCGGCGTTGATGGGGTCGCTCGGGTTGTTGATGTCGAACATCGCGATCCATCCGTCCGGCTTGCCCGGCATCGGAAACACAAAAGTGCTCTGGCCTCCGAAGGTTTTCTCCGGGCCAAGTTGATTGTGGGGGTTGACGCCGCGACAGGGGTTTCCAAGGAACTGATATGGCCCGGTCAGTTTGTCCGCCACAAACATCCGCGCCGGGTTCGGCTTCCAGCCGGTGCTGCCCGATCCCAGCAGATAATACTTGCCCGCCCGACGGAACAGCGCCGGACCTTCCGTCGCGTTGATGACGCCTTCCATCACGACGTATTCATCGGCGGGCTTCAGGCCGTCGTCCGAGATGCGTCCACAGACCATTGGTTTGTCTTTCCGTCCCTTGTCCGGCTTGCGCACGGCAATGTGATAAACCGCGCCCTCCGCATCCTGATGGATTGCGAAATCGCCCGAACCGGTTTCGCTGCCCGCGCCCAAGAACCTTCCTTGATATGCGAACGGACCGGTCGGCGTCGGAGAAGTTGCCACGCCCACATAGGCGAAGTCCTTGCCGGATTTGCCGCCCTGTTCCTTAGGGGGATAAAGTTTGAAATACAGGATGAAGCGTTTCGTTGCGGCATGAAAGATCACCTTCGGTCGGTCAAGAATGAAGGCATCGTGCAACTCGGGGTGTGCGCCCGGGGCAAAGACATCGAGCACGAGGCCGGCGTTTGTCCAATTCAACAAGTTCGTGCTGACGTAACAGCGAACCCCGGCTTCATTCTTTTCGTCCTCGGTCTTGCCCGCGATCTTGTGCGCGCCATACCAATAGTATTTTCCCTCGTGGCTCAGGATGCAGAAGCCGTGCGCGTTGATGTGAACGCCGTCCGCGTCCGGCCAAGGGAGTCCCGGCCTGATGCTCTCATTTTGCGTGACCGGCGCGGCGGTGGTGCAGGAGACAACGCAGCCCGCCAGCGCGAATAATATTCCTGCCTGGAGCAAAGATGCAGCGATGTTTGAGCGACGTGTCATCGTTAAGCATAACAACGGATTTCAAACAGTGCAGCAGGGATCAGTTCATCGGGTGCGGTCAGATGGACTTCCAGACAATCCGTCGTGACCGGCTCGGCGAATGCCAGCACGCGCCGCGTTTCGTGGTTGTCCACGAGTTGCGCCAGCAGGCCGGGCGGATGCGCCTCGGGCGTGCTGTTGCCATTCTTGCACAGCAGTTCGGTGGCGTAGCCGCTCGCGCCGACGACTTTCACCGTGGCGGCGGCGGGTTGCGGTGGCCTCACATCGCGGACGGCGCGCGGGTTCAGCACCACGACGTTCGGCACGCAGAACGGCATCACGCGCTCAGGATGCCCCATCAGCACCGACTCCATCGGATGATCGTAGTCCGTGTCGAACATCAGCTCGACGCGGGAAATCTTCTGCGGCTTGGACCAGGTGAGTTTCAGACAGGGCTGCTCGTCCTCGAATGCCGCCACCCACGCATTCGGCTGGCGCACGGGGCGCGCGAAACCGTTGGTGAGATTCTCGACGCCGAACGTGTTCAGCGCGGGCGAGATTGTGCAGGCGAAGTTTTTTCCGCCCGGACGACGCTCGGGAATCCAGAACTCAAACGCCTCGATGCCGCTGTCGGCGGGCGGCTCCTGGCGCGGCGTCTTGGCAACGGCGCGGTTAAACTTCTGCGAAACGGCAAGAACGCCGGTGAGCCGCAGGTCGCTCAAGTGAATCGCGACATGCGGGTTCGCCATCAGGCAGACGAACGCGTAGCGCGGCTCGTCAATGACCGCACCAAAATCCAGCGCAATGCTCTGCCGTGCGCCGGGCTTGAGCGCGAGCGTGAAAGCTTTCAGCGTCACGTCGGGCGTGTGGTTGTCTGCCTTGCTGCTGACGCGGAGTTCGCACTCCAGTTCCGTTGGTGCGGAAACGTCCACAAGATACGTCACCTTGGGCATCGGTCCGGCCTGCACCGGGAGCATCATGGCCCGGGCAAAATCCAGCTCGCGCGTTTCGCCGCAGGGCTTGAGTTCGGACAAGCTCAGTTCGCTGCTCGCGGCGAGCGAAGCGTTTTTGACGAGATTGGCGCTGTCTTCCAGCGCGACGCCGGGGATGTATTGCCCGAGCTTGATGAGTTCACGCTGCAACTCGGTGATGTAAGGCCGCGCCGTGATGTCGCGCGGATTCAACTTGTGCCGTTTGCACAACGCCGCCGCCATGCCAACAGCCTGGCCGCCGTGGGCGCACGTCGCCATGACGCGCGTCGAGCCGAACGCAATGTGGGACGCACTGATGATGCGGCCCGCGAGGAAAAGGTTTTTGATATTGCGCGAATACATCGTGCGATACGGGATCGGATAGACGCCCTTGGAATGCCATTGCTGGCAGGGCGACTGCGGGCTATAGACGCCGTCGCTCGGGTGCAGATCAATCGCCCAGCCGCCGAACGACACCGCGTCGGCGTGCGGGCGCTGCGCGATGAGGTCGCGCTGGCTGATCATGTAGTCGCCCTCGAAACGGCGGCTCTCGCGTTTGCCGGGGATCATGCCGACCCATTCGAGCGTGAGCGTTTCGGCGGCGGGGAATTGCCCGGAGTTCTTGATGTGATGCCACACGCCGTAGGCCACGCGCCACAGCTCCCATTTGATTTTTTCGCTCTCGTGGATGGTGTCAAGCTTGCCGCCCCATTCGAGCCACCAGAGCTTGCAGCCCGAATCGTTGAACTGGATGTCGCGCCAGCGCGGAATCTTCGTGATGTCCTTCAGCGCAAAACTCGGCGGAATAAACTTCACCGGACGGCCCGTGTCCTTGGAATAGAAATAAATCGTGTGGCCGAGCAGTTCGTTCGCCGCCTTTTCCGCCGCGAACGGCTCGTCAAACTCCGCGCGCCCCTCCGCGCCGATGCGGAATGCCGCGCCCGCGAGGAAGCCCACAATGCCATCGCCGCTCGCATCCACGAATAGCGGCGCGGTGATTTCGTAAGCCGTGGAATTCTGCGAACAGAACGCGCGAACGGTCTTGATTGTGTCGGCGTCGGTCTTCTCAAGATCGTGAACGGCGGTGTTGAGCAGCAGCGTGAGGTTTGGTTCGTTGGCGACGAGTTCGAGGAGGATGCTGTCGAAGATGAGCGGATTGCCCTCGCGGTTGCGGAACATGTTTTCGACGAGAATTTCGTTGATGACGCCGCCCTCGCGCGCCCAGCGGTTGTTGTTGCCGAGATGCGACGTCGCCCCGAGCACCCAGAGGCGGACTTCGCTGGAGGCGTTGCCGCCGAGGATGGGGCGATCCTGGGCCAGCACGACCTTGAGGCCGTCGCGCGCCGCCGTGATGGCCGCACACACGCCCGCAAGCCCGCCGCCGATCACGGCGAGGTCGCAGGCGAGCCGTTCCAGTTTCAGTTCACGTTGGTTGGTTGGGGGAGCTTTGAACATGAGATCGCTTCTTCAATGGCCTGGGTTCTCTGGAGGCGCTTTGTCCTGGATGCGGTAATCGTGTCCCGCTGTGATGGGGAAGCGGAGCGCGCCGGTTTTCTCATCGCGCTCAAACGTCACCGTCTGTTTCTCCGTCACATCCAGGACGGCGACGTTTTTCCAATCCGCATTGGCGGTGGTGATCGTGGTGCGCGTCGTGCCGTCGCGATGTGTAAAGCGATACGCCGAAGCCTTGGGCGCGACCGGATAAACGCGAGCGACGAGCGCATCGCCCGGAAGGTCGCGGGTCACCAGCACGCCCTGGCCGCCGACGAAGAGCGGGGTTTTGCCGGGAGGCAGCGCGAAGTTTTTCAACAACTTCGGCCCGGCGAACATTGCGCCCGTGTCGTAATCCTGCCATTGGCCGGCTGGCAGATAGATGTCGCGCGTGCTGGCCGTGGCGTAGTCGTTGCCGTAAAGCGGGCAGGCCAGCAGGGATGGGCCGAGCAGCCATTGATAGCCGCGCACGGTGCTGTTTTCCCGGTCGAACACCGCCGGATCGTCCGGGAACGCGAGCGGGAGCGGGGTCATCGTCACCGGGAAGCCGGTCTCGTAGGCGTCCACGGCGGCGCTGTAGATGTAGGGGTGCAGGCGGGCGTGCAGTTGCGCGGCTTCGAGCATCACGCGTTCGACTTGCGGGCTGCCGAAATGCCACGGGCCGATGCCCATGGCCATTACCGGATGCACGGCGCTGAACTGCGCCGTGCGCATTATGAAGGACTGCATCACGGCGCTGTGAAACGGCGGCATGGCGCGCCCTTCGCCGAAGGTGCCGCCCACGATGTCGGGATACGCATAGGGAAACCCGCTGTAGGCGAAAGCCAGCACGTTGATCGGGCCGCGATCCTGATTTTGGTCGAAGTTGAAATCGTTGATGCGATGCACGTCGCACGGCGAACCGAGGTAGCCGTTGCGGCCCATGATGAAAACGCCCCGGGCCATCAGCGCCTGGTTCACCGCGTCAATGTTCCCGTCCGGTGCGTTCGCCACCCGGTAGCCGAACAAATCCTCCTTAAAGCCGTCCACGCCGAAGTCCAGCCACTTCTGGCAAAGACCGTCATACCACTTCACCGCCTCCGGATTCGCACCGTCGAGCACATAGGCGGGCAGTTTCGGGAACGCCAGCTTCCACGCTTTCGCCCCGCCGTTCTCCTTCAGGAAATAGCCCTGGGCAACACCCTCCGCCGAATACGGGCCGTCCTTGATGAAGGAGATGCGCAGGCCGGTGAAGAACTTCAGGCCGCGCTCTTTGAAATGACCGATGAACCGCTGCGGGTCAGGGTAACGGTTCGTGTCCCACATCCCAAAGCTCGTGGTGGCACAGAGATTCGAGTCGTGATTCGGCCAGAAGCCCGAGCCGACGACCATCCACGACAGCGGGTAACCGAGGGCGAGATACCGTTCGACATTTTCCGTGACGGTCTTCTCGTTGGTGTTCCAGCCGAGCGCGCCAAACGCTTCCCAGCCGACGCCGAAGAATTCGTATTTGGGTTTGAAGACCGGATAACCCTCACGATTCCGCGCCGTGAGATAGGACGCGTAAATTTCCCGGGGCGATCCGATGAAAAAATACAGTGCCGGCATCTGGGTCGTCCGGACGACGCCCTGGGCCACTTCGCGATCGAGCACGCGGACGATCTTCACGCCCCGTTCCATGTTGACCATGGCGAAACCGCGCGACGGAGAGATGATGAAATTGCTGATCAGACGCTTGTCGCCCCGTCCTTCCTGGCCGCGAAACCCGTCGCTCTGAAAACCGGTGACCTCCGTGCGGTCGCGGCCCTCCGCGAGCGCCGCGTGATCCGCCAGCCCGAACACCGGTGAGATGTTGCCGAGACGCGCGACGATGCGGTTCGTCCCGGGTTGCGTAATGGCAAACCGGACGTGATGCGCCGCCAGTTCAACCTCGACCGTGGCGTGTCCGCCCCGGTCGTTCGTCACGTCGAGGCGGATTGTTTCTGTGCCGGTCGAATTCATTTTCGTATCCACCGCCCACCCACCGCCAAATTCCAGCCCGCATTCCGCGTTCGGCGGGGCGATGACCGTGCCGTCGATCCGGGTGAAACCGAAGCGGAAATCCTTCTTCGCGATCTCAACGTGATAGTGCGCGGTGGAAAGACGGATGATGCCGTTCGTTTCGCTGACCGTGTAGGCGTGCGTGTGGCAAAATGCAACCACCAGGAAGCCCAAAACGAGGGAGAGCCGGCGTGCCGGTTGGCGAGCGAACTGCACGACGGACGGCTTTGCCCAAGTCACGGCGGTGGTTGTTAAGGGAAGGAGGTGTGTGTGATTCATAGTGGGCCTGGTTCAAGCGGCGACCTCCTCGCGCAGGCGGTGGGCGTTGCCCAGTTTTAGCAATAGCCACGCGACCGGATGCAGGAAGGCCATGATCAGAAACCACTGCGCGTAGCCCTGGCCCTGGACCATTTCCAGCAGCGGCCCACACACCGTCTTGATGGCCTGGTCGAGAAAACCCGCGGGCTTGGTGGACGGGCCGGAGACCATCGTCGCCACCAGCATGTTCATCACGATGCCACCGATGGTGCTGCCGGTGGCCACCACGCTGAAGACGGTTCCCAGCGAGTGCCTGGGCACGATGTCCACCACCAGCGAGCTGATGTTGATGAGCCATGCCAGCGACGCAAAAACGGTGCAAACCGTCAGCGTCATCGTGAAGCTCAAGCCCGTAGCCTGCGCGATGAATGGCGAAAGCGGCATCAGGCACGCGCAGCCGAGCATGATCCACAGACGGCTCGCCGCCGGCGCGACCCCACGTTTCACAAGCCGGCCGGAAAGCCAGCCACCGAGCAGGCTGCCCACGCCCGCCGCCGCATAGACAATCCAGGTGATCTTTAACTGTTCCTGCGACAGATGCCGGTCGGCGCTGAGATACTTGGGAAACCAGAACTGGTAGAAATACCAGACCGGGTCGGTCAGCAGCCGGCCCAGCAACAACAACCAGGTGCCGCGAAACAAGAAAACCTGCTTCCAAGACCAGGCATTGGCTTTGGCGGAATCCGCCGGGTTTTCCGTCGCCGCCGATTGCTCGATCATTTGCAGTTCGGCCGGGGTAATCAATTTGCTCTGACGCGGCTGGCGATAAAGCCACAGCCAGGGAACCAACCAGATCAAGCCGGCCAGGCCCGTCAGAATGAAGGCCAGCCGCCAACCGGTGCCCGGACCCAGCCAGTTGGCGACGGCGGGCATCGTCTCCGTATAAGCGTGCGTGGCGAGCGGAATCACCAGATACGGCGCCACCGTGGCGCCAATGGTGGCCCCCATCGTGTAGAACCCGATGGCGAGCGCGCGTTCCTTGGCCGGAAACCATTCGCTCACCGCCTTGGAAGCGGCCGGCCACACGCCCGCCTCACCCAGTCCCAGCGCAAAACGATACGCTCCCAGGGACGTGACCCCGTGGGCGGCGGCGGTAAGCATGTTGGCCACGGACCACCACGTCACAAACAACACCATGCTGGCGCGTGTGCCCATTACGTCGGCGATCCGTCCGGAGATGAGATACGCGATCGTGTAGGCGACCAGGAAAATGTTGACGACGTTCGCATAGGCGCGGTCGTCCATCGCCAAATCTCTTTGAATGGTTGGCGCCAGCGCAGACAGCGTCTGGCGATCCACGTAATTCAACACCGCGGCACCGAACACCAGCGCGACAATCCACCAGCGCAGTCCCGGGATCTTCAGGTTCTTAAGCATGCTCGTTCGAATAATGTTACTGAAACTTGCCCCTACCGGCCACTGGTCGTTCCCTTCACGCGGCTAAAAGCCTTGGAGGCATGTCCGGTGGAATGACAATCCGCACGGATAGGCTAACGGGTGAGTTGGCCTTTCTCTTTCTTGACCTGGCCATCCCGGGTGGTGGCAGTCAGCTCGAATTCGACCCGCCCCGCCTCCGGAGGCAGCTTCACCGTGAACTCGAAGGGGTAATCCCCATCTTGGGAAACGACGTTTGCCCCGCCGTCCACCGAATAGTGGAGGGCGACCTGCGCCCACTTTGAATCGTCCTCCCGGAGGTAGATGAAGGCCGAGGTCTCTTTCGGACCGAAGTTCAGAATCATGGCGCGTGCGTCCCCGGCCTCCAGCTTCACGTAATCATTCTTCCAACGATTGGTTGAGGACGCGGAAAGCAGGCGGTCCTGAAACTTCGGTTTGACCACCAAACCACGAATGCTCAACGCCGTCATCCCCTTCGGGGCCACTGAAACAGCCAGCTCCGCGTTCTGCATTGTCACCCGCCTTGGTTCGGTGTCGCCTTGGCGAACCAGCACTTCGAAGGTGCTGGACGGATCGAACCCCGCCACTTTGGGGTTAATGCGGACGGTGGACCGCACGGGTTCGTCCGATTGATTCATGAGCGCGATGTTCAGGCCCTGGTCATCACGCGCCGCAATGTAATTCAGCTCCACCGTATCGGCTTCCACCAACCCCTTGGGCATCCAGAGGAAACAATTCGTCTTGCCGAAGAACTGCCCGGGCCGATCACCGTAAAACTTGTTTTGGAGGTAGGCGTAGCCCTCGATGAAGCGGGAAGGGAAATCAATCTTGCCTTCCGACCGAACGAAGGCATCGGTCACCAGATAGTCCAGCAGCATCGACGCCATGGGCCAGATGTGGTTGTAGTGAAACGAATTCACGCTGAGCTCCTTGTGCGGGCGCAGCGGATACTCGGGCTTCTCATATATCGTGGTCCGCGCGGTGTTGATGTGATAACCGGGAAAACTGGCGTAACGCCCGACGATCGCCGAACGGGCGGTTTCCCGTAGGAAGGCATCGCCGGCGTAGTGGCCCAGCCGGAGCATCCAGGGCGCGTAATTGGCCATGAAGATGGCACGATGACCGGTGCTGGTGCCGGACGACTCCGAGGTAAGGCCGATCTCGGACAGCCGCCATGCGGGCACGCGTTCTTCGGGCGCGCTCATCGGTTTGTGCCCCTTGGACTTCAAATACCAATACAGCGGGGCATTCCCGCCCTTGTTGACCAGAATTTCCTCATCCGGAATCCGGGGGCAAAACCAGACGAACATCGCGAAGCGTCGCGCTCCCTCGACCGCCGCCTTCAGATATCGTGGCTCGCGGGTTTCTTCGTAGAGTTCCAGCAAGTCAATCCAATCGGGGGCAAAGGTGGTCCAGAAGAAGGGGTTGCCTGCATCCGGATCTTTGAAGCTCACCTGCATCGTTTCCACCCGCCGCTTGAGATAGGCATCCGCGCCTTTGGAGGCGTGTTCCAGGTAGCAGCGATCGCCCGTGGCGCGATATAACGCCAGCGCATTGTGCCACGAATCTCCGCGCTCCAGGCTGTCAAGGTTCAGCACGCGGGAACGCCCAAACTCCTCCTCCGCCAGCTTCAGAAACACCGGACTTGCTCCATGGGTTATCCCATACAAGGAGGTCAATTCCGTCAGCGGCGCGCACGGCCCTTTCAACGCCCGTGAGGGGCTCTGAATCTTTTGCTTTGGGTCCGATGAAAACAGGAATTTCTCGCGCGACAACATATACTCGGCGATGGGATAGGCCCGTTCCTGGAAAATCGCGTCGTTGTCCGTGACGAGCGCCAACTCCAACGGATTGAGGCTGGAAACGTTCTTCACGGCCCCGGGCACGTCCGTGGAATAAGCGCAACCCTTGAGTCCGGATTCAAACCACGCGAACTGGCTCATGCCATAATCCACGATGTTTTCCAAAGTGGTGTTAAGAGTGCCAATGGCATTGCGCCGATAGTCGCGGAACCCATACAGATTCCGGGCCATCTGTTCGAAGGCGGCGGGACAGTCCCCGTTGAAAGCAAACCAGCGGGCGGTGAAGGAAAAGCTTTCGCCCGACCGAAGTTTGGAACCTGCCCCGCCGAGCACTGGGGCCACTAGGATGGGTTGGGCCGCGCCTGCGGCATTGCGCACCGCGATGCCAAACCGGCTGTTCTCAACCGTCGGCAGCGGATCAAAGGGAAATTCCGCGGCGTCGGCAACGACGCTCCAGGTCATCCCGTCGCGAGTGACCATTGCGCCGGGCAGCGGACAGCGGTGGGCCAGCGTCAGATAGGGTTGGTCGGGAAACCGTTTCTCCTGCCAGATCAAGGGTTGCCAGATTTCTGCCGCCTCTGCCAGCGGTGTCGCCGGCGCCCCGGTGTAGGCGATCGCGTAAAAACCGGATTGATTCACGCGCAGGGTATAACGGAGCACCGGCTCGCCCCGTCCTTTCGGCAGGGTCAAGTCCGCCTCCAGTTGGAACTGAGGATTTTTGGGAAACTGCCACCGGACCACCCCGGCCTCGACCTTTGCCCCAGTTGCCACGAGTTCCGTTGAACGAGCGGCATTCCAGAAGTTGGCCGTGCGTCCCGCCGTGTCTCCCTGAAGGATACGGTCATCGAAACCGTCTCCCGACTGTGCCGTGCCCCGCTTGACATTCTTCAGTCCCGCGCCCGGAGAAAGAGCGTCCTGCGTTACTGCCCAGGTCACGACATTGTAAGGCACACCGGCAATCCCGGCGGGACGATACTGGAGCTTCGGATCCTCCCCGGCAAAGAACACGGTGAACGCGGGGCGATACCGGATCGATTGTTTATCGGAGCCAAGGTGGAGTTTGACTGAAGCATCGTCGCCTAACTCGACCCGATAATTGTCGTTCGCGAGTCCGGCGGATACCACGCAAACGAACCCCAAAAAACCAAGCCCCGTTGCCACAATCCTAATGGAGAGTCTCATGCCCCGATGCTACAGGGTTCCATCCCGAAAAGTCCTGAGAGTTTGACTGATAACGCTGATTTACTGATAGGAATTTGCTTTTTCAAAGCGATGTGACCATACCGGTCTGGAGAAGTAGGGGCAATGAGAAAGTCCCTCTAAATCAGGTGTGGAAGTGTGTTTGGAAGCGGATTCTCGTGTGGAGCAGCCGCAGCGGCGGCTCCACACGAGAATCCTCCCCGCCCTGCCAGGAAAAGCGTTTTTAAGTCTCTGATTTTGGCGCGTTCGAACAAAGCCCATGCCTCAAGCTGCCCGTAACGTTTCGCCAAACTCGATGCGGGCACCCCGTTCTATTCCTCCTTCAAGTTGCTGCTTCATCCCACCGACGGCTCTTGGGCAGGAGGGTCCCGGGCGGGCGCTTCCTCCCATAAGCCACAGTGCCGGAGAATCTTTTCGATCACGTCGCCCTGATCTCGCTCAATGAACGCGATGATCCTCATTTCAGAACCGCACTTGGGACAGCCCAGCGGGTCCGCTTCGTAAACCTGTTTGATCAGCGCCGCCCAGCCTTTGCGGGCTTCCTGGGCGCTGGGGGCTCGAGGCGACGCCGCATCCCCTGCGGGCGCCGGCTGCGGGCGCCTGGCCCTTTGGCCCCGCTTCTTGTTCGAATACCACCCATAGTACCGGATCAGATGCTTGCCCCCCTCCATAACGCTCATGTTCAGACGATAGAAATCAGCTACCCCTACCACCCCAATGTGGAACTCGCGTCGTGGTGTTCAGGAAACTCCGTTCCGGCCACCATCACGGCCGACTACGACAATAGTGTCTTCCAAGCTGGCGAAGTTCAGACTCATGCGCCCGCCGTCTTCTGCGAATCCAGATGATCGCGACAGAATTCGCCGAAGCGATTCGACAATAGAACCGCAGTCGGTAAGAGTTGGGACATCCCAACTTCTCTGGAGTTATCCCCAGGCTGATGGTGTCATCGTATGGCAGTGCGTGTTACAATCAACGCATCCGTTGCCGACCCTCGTGTGCGCCTCCGTGCGGCAACGCTTATCAGCTAACCGACCCATTCATGACCCCACCCAAGATTGCCGCCGG
>VFZW01000197.1 GCA_016871055.1 Acidobacteriota bacterium
CCTAACACTTTGTTCCCAGCGCCGCACACCCTCCTCTTCGTCTAACTCGTTTGGAGTGTGTCGATTGCCCCGTTTTGCCAAGGGGAACTTCGGGCTAGACCATCTCCCAACAAGCGCACTCGCCACTACGGGCCGCGCCGGCCGAAACTCCACGTTGTCCAAAATGATATTTCCGCCTGCCGTCGCGAAGGTCCATTGGTCGACGCGGCCGCCATCCCAACGCACCGTGAGTTTCCCGCCGCCGATCTCCCGCTGCCCGCAAGTATCGGGGTTGCAGCGGGACGTATCGAGCGCTCCTGTCCCGCCAAACGGATACACCCTTCCCACCCGATTCCCCGACAGGAACAGCCAAGTCTTCGTGTCCACTCTCCTCGCGCCCGTCATCGCCACTTCGACCCGATAGAACAAACCGGACGCCTGACCGTCGGAAACCTTGCCCGGCTCAATCGGAACCTGACCCGCAAGCTGCGAAAGCACCGTTCCGAAAATCAATATGGACCGATACATACTTCGCCTCCAACCTAGAAATACAAACGCAACGCAAACTGCATGATCCGCGCCGGCCGCGCCGAAATCAACTCGCCCAGCCGCGAATTCCCTTGTGCACCCTGCGCATCGAACCGCGCCGTCGTATCCACTCCCGTGAATTGCGAGTGATTCCAGATGTTGTATAGCTCCCAACGCAGCTGCATCCGGGTCTCTTCCCGAATCGGAAAGTCCTTGAAGAACGCCGTGTCCCAGTTGTTGATCCCAGGCCCGCGGATATTGGTCTTCGCCGCGTTTCCAATCGTCCCTCGCGCCGGCAGCCGCACAACACTTGTATCGAAAAACCGCGTCCGAGTCCGATCGCTCTTCGGCAAGATCGGATTCCCCGTCAACGCAATTCGCGGCCCGTCGGTCGGCGAGCCGGTAATATCGACCGGCGTCACTGTTCCAAAGCCAAGCCCCAGCGGCTGGCCAGACGAGAACGTCACAATCCCCGACATCTGCCAGTCGTTGAAAATCTGCTTGGCGACAACGTTCTGAAACTTCGTCTTCGGCAAATCCCACACACCCGAAAACTTCGCCACATGCGTCCGGTCATAACTCGACAGCCCGTAATTCCACACCCGAGGATCCACCAGCGGGCTCACGCTATCGGTGTCGTTGCTATTGAAATCCATCGACTTCGACCAGGTCCAGCTCGCGATAAACTGCAACCCCGCCGAGAACCGCCGATTCGCCTGCACCTGCATCGAGTGATAGTTCGACGAACTCGCCCACTCGCGGAAATTCACGTTGTTGTATCCGCGCAACGGCCGCAAAAACGCCTGCGGCAACGGCGATCCAGGAGCCGACGCATCCTGATTCTGCGGCAGAAAATTCGCGCCGAACGGTATCGCATTCAGGTTCCGCTGCCACATCTGATTGCGCGCCAGATTCGCCACGTACGCCACATCCAGAATCGTCTGGAAGCCCACGTTCTGCTGCACCGACAAACTGTAATTCATTACCGTCGGAATCTTCCCTTCTCCGTCGATGCCGACTACGTTCTGCGGAAACAGCAACCCGCCCGAATTCGCCAGCCCCGCAAGCGTCGAAAAATTCACGACAGGCGTCTGCACAATCGGCGGCGCAGTCGTGAACGGATTCAACACCGCGTCCAGATTCTACCGGTTATAGAACATGCCGAATCCGCCGCGCACCGCCGTCCGCTGATTGCCGAACACGTCCCACGCAAACCCAAACCGCGGCCCCCACTGCGGCCCGCGATTCTTCAGAAACGCGCGCGGCACGTTCGCGTCGCTCTTGGTGACAACCATCCCATTCGCCGGATCGCCATTCCCCGGCGCCAGTGCGCCGATGAACGTCGCCGGCACCGTCGCTCCCGTTACCGGATTGCGGCCCATGCGGACGTTGTTCACCCGCACACCTTCAATCAACTGCGGCGCGCGCGACGCCTGCCAACGCTCCGGCACGAACCCGGAGACGTTATTGAAGTCCTCGTACAACGGTGAAACAACCGCCCATCGAATGCCGTAGTCCAGCGTAAACCGCCGCGTCACTTTCCAGTTGTCCTGCGCGAACCATTCGACGTTCGACAGGCGGAAGTAAGCAAACGGCCGCGCCGACGCTTCGGTGTAGGAGTTAAACACGCCCAGCGCCGCGTTCGCATACGCATAGCCGGTATCGAGCGGGTTGTTCGCATTCGTGCCGAAGTTGTACTCACCGTTGAAGACGACAGCGTTATCCGCGTTGCGCCAGATCCTGTCCCAATAGAAACCCGCCTTGATCGTGTGCGCGCGCAGCGTCTTTGTGACCGTATTGGTCGCCGTCATCGAATCGTGCGTCGTGCGCAGCGGGAACCGCCCCTCGATCATCAGATTCGCCGGCTGCGAAACACCGCCGAACGTCGCATTCGGAATCACATTCAGAGGATTCGACGCCGGATTCAACTGCGGCGTGCGAAACCCGACCGTCGAACGCAGATTACGCTTCACCTCACCGTCGTAGGTCACATCGTTCGCCGGCCGCCCGACAAATCCCCAGTTAAACTCATTCACCAGAGTCGGCGAAAAAATCCGCTGATAGCGAATCAGATAAGCGCGCCCCTGATTGTCGAACGTCTTCCGCATCTGCTCCCAATTGGTACCGCCGGACGACGCGATGCCGTTATAGCCCGTCTGCACATCCGAGTAGCGCGTATAGTTCCCCGTCAGAATATTATTCGCGTTGATGTTGTAGTCGAGCTTCAACGTCTCGGTTCGCTGCGGCGTCTCATTCTCGCCGACAAACACGTAGTTATACCGCCCCGCCGAAATCGTCCGGTCAAAAAAGTTCGGCTGCGGAAAAACATTCAGCAGCGCCTGCCCATTCGAGTCCACGCGATTCGCCGGAATGACGTTCCCAGGGAACGGATTGCGGTTGTTGTTCGGATCGCGCACCACAATCTGCCGGTTGTTCAAATCGTTCGACAAGGTATAGTCGCCACACCGCTCCAGCGCCGTCGGCACCGTCAACTGCGCCAGCGGCCGGTTCACCTTCAACGGCCAATACTCCTGGCTGAAAAAGAAAAACAGCTTGTCGCGATTCTTGTTGAACACGCCCGGAATGAACGCCGGCCCGCCCACGTTGTAGTTCCACGTGTTGAAGCGATAACGCGGCTTCCGCTGCCCAAGCAGGTTGTTGAAGAAATTGTTCGCGTTGAAGTGCTCGTGCCGCTTGAAGTAGCTGCCCAATCCGTGAAACTGCTTCGTGCCCGACTTGGTCACAAGTTGAATATTCGCGCCAGACATGCGTCCAAACTCCGCCTGATAGTTCGAAAGAAGAATCCGCACCTCCGCCACCGCGTCCTGACTCACCGACACCGTCGCGTTGTTGTTATTGCCGATCGCGTTCAGCGCCATCCCATCCAACGACACGCTCGACGTATTCCGCCGGTTGCCGTTCACGTTGATATTCCAATCCCGCGCGATCGATTCGTTATCCCCGTTGTCCACCACGCCCGGCAGCAGCTGCAAAAGCGACATCACATTCCGTCCGCGAATCAGAACGCTATCGACTTGCTTCGACGTAATCGTCCCCGCCCGTTCCGCCGACGCCGTCTGCACCTGTGCGATCACATCGGAAACCGTCACCGACTCATTCACCTGCCCAACCTGCAGCGCCAGGTTCCCCAGCGCCAGCGTCTCCGACGCGCTCACCGAAACATTCGTCCGCTCCAATCGTTTGAACCCCGACGCCGTTATCGACAAGACGTAGGAACCCGGCGTTACGGAGCCAAATACAAAATCCCCCAACGCGTTCGACTTCGCCGATCGCGCCGCCCCCGTAGTCGGATTCTGCAACGTGACCTCCGCTCCCGCCACCGCCAATCCTCCAGGATCGACAACGACACCGGAGATAGAACTCGTGATCGTTTGCCCGCACAAAGACGCCGCGGCGAGAAGCGAGGATAGGAGACGAACCATGTAGGGCATTATAATGGACAATTCCATGCACGTTCGCCGCGCGATTACTTTCCTCTTGGGCTGCTGGTTCGCTACCGTCACCGTTGTTGCCATCAACGCCGGTGTCTCCTTCAGCATCGCCGAAGTCGCTTCCAAAACGCCGCCATCCGAACTGGCCCGGCCCCTATCGATGATGTCGGAATTTGAAGCCCGCCAATTCCCACGCTACATCGCTTCCGAAATCAACCGCTCCATGTTCGAACGCTTCGGCCTGATCGAGCTCGCTCTCGTCCTCGCCATCGCCATTACGCTTTTCATGCACGGCTACAGCCGTGCGGCCACAGTTCTCTCCGGTGTCCTTCTCCTTTTGGTCTGCGCGTCGAGTTTCCTGCTAACGCCACAGCTCGTCGCGCAAGGCCGCGTCCTCGACTTCCGGGCCGCCGAGATGTTCCAGGAAGAGCGCGCCCGTTTCGCCAACATTCACGCGCTCTATGGCGTCCTCACTCTGCTCCGCCTCGCCTGCGGCGGCGGCATTACGTGGATCATGTTGAACCGCAGCCGCTCGGCTTACAGACGCCGCTCACCCGACGAGATCTACGCGGTCGACAACGCCAATAACGGCGAGGTCGATGGGTGAGTCCGGCCGCCCCACACTTGTCATCGCGCTAAAGCCCTCGGTCACCAGCAGCACGATCTCTCCCTGCCCCGCATCCACCGTATCGACGGCGATCACCGCATCCCCGCGCGGCGTCGTTTGATCCAGCTCCAAAGGCTGCACAAGCAGCAGCTTCTGCCCCTCGTGGCTCATGTGTTTATGCGTTGCCGTGATGTCGCCGATCACACGCGCGATCAACATGCCACGTTCACCGTATCGACAATCCCCACGATCGTCGTCTCAACCGGCGTCTCCGCGGGCAGAAATGGAAAGCTCGCTTCCTTGCCCTTCGTCCAATAAACCAACTCGCCCGCGCCCGCGCCGACGGCGTCCGTACACACCAGCCGTTTGCCCGTCGCTTGCAACGACGGCGTCAGCGGCTGCACCACCAGCAATCGATGCGACGCAAGTCCGGGATCCTTCACCGTCGCCCACACTCGCCCGACAACGCGGCCCAAATACATACTACTTGCCCTTCGAGCCTTCGTCCAGACTCACCGAATCGACGATACCGATGATCGCCGAATCCACCGGCTTGTCCTTGCACCCATCGGCCATGCGCGCGCTTGATCCCGCCACCAGAATCACCGTCTCGCGATACCCCGCGCCCACCGCATCCACTGAAATGACATAGCCCGCTTCGTCCTTCCCTTCGGGCGACACCGGTTTGAGGATCAGCAATTTCTTGCCTTCCAACCGCGGATCTTTTCGAGTCGCGACGATACTTCCAACCACGCGCGCGAGGATCATTTGCCGTTGCTCTTCCCGATCGGCAACACGCCCTCAAGCCCCGCGTGCGGACGCGGAATCACGTGCACCGAAACCAGTTCGCCGACGCGACGAGCCGCCGCCGCGCCCGCATCGGTCGCGGCCCGCACCGCCGCCACATCGCCGCGCACGATCGCCGTCACATAGCCCGAGCCGATCCGCTCCCAGCCGACCAGCGAAACCTTCGCCGCCTTCACCATCGCGTCGGCGGCTTCGATCATCGCCACCAGACCGCGCGTTTCAACCATTCCAAGTGCGTCGCCCATGCGTCTATTATCGTCCTGTTCTGGCCGCAACGGCCTCATCGATTAACGCAATCAACTCACCCCGCGTGACCGAGATGTGGTCGCCCTGCCCCGTATCCTCGGCCGTTATCGGACAGCCCGGTTCCATGGTCGTGTGCGACTCAATGCCATACCGCCCGCGCGCGTCGAAGAGTTTATCGACCTCCGCGCGCGGCAATAATTTCGGCCCCCCCAGGAACTCCGCTACCAGCGCGATCCGCGCCACATGCTCCAGCGTCTCCATTCGGAAAAACGCCTGCCAGATATGCTGCCCGTAACAAACCGCGCCATGATTGCCCAGCAGAATCGCATCGTGTTTCGGAATGAACGGCTTGATCGTCTCGCTCAGCGCCGGTGTTCCCGGCAACCCGTAATCGGCCAGAGGCACGCAACCCAGCGTGACCACCACCTCGGGAAGTATCGCCTGATTCAACGGCCTTCCAGTCACCGCGAAGCCGGTCGACACCGGCGGATGCGCATGCACCACCGCGCCCACGTCCGGCCGTCCCGCGTAGATCGTCAAATGCATCATGATCTCGCTGGTCCGCTCGCGCCTGCCTTCGACTTTGTCGCCGTTCGCATTGACGATAATCAAATCGTCCGGCGTCATCATGCCCTTGCTGATGTTGGTCGGCGTACACAGATACCGGTCCGGCCCAAGCTTGATGCTCAGGTTGCCGTCGTTGGACGCCACCCACCCCTTCTGATACATGAGGCGGCCGATCTCGCAGATCTGTTGGCGTAACTCTCGCTCGTTTTCGGCCATGGAACGCTCTATTTTATCAGAGCGCCAAACCCGCCACTTCAATCCAGCCACCGGCCAGGTCCCTCGCGTAAACTGGTAGCAGAGTGACTGGAAGCAGAATGTGCCCCGCCTGCCGGGCCTTGATCAGCGCGCAGGCGGAGCAGTGCCCCTTTTGCGGCGCCGCGATCGGAGCCCCCGGCTTCCGCATGGCGACCGGCAACTCCTTCACCGACCGCCTTATCCCAAATGGCAAGATGGCCGCGGCCCTGCTGCTGCTCGTCAACGTCGCATTATTCGTCGGCATCCGCATGTCGGGTACGGACCGCCTCGCCCGCTACGGCGCCAAATTTCTCCCGGCGATTCTGCAAGGCGACTGGTACCGCCTGATTACCGCCGGCTACCTCCACACGGATTTCATGCACGTCTTCTTCAACATGATCAGCCTCTACAACCTCGCGCCGATCGTGGAAGAAATCTACGGCACACGACGCATGTTCGCCATCTACTCGGCCGCCACCGTCATGGGCTTCGTGCTGAGCTCCTATTGGCTGCCGCGCTCGCCCTCCCTGGGCGCCAGCGCCGGCATCTTCGGACTGCTCGGCGCACTAGTCGCCTACGGCGTCATCAACAAATCGATGATGGCCCGTTATCTGCAAACCCAGTGCCTGACCAACGCCGGCATCGGATTCATCATGGGCGGAATATTGCCTTACATCGACAACGCCGCCCACCTCGGCGGCATGATCGGCGGCTTCGCCGTCGCCTACTTCGCCGAACTCCCGCGCCGCGTCGACGATGCCCGCGAAAAACTGTGGGGCGTCGTCTCCCTCGTCTGCTTCCTAATGACCGCCTGGGCCTTCTTCGAACTCGTTCGCGCCATGCGCCAATAAGGCCCCGGCCAGAAAAAGGCCGGGTGTTGGTCAAACACCCGGCGGAGTGGTTGAACTGTGAATCCCTCGGAGGCCAGGATCCACAGTTCCGGAGGAGCCTACAGTATACCTCAACTCAACAGGCCCCCGTGACCCAGGCCGGCAACTTCCCAGCCCAACATCCGGTACCGCGCCAGCAGAGGAGGCAGCATAATGTCCAAGACGTTTCGTTTCGTCGATCGGTAACACCCCGGCGCCGACAAGATGGGAACATTTTCTTTGTAACCCAATAGCATCCGACTTCCGGGTTCGACCGGCGCCAGAAACCGCTCGAACGACGCCCCGGCCCGAACCATCGCTCGGCCGATTACATCGTCCGGCCCTTGCGGCGCCGTCGTCGAAGCGATCAAAATCAGCGTCGGCCGCGCTTTCATCAAATGTGTCAATCCCCGCGAAATCGCGTGTTCGTCTTCCACCGAGACCAGCACGAAATTCGGCTGCGCCGTGAAGTTACCCAGCCGCTGCCGCATGATGTTTTCAAACAGTTGCCGCGCGCGGTCGCCGTGCACCGGGTCGCAATACAACACCGCCACCTGCGGATCGTGAATCGGCCGCGCCTGCAGGATATTGCCCCGCTCTTGCAGCATGCCCACCATCGCTTCAATCTCGCTCGCCGCCACTGCGAAGGGCGCGCTCTTGATCGTCGCGAGCCGGTCCCCGGCCGCGGCGAACGAGAAATTCGATCCCGTCACAATCACCAGACTCGCCGTGCAGTTGATCTGCTTCAGCAAGTCCTCATCCACCAGCAGACAGCTATCGGCGGTAGCAATAATGTTGGCCCGTCCGCCCGACGCCGCCCGGACCTCGCCCGCCCCGCAGCCCAGCCGCGTCGCAATCTCTAATACTGCTTGGTCCTCGGGAATCTCCCCGTCTTCAAGTTCGGTCACCCAAACTTGCTGCATGCCCTCGGTCTCCAAGACCCGAACATCGTCGCTGCTCAACGTATGGCCCTTCGATAGCAGCTTCTTGCCGCCAGGACGAAAGATGGTGCAACAGAGGATGCGTCCGGCCGACTCTCGCACGTCTACGGTTTGCGCTCTCATGATTTTGCGATACTCCAAAATACCCGGACCACCACCGTGTTCTTTTAAAGCCGTATAATCCGGTTTTCGTTGATTATACATAGTGGTCATCTGCGTGCGGAATAAATATCACTTTTTTGTCGTGCTCTTTTGCGGGTATCGACAGCCATCGATTCCCCCCATTTAGCCGATCTTGGGGCCGGCGCCATGGTACGACAAACGCATTAACCCTATTAATGCAACTACTTACCTAGTAGTACCTGAGTCTGTAACCACCCGCAAACTGGGGTACCCACTACCCCCAGATGCGGCGTACTACCCGAGCGTCTTCAGCATGGCGATCTCGTCGCACGCTTGAAACTTCGGACACCGCAAACAGTCTTTCCACGCCTTCGATGGCAGCATCCCTCTGTCGACGACTTGGTACCCCAGCTTACCGAAAAAACCTTCGACGTATGTGAACGCGAACAGGCTTGATAATCCTAGACTTGCCGCGTCCCGCTCCAGTGCCGAGACAATCTTCCGACCCAGTCCGTGCGCCTGCCACGCCGGGTCGACAGCCAGCGATCGGATCTCCGCCGCCGTCGGCGAGTAGATATGCAGCGCCCCGCACGCCGCCAACCGTTCTGAATCCCCAATAACCACAAAATCGCGAATATTCTCCGCCATTTCGAACTCCGTCCGAGGCAGCATGATCCCCTTCGCCGCGAACGTATTAATCAACTGAAGGATGCCGGAGACATCGCGCAGACTCGCCGCTCGCACATCGAGCGGCCCCTCATAGGGAGCCTGCACTACCGGCGCCGGCTGCAACGTAACAAGGTTGTCCATCGCCCATCCTTCCCGCGCGAATCACCCGCGCACAAACCGCGTTCCAACCGCCTCGCCGCCCATCAACCGCGCCACGATTTCCGGCGCGCTCCCCGGCGCGATCACAACTTCACCCACACCTCCGGTAAGAGCGTCCCCGGCCGCGTTTAGTTTCGCCTGCATGCCCCCCGTCGCCACTCCGTCGGCGATCAGCTTCTGGCTCTCGGCCAGGGTCAGAGTCGGGATGACGGCCCCATCGGCGCCCTTTACTCCATCGACATCGGTCAGGAAGAACAACCGGTCCGCGCGAAATCCGGACGCGCACGATACCGCCATCTGATCGGCATTGACGTTGTAGATTCGCCCCTGCCGGTCTCCGCCCACACACGCTACAACGGGCAAATATCCGCCCGCATTCAGCGTCTCCAGCACCCCGGGATTCGACCGCACCGGCTTGCCCACATGCCCCAACTCGGCCCGCAACGGCTCCGCTTCGCACAACCACGCATCGACGCCCGTCAACCCCACCGCCGGCACGCCCTCGGCCACCAGCGACGCGACCAACTGATGATTCACGCTACCAGCGAAAACCTTCAGGACCGCGTCGAGAACCTCATCGGTCGTCACGCGCAGCCCGTCCACAAACCGCGACTCCACATTCCGCTCGGTCAAAAACTGCGTCATCTGTTTGCCGCCGCCATGCACCACCACGGTCGTTCGATTCGCCGAAAACGCCTCCGCCAACTGCCGCGCCACCGCTCCCCGCGACTCCGCCCCATCAAGCAACGTCCCGCCAAGTTTGATCAGTATCTTCACAGCAGCCCCTGTGTCTCCGGCAGTCCAAACGCTAGATTCATATTCTGCACCGCTTGCCCGGCCGCGCCCTTCACGAGATTATCGATCGCCGACACCACCACGCCACGTCCTGTCGAGCCGTCATAGGCCACGCCGATATCGCAGAAGTTCGTGCGCGCGACACTCAATAGATCCGGAAATTTGCCCGGTTCATAGATCCGTACGAAAGGCTCGCCCGCATAGCGTTTCTCATAAATCGCCACCACATCGGCGGCGCTCGAAAGTCCAGTTCCCCGGAAGTAGATGGTCTCCAGAATCCCGCGATGCGCCGGTATCAGTTGCGCCGTGAAACTAAAGGATCGCAGTTCGATCCCGGTATTCATGAGGACCTCGGCGACATGCCGGTGATCGAGCACCGAGTATGCCGAAAAATTCTCCGTCACTTCGCAGTACGAAGTCTTCAGACTCGGTTTTCGTCCCGCGCCCGAGACACCGCTCTTCGCATCGCAAACAATACCCGCGCTGAGATCCACCACGCCGGCGGCAACCAACGGCGCAATCGCAAGCGAAGCGGCCGTCGGATAACATCCCGGATTGGAAATGAGCCGCGCCGAAGCAATCCCTTCGCGATTCAACTCCGGCATTCCGTAGACAGCTTCGGCCAGAAGTTCCGGTTGGGTATGCGGCTCTTTGTACCAGCGCGTGTATTCAGCGGCGGACTTCAACCGAAACGCGCCACTGAGATCGACGACCGTCGCGCCCGCGCCCAGAAACACCGGCGCCAGTTCCATCGAAACCTCGGGAGGCGTGCAAAGAAAGACGACGTTGATGCCATTTTCCGCCGCGGCCTCAGCCGTCGCCGCAATCCGCGCCGGCCCCTGATAGCATCTCGGCACAGGCCGATCGGCGGCATCGGCACGATGCTCCAACAAGTAAGGAGTCACCCCGCCATGCCGCCGCAAAATCTCGACGAGATCGCTTCCGCTATACCCGCGGAACCCAACTATGCCTGCTTTGATCATTCGCTTCCTGGAGTGAGTATTTATTCAGCACTGTGAATAAATATACCACAAGAAACGCACGGCCAATCGCGTTCCCACCACACAGCAGCCGAATCTCAGCACCACTCGGACATCGACTCGCCGGCGTCAGCGCGGCTTGCAGGATCGTACCGGCAGCGTGAAGACGATTCCCGTCTCGTCTCGCTCCGCGCTGATGGTTACGTTGTTTGAGACCAACGACATCAAACGCGAATCGTTCGGATCCTGCCTATATTCCGGACAACGCTTTCCGATCTCTTGATCAAAAACATACCACTCCGCAATGAGGGTCGTAGGTTCTCCAGCCACTAGCGGAAACGAAATGAAGCCATCCACCCCGGTCTGTTCATTTAATGATCGCCGCTGGTTCTGGTGGACAACATATAAGCTAGCCTCTTTCACGGGTTCTCCATCGTTGAACAGGACCCGAGCGCTCACTTGGACGGTCCGGTCCAGTTTCGGAATTTGAATCGTCATGTCCTCAAGATGCTGGCCTTTCGACACACTGACAAGCTTCGCGGCCTTTCTTGTCGAGACTCCCGGATAATAGACGGCTCCAAACGGCCTCCTCCCGCTCCGTTCTCCGTCGCGATTCGCAACCAACCAATAGCTCCCTGAAGGAATGTCTTTGATCAGAAATCGACCGTCATCTTTGCTGTAATTGCTCGCGATGAAGCGCCGGTTGGCTGGCCCGCTAGTTGGAACCAATTCGACCCGAACATCTTTCATCGGCCGCCCTTCAGGATCGACGACCCGCCCGCCGACTCGATTGTCTTCCATCAGCACGAAATCAACGCTCACACCCGACTGCGCGCCAATTGTCACCGCGGGTGTGTCGCCATATTTGGATCTAGGAGCGGCGCCGTGAATCATGGGGAAACGAAGGGCCAGTCCTTTCGGGAGTACCGCCTCCACGCGATATTCGCCAGCCGGAAGATCATAAATCTCATAGACGCCGTCTGCGTTTGTCGCGGTCTCGATGAGTTTTCAAACAACTCGACGGTACCCGAAAGCCGCGCGCGTTGGGCCGCCCAGGGTAAGGCTCGCAGAAACAACAAATCATCCGCCGCCGAGGTCTCCGCGCGGGTGCGGTCGCAGCCATACGCCTCCCATGCGCCCTCCGGTTTCGCGGGATGCAAGTAGAAGACTGCCTTCTGCCCAGCCTCGAACTTCGGTGCGCAACTGTGTCCCGGCTGTTTTAGGCGAAATACGGCGTCCGCCTTGGCGCCCTTGAATGCCTCCTCGACCTTGATGACCCATGCAGTCTGAGGCCCCATCTTAATGGCGAGGTCGTTGACCGGTCCGGTGGACCGGTCGAACTCGTACTCCGCTCGCTCGACATATCCGAGGAACACAACCGGCGATGTCTCCCACGCGCCCTTCGCCGACGGCCAACCGCTGCAAGAGCACGCCCACACCCTCGCGACCGCTATCATTGCGATTGCAATCTTTACCCGCATCGACC
>VFZW01000198.1 GCA_016871055.1 Acidobacteriota bacterium
TTCTGTTGGGCAATGCAGAGTCGTCCGATCCGGCGTCGGATGGGGGCGATCAACGTGCGTTTTGTATTGTCGAAAGCCGCGCGTTCGATCAGCCGATACTGCCGTTGCGCGGCTGGAATGAAAAAGAGCCCGATGGATGGTCCTGGAGCGAGCGTGTGTTTTCGTTTGAGGTACATGCGTGCTCGCAGATCGAACTGCGCCTTTGTTTGCCGGAGGCGCTGGCGAACGAACTTGGCGAGGTCACGCTGACGGCGCACTACCCCGGCGAATTTGTGCAGACGTTTAGCATGCCATCAGCCGGTGAGTATTCGTTCCGTGTGAACGTCCCGCCGGGAAACGGAACGGCGTATCTGCAATGCGAACTCGATAAAGCCATGCCGCGCGGATCGTTCGACGATAAACGCGAATTGGGAATCATGCTGTTGGCGATGAGGAGGATCTCATGATTACATTGGAACCGGCTGTGGTTGAAGGGCTAGGCATCCGGCTCGAACCGCTGGCCGCATCACACGCGGTGGAATTAGGCGAGGCCGCGGCCGATGGAGAACTTTGGAATCACTGGGTGACGTATGTGCCCACGCGAGACAAAACGGCTGCCTACATCGCCGATGCGCTGGCGGGGCAACAAGCCGGGCACATGCTGCCGTGGGCGGTGCGCGAGTTGTCGACCGGACTCATCGTGGGGAGCACGCGGTATCACGATGTGCTGGCCGATGTCGATCGCGTCGAGATCGGCTACACGTGGTACCGAAAGAGCCGGCAGCGCTCGAACGTCAACACAACCTGCAAGCTGCTGCTGTTGCGGCATGCGCTCGAGACGGTTGGCCGCGCGGTTGTCGGCTTGCGCACCGACAACTTCAACTTTGCATCGCAACGGGCGATCGAAGCGCTGGGCGCGAAGAAGGACGGCGTGATCCGGCATCACCGGCGGCGCGCCGACGGTAGCGTGCGCGACACGGTGATGTACAGCATTCTGAAAAGCGAATGGCCGGAAGTGGAGAAGCATCTGATTGCGCGGCTTGCGCGTCACGGTACAATCGACGCTTGAGAAGCGAAAAGCAAAACCAGAGTCAGCATACGACCACGCCGCTGGCTCCAACGCCGGATCAAGGGACCAGGGCCTCCGTTCGGCATTGGGGAGCACATTGGGTTGGGGAAGGTGCGCTCCCTTGCGGTCGCGCCTCTGTAGGGCGGTTCGGCCTAGTTCCCTTCCTCATCGCATCCGCGTTCGCGCAGCCGTACACGGACTGGCGCGACTACGGCGGCACGGCCGACTCGAGTCAATACTCGGCGTTGAAGCAGATCAACCGCTCGAATGTGCACAAGCTCAAGCGCGCGTGGACGTATCCGACCGGCGACAACAGCCGCTACTTTTTCAACCCGATGGTGATCGGCACAACGATGTACGTTCTGGCGAAGAACAATTCGTTGGTGGCGCTGGATGCGGCGACGGGCCGCGAGTTGTGGGCGGCCAAGGCCGATGCCGATGTGCGCGCGATCACCAATCGCGGCTTCAATTATTGGGAGAGCAAGGACGGCCGCGACCGGCGATTGCTGCTGTGCGTGAATCATTCGCTGCGCGCCTACGATGCATTGAGTGGGAAGCTGATCGAATCGTTCGGCGATAAGGGGAAGATCGACCTGAAGCAGGGGCTGGACCGCGATCCGGCGACGGTTTCGCTGGTGCAGTCGCTGACGCCGGGGCGTGTGTTTGAGAATCTGATCATCATCGGCTCGGCGACCAATCAGGGATATGGTTCGGCGCCGGGCGATATCCGCGCGTTCGATGTCCGCACGGGCAAGCTGGCGTGGACGTTTCACACGATTCCACGGCCCGGCGAGTTCGGCTACAACACGTGGCCGAAGGATGCGTGGAAGACGGTGGGCGGCGCGAATGTGTGGGGCGAGATGTCGCTCGATGAAAAGCGCGGGATTTTGTACGCGCCGACGGCGAGCGCGAAGTATAACTTCTACGGCGTCGACCGGAAGGGCGACAATCTGTTTTCCGATAGTTTGCTGGCGCTCGATGCGCGCACGGGCAAGCGGTTGTGGCACTTTCAGATGGTCCATCACGACATCTGGGATTACGACGATGCGACGGCGCCGAAGCTGCTGACGCTGCGCGTGAACGGGAAGTCGATCGACGCGGTGGCGCAGGTGAGCAAGCAGGGTTTTGTGTGGGTGTTCGATCGCACGACGGGGCAGCCGGTGTGGCCGATCGAAGAGCGGCCGGCGCCGAAGTCGGACATGCCGGGCGAGGTGGTTTCGCCGACACAGCCGTACCCGACCAAGCCGCCGCCGTTTGCGCGGCAGAAGTTCACGGTCGACGATTTGAGTCCGTTTTTGAGCCCGGCTGATCGGGCGAAGTTTCGCGATGAGATTCTTTCGGCGCGCAACGAGGGGTTGTTCACACCGCCGGGCAAGCGGCCGACGATTCAGATGCCGGGCAACAACGGCGGCGCGAATTGGGGCGGCGCGGCGGTGGATCCGCTGAATGGAAGTCTGTTTGTTGTGTCGAAGGATCTTCCTTGTTTGTTGAAGCTTGAATCGGAAGAGACGGTCGCATCGCGCGCGGCGAATACGCCGGAGCAGCGCGGACAGAACACCTACATTCAACATTGCATGCACTGTCATGGCGGGGATCGAACGGGCAAGCCGCCGGCGATGCCGTCGCTGCATGACGCGCCGGTGCGGTTGACGCGGAAGCAGATCGAGAACGCGATCACGCAGGGTCAAGGACCGATGCCGGGGTATCCGAAGCTGAGCGTCGTCGAAGTGGATGAGTTGATTGCGTATTTGTACAATCCAGCGCGGGCGGCGGCGATTGTGCCGACGGGAACGACGTCGCTTGCCGACCGCTATTACTCGGGCTTTGGGTTCATGATCGCCAGCGATGGCTTGGCGCCGATCAAGCCGCCGTGGTCATCGCTGACGGCGTACGACCTGAATCAAGGCACGATCAAGTGGCAGATTCCGCTGGGCGATGTTCCGGCGCTGGCGGATAAGGGGATCAAGAATACGGGGTCGCACTATCCGAAGGTTGGGCCTGTCGTCACGGCGGGCGGGATCATCTTCACCGGCACGCGGGACCGGCATATTCGGGCGCTGGATGTCGATAATGGCAAGGTGCTGTGGGAGGCGGAGGTCGATGCGGCGCTGGAAGGAATTCCGGCGGTGTATCAGATCAACGGCAAGCAGTACATTGTCTTCTGCGCGGCGGCGCAGGTGGGGCTGACGGCGTCAACGCAAGTGAAAATTCCCGGCGCTTATATGGCCTTTGCGCTGCCGGAAGAATAGACTGGAAGACTATAGCCCTAACCAAAGAAGAACTGATTGGAAGTTTGCAAAACGAGATTCGCATCCTCGTGCATTTGTGCGGGAAGGTGACGCCGGAAGCGGTCGACTACCGCCCGACGCCGAAGCAGCGCAGCATGATCGAACTGCTGCGGTACTTGACCGTGATGGGACCGATTCTTGTGCCCGCGTGCAAGTCCGGCGTGTTTGACGGCGCGGCGTGGGAAGCGAAGCTGAATGAAGCCAACGCGATGGATCTTGCCGGTGTGGTGGCGAGCATCGAATCGCAGTCGGCGTTTTATGCCGAGTCGATCGGCGGCATGACCGACGCGGATTTCGCCAAGCGCGTAGAGTTGTTTGGCAACGCGGGATCGACTGGCTCGCTGCTGGTCAACATGGTGCTGAGCGGACACGCGGCGTATCGGATGCAGTTGTTTCTGTACTTGAAGTCGGCCGGGCGCGAAGAGCTGAACACGATGAACCTGTGGGCGGGCATCGACGCGCCGATGGGTTGATCAGGTCGGGTATTCCCCTGCGATGTAGCGTTCCAGTTGACCGATCGTGTGATCCTGCATTTGGATCATCCACTTGACGACATCGCCGATGGAGAGCATGCCGGTCAGCTCCCCGCCGGCGACGACCGGCAAGTGCCGGATTTTTTCCTGTGTCATGATTCGCATGCAGTCGTCGAGGGAGTCGCTCGGCGAAACGCTTTTGACGGGGCTCGTCATGATTTCCGATACCGGCGTATCGCGCGAATTTCTGCCTTGCAGAATAATCTTGCGCGTGTAGTCGCGTTCGGAGATCATGCCGGTGAGCGCGCCGCCGGATACGACGGGCAATGCACCTATTCCTTTTTCCGCCATCATCTCGATGGCGTCGTAGACGGTGGCGTCCGGGCCGATGGACCAGACGGTGGCGCCCTTGATTCGCAACAGCGATTCGACGGGTTCGGCGAATCGGGCGCGGGTTTTGTTTCCGAGGCTCATGCAATCCCCTCCTTTGAGGCCACGTCAGGATATCGCTTTCCGGCGGCGATTGCCACCGGGGAACTACACGGTTGGGGATTGCGTCATTAAATCCGTGAAGATCGAGAGGCGCAGGCAACAGTTGAATGCGATACCTTTGGCGATCGGCGTGGGGCTTGGCCTTGCGCCGATCGCTCTTTTCTGGATGCGGTTTTTCCCGCCGCTGCGGCCGTTCGATTTCACCTCGCCCGCGCCGGATTGGTATTGGATCGGGCTGAGCTTCGTTCCTTATTTCGTGCCGATGGGCCGTCCTCGCAAGCTTCGGTTGCCGGGGATGGCGCTGTTTCATCGGGCCGCGCCGGACGGAGTTTGGATCAATGCGCGGCTGCGGGCGATCGATCCGAACTATCGCGTCGTTCGCAACCGCGCCGAGTTGCAGGCGCAGTTGCAGTCGAGCTTGACGGGCGAGCGCGCGCACTGGATGTTTCTGATTCTCAGTGCGCTGACGGCGCTGTTTGCGTTGCAGCTCGGAGAGCGATGGATGGCGGCGTTGCTGCTGGCGGGCAATGTGGTTTACAACGTCTATCCGATTCTCCACCAGCGCAACAAGCGGGCGCGGATGATTTCTATTTTGGCCCGGCGGGCAAGTTTTCGAGTAGGTAGCGAATGATTTTCATGCGCACGTGGACCGTTGTGCCGGCGCCCTCGCGGAGACCGTGGTCGCGGTTGGGGTAGACCATGTAATCGAACGGCTTGCCGAGTTCGACAAGGCGGTCGATGAGCCCTTCGATGATCTGGATGTGCGTGTTGGTTTCGCCCGATCCGGTCATGATCAGCAGTTTGCCTTTGAGGCCTTCGGCGAAGTGCAGAGGCGCGGACTTCTTGTACCCTTCGGGATTGACTTCGCGGGTGTGCATGAACATCTCCTGGAACCAAGCGTTGTAGAGATGCGGCTGCGGCTTGGGGACCACGGCGATGCCCACGTGATAGGTGTCGGGCTTACGGAACAGCGCGTTGAGGGTGTTCGATCCGCCGCCGCTCCAGCCCCAAATTCCAACGCGATTCAGGTCGACGTAGGGCCGCATTCTGGCCAGTTCTTTCAGCCCCGCCTCCTGCTCGTCGGTGGACAGCGGGCCGAGGCTTCCGAAGATCGATCGCCTCCACGCGGCGCCCTTCGGCGCGGGTGTGCCGCGGTTGTCGATCGAGACGACGATATAACCGAGATCGGCCACGACGCGGTGGAAATCGATGTGCGCCGCGCCCCACTGGTCGAGCACGGTTTGCGCATGGGGCTCGCCGTAGACGTAGACGAAGACAGGGTACTTTTTCGACGCGTCGAAGTTTCTGGGCTTGAGCAGCCAGGCGTCCATGACGATGCCCTTGCCGATGTCGAGTTGCAGGAACTCGGCCGGGTTGATTACCTGGCGGCGCAGCTTGTCATTGGTTTCAAGCACGCGGACAACGCGATGCGATGGCAGTTCGACAAGCTCAACGCGCGGCGGCGAGTTGAGGGCGGAGAATTCGTGAATCGCCCACTTGGTATCGGGCGAGAAGTTGTAGTTGTGCGTGCCGGGTTGGTCGGCCGGCGTGATCCGTTCCATCTTGGCCGAGCCATCCAGCGGCACTTTATGAAGGTACGTCTGCGTTCCGTTGCGAGGCGATGCATAGAAATAGTAGCTGCCGCCGGCTTCGTCGACCGCGCCGCGATCGATCACGTCGTAGTGGCCGGGCGTGAGCGTGTACAACTCATGGCCGTCGCGGGAGTAGACGAACGCATGGCGCCAACCGTCTTTTTCGCTTACGACGACGAACGCCTTGCCGCCTTGCATCCAGACAAGCCCGGAGATCTTTCCCTGGCTCGACTCGACCCAGGCGTCATTCGTTTCGTGATAGATCCGCTTCACTTCGCCGGTCGTTTTCGCAAGAAGAAATTCGCGTTCGTTGCGGAAGCGGCTGAATTTTTCGACGAGCACCTCTTCGGAGTTGCCGGCCCATTCGACCTGCCCCAGATAGATGCCTTCTTTCGGCGATTCGATCTTGAGCCACTGTACGTTTTGACCGGAGACGTCGGCCACGCCGACGCGGAGTTTGGCGATCTCTTCGCCGACGCGCGCGAACACGTCGTGACGCACTCCGGGGTAGGACGGGTCCTCGGGCACAAGGACCGAGCGCTGGCGCACGTTGGTGACGTCGGACTCGACGAATACGATGCGCTTTGAGTCGGGGCTCCAGGAGGCGTTGAAGTAGCGAACGGACTTGCCGGCGGGACGCTGCGTCAGTTGCGTTCGCTCGTTGTTCGGGCCGAGAACGAAGATGTTTTGATCCTCGTATTTCAACAGCAGCTTGCCGTCGGGAGATAACAGCCGGCCGTGTTTGAGACGGGCCTCGCTGGCGGCGCTTAGGGTCCGGTTCTGGGCGGTGCGCGCGTCGACGATCACGTCGCCGAGGCGGTATCCCGAACTATCGGGCAGCCACTCGGCGGCGACGGGCGCCGGGCGAAATGCGCCCTGTTCGTAGATCGCTTTCAGGCGGGCTTCGGTATCCGTTTGTGCCGCGAGGCTCGCTATTGCCGCGATCAGTGGAAGAAAGCGATTCATGTCCTTCAGCATGACATGGGATCGGATAGACTACTGGAATGCCGCTTTCCACTGGCGACAAATTAGGCCCCTATGAAATCCTCGCTCCCATCGGCGCGGGCGGTATGGGCGAAGTCTACAAAGCGCGCGACACGCGGCTTGATCGCGCCGTCGCGATCAAGGTTCTGCCCGACCACATTGCCAAACGCGACGACCTGCGCGCGCGTTTCGAACGCGAGGCGCGGGCGGTGCCGTCGCTGAATCATCCGCATATTTGCGTCCTCCATGACATCGGCCCCGGCTACATGGTGATGGAGCTGATCGAAGGCGAATCGCTGGCGGCGCGGATCGAAAAGGGCGCGATCCCGCTCGATCAGGCGCTGCCGTTCGCGGCGCAGATCGCCGATGCGCTCGACCGCGCGCATCGGGCCGGTGTCACGCATCGCGACGTGAAACCGCAGAACATCATGCTGACGCGGGACGGCGTGAAGGTGCTCGATTTCGGGCTGGCGAAATCTGTCGCGAAGCCGGGGCCGACCGAGGAAACGCTGACCGCGGTGCTGACCACCGAAGGCACGATCATGGGCACGCCGCAGTACATGGCGCCGGAGCAGTTCGCCGGGAAAGAGGCCGATGCGCGGTCGGACATCTGGGCGTTTGGCGCGGTGTTCTACGAGATGGTCACTGGGCGGAAGGCGTTCGTCGGGACAAACTATCAGAGTTTGGTGGGAGCGATTCTGACCACCGAGCCGGCGCCGATAGAAGCGCCTGCCTGGGTGCATCGTCTGGTGCGGCGCTGCTTGGCCAAAGATCCAGATGACCGCTGGCAGACGATGCGGGATGTTGTGATCGAGTTGCGCTCGCCGCCGGAAACGACGGAGCCGCGACCACAACGGAGCGGACGCATTTGGCTCGGATGAGCCGCCGCCGGCGTCGCGACAATCGTCGCGGGTGTTCTGCTTTACAACGCCACGCGCCCGGCGCCGCTGCGCCCGTTGATCAACTTGAAGGTCGAGATCGCCACCGACAAATCGCTGGATACGGCTTCGATCCCAGGAAACAACGTCGCTCTTTCCCCCGACGGCAGCCGTCTTGCTCTAGCTCTGCGCGGCGAAGACGGCAAAACGAACCTCTACACGCGCTTGTTGAACCAAAGCGAGGTCACTCCGCTCAGCGGTACCGAGAACGCCACCAGTCCATTCTTCTCACCAGCAGGCGATTGGATCGCCTTCTTCGCCGAAGGCAAGCTCAAAAAGGTTGGCGTAGATGGCGGCGCACCCATCACGTTGTCCGAAATTGCCTCGGGCCGGGGCGGAAGTTGGGGCGACGATGGGAACATCGTCACCGATCTCAATGGCGGTAGCGGACTCGCGCGGATTCCCTCCAGCGGCGGGGCCCCGGTTCCGGCAAGCAAACTAAACCCAGGTGAAGCGACGCATCGCTGGCCACAGGTACTGCCGGGAGGCCGGGCCGTGTTGTTCACCGCCTCCAGCGGCCGAGGTACCTACGACGACGCGAACATCGATGTCATCTCGTTCCAGACAGGGGAACGGAAAACCGTTGTACGCGGTGGATTTTCGCACCGCTAATGGCGCCGGGCACCTGGTTTATATCCACCAAACCACGCTGTTCGCTCTCCCCTTTGACCCTTCTAGCCTTTCCACCTCCGGCACGCCTACGCCGATCATGGAAAATGTAAGCAGCAACACATTTGGAGGCGGGGTATTCGCCTTTGCCAACAACGGGACGCTCGTCTACCTTGCCGGAAAGGCAGCCACAGCGGGATGGCCGATATCCTGGGTGGATAGCACTGGCAACTCGGCGCCGCCGTTACACGCGCCGGCTGGCCAATGTTTCGGACCGCGCTTCTCGCCCGACGGGAAGCGGCTGGCGTTTTCGATGAGCAGCGGCAAAGGATCGGACATCTGGGTGAAGGGCTTGGACCGGGATACGCCGTCTCGGCTGAGTTTCTTGCCGGATCTGGTTTCCAACCCCGTGTGGACGCCCGACGGAAAAAGCATCGTGTTCAAGTCCTCCCATCCGCCGGCTCCTGGGTTATACGCGATCCGCTCGGACGGATCCGGCGAGGCGAAGCGCCTCACCGACGGCAAGGCGCAAGAGTTCCCTTCTTCGTTTTCTCCGGACGGGAAGCGGCTGGCGATTAACCAGTACGGGAATGGCGGGAGCTTTGACATTTTCACCGTGCCCGTGGAGGCCGATCCTGGATCGGGTGGCCCCGGCCTCCGGTTCGGGAAGGCGGAGCTATTCCTGGGAACGCCGTTCGGCGAACTCTACCCGGCGTTTTCGCAGGACGGGCGGTGGCTGGCGTATCAATCCAGTGAATCGGGGACTCCTGAAATATATGTGCGGCCGTTTCCGGGGCCGGGAGGCCGGTGGCAGGTGTCCTCGGGCGGAGGCCGCTCGCCGGTGTGGTCCCGCGACGCCAGAGAGTTGCTATTTCTCGATCGGGACGGGCGCGTGATGGCCGCCCCCTATACCGCGAAAGGCGATTCGTTCGCGGCCGGGAAGCCCAGGGTTTGGGCGGACGTTCGGCTGCAGACGACCGGCTACGGTCAAAGCTACGACATCACGCCGGACGGCAAGCGGCTGGCGGCGTTGGTGGCGGAAAATTCGCAGGGTGAAAAACTGCCTACGCACTTGACGTTTCTGCTGAACTTCGGCGATGAACTGCGGCGGCGGGTGGCGGTCGCGAAGTAACCACTGTTTTGTACGTGCTAATCTGTACATACGAATGGTTCTCTTTGAATGGGACGAACAGAAGAACCGCGCCAACGTGGAAAAACACCGCGTTGACTTTGAGACCGCTCAACTGATCTTCGACGACCCGTTCTGCGTCACCTTTGTCGAGCGAAACGAAGGTGGTGAAGAGAAGTGGCACGGCATCGGCGCCGTCGAAGGATGACTTCTGCTTGTCGTCGTTCACACGTACCGCGAGTCGGAATCGGATCAAATCATTCGCATTATCTCCGCCCGCCAGGCAACCCGCCATGAAAGGAATCTTTATGAAGCCGCTCACAGCTAAGAAACGTATCGAGTTGTTGCGACTCGCCAAACGGCCCGATTCGGAGATTGATCTTTCGGATATCCCCGAGATTCGCGAACTACCCTCCGATGCCGTGATCGGAAAATTCTATCGCCCCAGGAAGCAGAGCGTCACGATGCGCTTGGATGCCGACGTACTTGCGTGGCTTAAGGCATCCGGCGAGGGTTATCAAACTAGGGTCAACAGCTATCTGCGACAACTGATGACGAGAAAACGGGCCTCATAAACCGGCGGCGTTTGATACTCTAATTCGTGCATGCCGCTTTCCCCCGGCGATAGACTTGGCGCTTATGAAATTGTTTCGCTGCTCGGCAAAGGCGGCATGGGAGAGGTGTACCGCGCACACGATCCGAAGTTGAATCGCGATGTGGCGATTAAGGTGTTGCCGCATGCGCTGGCGCACGACGCCGATTACCTCGCCCGCTTTCAACGTGAGGCGCAGACGCTGGCGGCGTTGAATCATCCAAATATCGCGACGATCTATGGGTTGGAAGCGAACGCGATCGTGATGGAGTTGGTCGAAGGCGAGACGCTGCAAGGGCCGTTGCCTTTACAAGAAGCGCTGGCGATGGCGAAGCAGATCGCCGAAGCGCTGGAAGCCGCGCACGACAAGGGCATCATCCACCGGGATCTGAAGCCGGGCAATGTGAAGGTGACGCCCGAGGGTGTGGTGAAAGTGCTGGATTTCGGGCTGGCGAAGGCGGTGAACGAGCGGCCTACTCAAGTTGGTCCCGACTCGCCGACGCTGACGCTGCGGGCCACCGAGGCGGGTCTGATCCTCGGCACCGCCGGTTACATGTCGCCGGAGCAGGCGGCGGGCAAGACGCTGGATCGCCGCGCCGATATCTGGGCGTTTGGCGTGGTGCTGTTTGAGTTGCTCACCGGCAAGCGGCTGTTCGATGGCGAGACCGTGACGCACACGCTGGCCGATGTCGTGCGCGCGCCGATTGATCTGTCGGGCATCGAAGATACGCAAATTCGACATCTCATCGGCCGCTGCCTGGACCGCAATATTAAGAGCCGGCTTGCGCACATTGGCGAGGCGCGGATTGCGATTGAGAACTATGCGCCCGCGAAACCCGAACCGGCCGTGAAAACCAAGACCGGTTGGCGGGCATGGGCTGTGGCGGCCGCGGCGCTGATTCTCGGGCCGCTGATCGGCTGGTATGTCGGCACGCGCCCCGCGCCGCCGCGGCCGCTGGTGCGGCTCGACATGGAAGTTTCGCCCGCAACGCCGCTGGAAGCGGGCGACGCAGGCGCCAGCCGTCGTGGCAACACGCTTGCTCTTTCCCCGGACGGCTCGCGTCTGGCGCTTACGCTTCGCGGCGCCGACGGCAAGGTTCGAATCCACACCCGTTTGCTGCATCAAAATCAATTCACGCCGCTCGCCGGGACCGAGAACGCTCATACTCCGTTCTTCTCGCCCGCCGGCGATTGGATCGGCTTTTTCGCCGATGGCAAGCTTAAGAAGATTGTGGCCGGAGGCGGCGCGGCCGTGACGCTGTGCAACGCGTCCTATGGCATTGGCGCGAGTTGGGGCGACGATGGGAACATCATCGCGGCGCTGCAATTAGGCGGCGGACTATTTCGGATCCCAGCGGCCGGCGGGACACCCGTTCCGGTAACGAAGTTGAACTCCACTTTAGAAACCCACCGGTGGCCGCAGGTTCTGCCGGGGAGCCAAGCTGTCCTATTCACGTCAGCGGCCCAAGTCGGCGCCGGTTACGACGACGCGAGCATCGAAGTAATGTCGCTTCGCACCGGCGAGCGAAAGGCTCTGCACCAAGGCGGATTCTTCGGCCGCTATATCCCCGATTCCAGCGGCAGCGGTCACCTTGTCTATGTGCACCAGTCGACGCTCTTCGCCGTGCCGTTCCACCCCGGCAATTTGGTCCTGGCTGGCGCCCCGACACCCCTATTCGAGGACGCCGGCAGCGGCGTGAGTGCCGGTGGGGACCTTGCGTTCGCTCCGAACGGAACGTTCGTCTATCTCGCCGGAAGGTCATCCAAACGGGAAGGGGTGATTTCCTGGGTGGATGGAGTCGGCAAGAGGTCACAGCCACTGCACGCGCCGCCTGGGGAGCACATCGCGCTAAGCCTCTCGCCCGACGGCAAGCGATTGGCGTTCGCAAAGCGCACCACAAATGGAGCGGACATCTGGGTGAAGGATTTGGACCGGGACACTCCGTCACAATTGAGTTTCCTGCCAGGATTGAATTCCCATCCCGTGTGGACGCCGGACGGCAAGAGCATTGTGTTCCGATCCTTGAACGCGGCGGCGCAAGGGTTGTACGCGATCCGTTCGGACGGATCGGGCGAGGCGAAGCGGCTGACCGACGGTAAGGTTGTGGCGAGTCCATACTCGTTTTCTCCGGACGGAAAGCGCTTGGCGATTGCCCAAAGAATGGACGGCACGGGCGCCGACCTATTTACGTTGCCTTTGGAATCCGATTCCGGACCGAGTGGTCCAGGGGTGCGGCTGGGGAAACCGGAACTGTTCCTGGGAACGCCCCACGCCGAAAACATGCTGGCGTTTTCG
>VFZW01000199.1 GCA_016871055.1 Acidobacteriota bacterium
CAGAATCTCAAGCTGAAGCGCCGCACGCTGGCGAAAGAAAGCCAAGAAAGCCGCCGCCAGCCCCACCAACGGAGGCGAACAAGGGAATCGAAGGAAGAAAAGCAACCCCCACTTTATCAGCAACTTCGGAGTTTGCGAGAACCACAGTCTCGACCTGACCCGGGAGGTGGAAGCGCTCCGTTTGCCGGCGCAACACATCGTCGGATACTATGACTTTTTTTCACGGGAGACGGTCTCGAACTTCAAACGGCTGCGGCGGCTGGGCAATCAGCAACTGATTCTGGGCCCTTGGGATCACGGCACGGTCGGCAAAAGGAAGGTCGCCGAAGTTGACTTTGGGGCGACGGCCGAGATCGATGTGGTGGAAGAAAACCTGGTTTGGTTCGACCGTTTTCTGAAGGAGGCGCCCGCGAAAGCGTTTCCGCCGGTGCGTTATTTTTCGATGGGCGACAACGCTTGGCGAACGGCGGCGGACTGGCCTCCGACGGAAGCGAAGCGCACGGCATTCTACCTGCTGCCGAACGGCGTATTGGGCCGGCTTCCGCCGAAGGGCTCGCCACCGGCGGACACGTTTCGCGCGGATCCGGACAACCCCATCGCCGCCGTGCCCGCAAACGATGCGAGAGGAAAGTATGCAGCGATCTGGGGACCAGTGGACCAGGGACGCGCGGCTTCCACGGCGGAGCAGCTTACCTACGATCTTCCTTTACGGGAGGCGATGGAGTTCGCCGGTCCCATCCTGGCCGAGCTCTGGGTCAGCGCCGATACGCCCGATGCCGACTGGGTAGTCAAATTGATCGATGTCCACCCGGACGGTCTCGCCCACAATCTCGCCGTGGGCATTCAAAGAGGTAGTTTCCGCAATTCGGAACTTCACCCCAGTCCGATCGAGCCGGGCAGGGTGTACAAGATCAGCGTCGACGTGGGGCACGCGGCAGCCCGTTTGCCCGCGGGGCACACCCTGCGCGTTCAAATCGCCGGCGCCTATTTCCCGATTTATGACCGCAACACGAACACAGGGGGGGGACCGCAAGGAAAGCGCACGATGGTTGCCACCGAGTCCGTCTGGCACACTTCCGCCAGGCCATCTCACATTGTTCTGGCCGTTCAAGAATCGCGGAGAGAGGCCAAATAAGCCATGAACGAAGCGTTTTCCCTTGAAGGACGAACGGCGCTGGTTACGGGAGGCAACGGCGGACTGGGTCTGTCGATGGCTTTGGGACTGCATGGCGCCGGTGCACGAGTTGCCGTGACAGGAAGGAATCAGGAGAAGAATGCGCTTGTTCCGGAGTGCCTGGAAGTTCATACGATGGACGTCCGGGACGAGCGATCGATCGCCCAGACGATCTACGAAATCGTGAAGACGCACGGCGCTTTGGACATTCTGGTGAACAACGCGGGCATCGGCCGGCGCGCCTCCGTGACGGAATTGCCCAGGGAAGAATGGGAAGAGATTGTAGGCGTCAATCTGACGGGCGCTTTCCTGTGCTCCAAACATGCGGTGCCATCAATGCGATCCACCGGGCGCGGCGGTAAGATCGTCAACATCGGTTCCATGTATTCTCAGTTCGGTGTGCCCAACAGCGTGTCCTATGGCGCCACCAAACATGGGATCCTTGGGCTGACCAGAGCCATGGCGGTGGAACTGGGACGGGACGGAATCCAGGTGAACGCGATTCTGCATGGCTGGTACATCACGGCGATGACCCAGCACCTGAAGTCATCTCCGAACTTCGATTTCGTCCGGCGGAAAACGCCTGCCGGCAGGTGGGGAAATCCCGAAGATCTGGTAGGCGCCGTGGTCTTTCTTTCGTCGGCTGCCTCGGACTTCATCACCGGCGCCGCCATCCCGGTAGACGGCGGTTACTCCGTGACGGACCGGCCATTGTACGACTAGGCATGCGCCGCGGCTGTGGCACAATGGATCGACAAGATCTCCAGTATTGCCATGAGAACCGCCAAAGACAGGAAAGTACAATCGGCTAGTTTGGAACGGCTGGCGACGGCGATGGGGCCGATTCGCAACGAAGGCCTCACCGAACACCTCGTTCGTCGGATGAAGGAAATCATCCTCGATGGTGTTCTTCGCCCTGGCGATAGGTTGCCACCGGAGCGGGAGCTTTCCGTGATGCTCAACGTTTCCCGGTCCTCCTTGCGTCAGGCTTTGAAGGTGTTTCAGGTGATGGGTGTGCTCGAAGTTCGGCAAGGGTCCGGCAACTACCTCTCGGAAAACGCCGCCGCGGTCTTGCGCGAACCGCAGGGATTACTCGTTCCCCTCAATGGCGTTTCTTTCGCCGAGTTGTTCGAGACGCGGAGAGCCATTGAAGCCGAGAGCGCCGCGTGCGCGGCAAAAAGGGCTCGCCGGCGGGAACTCGACCATATGGAAGAGGCGATGCGGAAGATGAAGGAGGCCCGCGGCGATTTCGCGAAGTTCGCCGAACACGACGCGGCATTCCATCGCGCGATCGCCGTCGCTTCCGGCAACGTAGTCTTCGAATGGTTCGTCACGTTGATTCAGCAAATTCTGATGGAGGCTCAGATCTCTCACGCGCGAACGTCGAAGCTGCCGGGAATCCTGGATGCGCATCGCCGGATTCTCGACGCAATCCGCTCCCGCGATTCTGAACGCGCCCGCCAGGAAATGCTCTCTCATCTCGTTCTCAGCGAACACTACACCGGCCAGACGGCGCCATTCGAACTCCGCGGCTTTGCGGCTGACGCGACTTCGACTGCCAAGGATTAGCCTTGCGGTTTGACAGCCATTTAGGTACTGTGGTCTAACCAATATATGTTTCCGGCACCCGGCGCCGCCACGCTCACCGCGGACCAAGTTTCGGCTCTACGCCGAAAAGTCGCTTGGCGAATCCTGCCGCTGGTGATTCTGCTGTATCTGGTCGCCTACCTCGATCGCGCGAATGTGGGTTTCGCGAAACTACGGATGGGCCAGGACCTCGGCTTCTCCGAAGAAGTTTTCGGCCTGGGCATCGGCCTCTTTTTCATCGGCTATCTGACGCTCGAGATCCCCGGCGCCTTACTGGTGGAACATTGGAGCGCGCGCAAGTGGTTTTCGCGCATTCTCCTTACTTGGGGTCTGATCTCCGCCGCCACCGCCTTCGTCCAGACGCCCGGCCAGTTCAATGCCGCCAGATTCCTGCTCGGCGTTGCCGAGGCCGGCTTCTTCCCGGGAATCATTGTCTACTTCACGCATTGGTTTCCTGCGCATCTGCGCGGCCGGGCGATGTCCGGCCTGATCGTCGCCGTCCCGATCAGTCTCGCCGTGGGCGCGCCGGTTTCTGGCCTGCTCTTGGACGTGACGTGGTTTAACCTGGCCGGCTGGCAATGGCTATTCATTCTGGAAGGACTGCCCGCGGTCGCGCTTGGCGTCGTGACGCTGTTCTACCTGACGGACCGGCCGCGCGATGCACACTGGCTGACGGCCGCTGAACGCGAATACCTGGAGGAGGAGTTAGCCGCCGAAGCGCGTGCCAAGAACGCTGGGAGCCAGGTTTCCGTCTGGCAGGCACTCCGAATGAGGGATGTCTGGTTGCTGGCGCTCGGCATCTTCGCCACGAACACCGGCGGCTACGCGATCGGGTTTTGGCTGCCGACCACAGTCAAAAGCCTTTCCGGAAGCTCGGACCAGACGGCGCTGGCCTACACGGGGCTGTACTACCTGTTCGGACTCGCAGGCGTGATTCTTTCGGGCCGGGCCTCCGACCGGACCGGCAAACACAAGTGGCATTGCGTGGGCGCCATGGTGGCCGCTTCGATATTTCTGGCGGCATCCGCTTTACCGGGGCAATCGTTCGCCATGGTGATGGTCTGGCTATGCCTGACGGGATTCTCCGCGCTGTCCTGGCCTTCGCCGTTTTGGGCGCTTCCCACCTTGTCGCTCACGGCCTCTGCCGCGGCAGCCAGCATCGGATTCATCAACATCTTCGCCAACCTGGCTGGCTACTGCGGCAACCACCTGATGGGATGGATGCGGCATCACGGCGCGACAGACCGGCAGTGCCTTCTTTTTCTCGCGTCGTGCTACTGCCTGGGCGGCATCATCATCAGTTTTGTGAGGACGAAACGTCAAACGTATGATCGCAAAAATGTTTGATCTCACCGGCCGGGTAGCCGTCGTCTCCGGCGCCGCGCAGGGCATGGGCCGCGCCATGGCGACGGCATTGGCGGAGGCCGGCGCGGGTCTTCTGCTGATCGACCGCAACGGCGACGGCGCCAACAAGACCGCGGCTGCGATTCGCGGCCTCGGCAGGCGCGCCGAAGTCGCGGTCGTCGATGTGTCCAGCGCGCGGGAGGTCCGGGAGCTATTCCAGCAGCTCGACCGCGATTTCGGCCGCATCGATTTTCTCGGCAATGTGGCCGGAGAGTCGATCATGGGTCCGCCAGAGGATCTGTCTCTCGAAGACGTAGAGCAAGTCCTGCGCAACCTCGTTGTCGGCCGCTTTTGCGCCTGCCAGGAGGCCGGCCGCAGAATGCTGGCCGCGGGGCGCGGGAGCATCGTCAACATCGGCTCGCTCGCCAGCGTCACCGCATTGGGGCGCGGACACGTCGCCTACAGTATGGCGATGGGCGCGGTCGCTCAGATGACCCGTGAACTCAGCACCGAGTGGGCCGGCCGCGGCGTTCGCGTGAATGCGATCCTCCCGGCGCAAGTCCTCAATCCCGGGCTGGAGAAACGCATCGCGGAATCTCCGAGCCTCGAAGGCAGATTCCTGAGCGGCATCCCCGCGGGCCGATTGGGCGCGCCCGATGACATCAAGGGCCTGTCCGTGTTTCTCGCCTCCGACGCCTCCAGCTGGATCACCGGCGCCCTCATCCCCATGGACGGCGGCAACCTCGCCATGAACGGCGGTGGCTCAGTGGGACCCAGGAGATCGAGCTGATGGATAGAGAAACCGCTTTTCTGTACCGCACCATGCAGCTCATCCGCACCGCGGAGGAGCAACTCGCGCGCTGCTACGCCCGGCAACTGATTCACGGCGCTTGCCACACCTACGTGGGACAAGAGGCGATCGCCTCGGGCGTTTGTCTGCATCTCCGTCCCGATGATGCGGTCTTCAGCACGCATCGCGGACACGGACACGCCTTGGCCAAGGGACTGCCCGTGGACCAGTTGTTCGCCGAACTGTTCGGCCGCGCCACCGGATGCTCGCGCGGGCGTGGCGGCTCGATGCACTTGTTCGCTCCGGAAATCGGTTTGATGGGCACCAGCGGAATCGTCGGGCCTTGTATCCTGCAAGCGGCCGGGGCTGGTTACTCGTTCCGGTTGTCGAAGTCCGATCGCGTTGCAGCCGCCTTCTTCGGCGACGGCGCCGTCAACAACGGCGCCTTTCACGAAGGATTGAACCTGGCTGCCATCTGGAAGCTGCCCGTTCTGTTTGTTTGCGAGAACAATCAGTTCGCCACCGAAGTCCCCTTCCGTTACGCGGCCGCGAATCCGGATGTCGCCTCGCGAGCCCAATCCTACGGCATGCCCGGCATTCAGGTGGACGGCAACGACGCGCGAGCGGTCGGCGCTGCCGCGCGCCACGCGGTCGAGCGCGCCAGGTCGGGCGAGGGCCCCACGTTGATCGAGTGTCTGACCTACCGCACGCGGCCGCATTCCGAGGGCATGGGCGATTACACGTATCGCACCCGCGAGGAGGTCTCCGAATGGCGCCGCCGCTGCCCGATTCAATTTCTTCGAGCGCAGTTCCCTGGCCTTGAGGCGGAGTTCGATTCGATCGACCGCGAGATCACGGACTTAGTCGCCGCCGCAAGCAAGAGCGCCGAAGAGGCGCCCTGGCCGGGTGCGGAAGATGCGGCCACGCATGTCTTCGCTTCGAGCCGTGCGGCCGTCCAGGAACCGGGACCCGAGGCGGGCGCAACACGCGAACTCTCGCTCGGAGCCGCCACACTGGAAGCGCTGGACGGCGAGATGAGCGCAAACCCGGCTATCTTCGTCCTCGGCGAAGGCATCGGCGTTCGTGGCGGTAACTTTGGCACAACCGCCGGACTCTTCGCCAAGTACGGCGCGGAGCGGCTTCGCGATACGCCCATCGCCGAGCGTGGATTTACGGGCCTCGCCTGTGGAGCGGCCATGGCGGGCGCGCGTCCCATCGTCGACTTCATGTTCATCGACTTCCTCAGTGACGCTTTCGGGGAGATCGTCAACCAGATCGCAAAGATGCAATACATGAGCAGCGGGCGATTGAAGATGCCCGTGCTGCTTCGCGGCTGCATCGGGATCGGCCACTCCGCCGCCACGCACCACTCCGGAAGTTACTACTCCATCTACAGCCACATTCCCGGACTCCGCGTCGTGGTTCCCTCCTCGCCCTACGACGCCAAAGGGCTCTTTACTCACGCGCTCCGCTGCCAGGATCCGGTGTTGTTCCTCGAGCCTCGCGAGCTCATGGCGGTTAAGGGTCCCGTTCCAGTGGAGTCGTACGAGATCCCGTTTGGGAAAGCGCGCGTGGTCAAGCACGGCAGCCAGCTCACCGCCGTTGCCGTGGGCGCGATGGTGCCCAAGGCTCTCTCCGCCGCGGGCCAGTTGGAAAACGAAGGGCTCTCCGTCGAGTTGATCGATCCACGCACCATCACGCCATTGGATCTGGACACGATCCTCGCTTCGGTGGAGAAGACGGGGCGGCTGCTGATTGTCGAAGAGACGTTCGCGCAGTGCAACCTGGGAGCCGAGATCGCCGCACAGGTGGCCAGCGCCGGCTTCGATTTCCTCGACGCGCCGATTCGCAGGCTGACAGGAGCGGCCGCGCCGACGCCATACAGTCCGCCGCTGGAAGCGGCCGTCATTCCCAGCCTCGATGCCATTCTGGACTCCATGCGGCGTCTGATTCGGGAGTAACGAGATATGGCGATAGAAATCACCGTACCGCGTCTCGGATGGTCGACCGAAGATGGCATCTTTACGGGTTGGTTGAAGCAGCCCGGCGAGAAAGTCGTCAGCGGCGAACCTCTGTTCGCGCTCGAGAGCGAGAAGGTCACCATGGAAGTGGAGTCGCTCGACAGCGGCATTCTCCACGCGTTGCCGGATGGGCCGCAGCCGGGAGGGATTGTCGTAGTCGGACAATTGCTCGGCTACCTTCTTGCGGAGGGCGAGGATTTCGGACGAGTGCAGCCGATCCAGGCCCCGGCAGGCGCACCCGCGCGAGTCGCATCGCCAGTACCCCTTGCGCCCTCGCCGGTCGAAGCGCGTAAACCTGGCGCCCGGCGTCCGGTGAGTCCGCGAGCCCGCGCTCGCGCGAAGAGCTTGGGTCTCGATATCGATTCCGTTCCCGCGGCGCCGGACTCAAACCGGGTCGTTGAAGCCGACGTACTGCGCTTCGCCGAGTCGAGGACCTCGTCCACACCGGCTGCGGCTTCCCGTGTCCGAAAAGTCATCGCCGCCCGGCTGGAGGAGAGTTTCCGAACTCCGCATTTCTACGTGCATGCCGAGGTAGACGCGGCTGGACTGGCGGAGCTCCGCGACGAGCTTCTTCCCGTTCTACTGGAACGCGACGGAGTGCGGCTCACCTACAACGACCTGCTCGTGAAAGCGGCTGCGCTCGCTCTGCGCGCGCTGCCTCAGGTGAATTGCTATTGGCGCCAGGGCGAAGTTGTTTCTCTGGACACTGCCAACATCGGCCTAGCCGTTCAAGCCGGCGAGAGCCTGGTCGTACCCGTCATCCGCGGCCCAGACCGGCTGACCATCGCCGAAATCGCGAGAGAGAGGCAGCGTCTTGTCGACAAGAGCGGAAGTTCCACCCTGCAGCGAGCCGACGTAGAGGACGCCAGCCTGACCATCTCCAATTTGGGAGCCTTCGGAGTCGACCGCTTCCAGGCGATTCTCAATCCGCCGCAAAGCATGATCATCGCCGCCGGCCGCATCGCCCAAAGACCATCTGTCATTGGAGGCGCCGTTGTCGCCAGGCTCACCCTTCCGCTCTCCGTTTCGGTGGACCACCGCGTGATTGATGGCGTAGCGGCGGCCCAGTTCCTGCGGGCCCTCGCCGGCCGGCTGGAGTCCCCGATTGGGCTTGTCGTTTGAGTTTCTGATTGGTATATTGGCCTAATCAATTCTCAATGACAGGATCACGATGAGCTGGGGCTATTTGCAAGACGCGAGTGGATTCACGGGAAACGCCGATCGTATCTGCGTTCCGCACGACGAGACTGAACTGCTTAGCCTGCTCGCCGAAGCACGCCAGGCGAGTGTTCCAATCACCATCGCGGGCGGAGGGAGCGGACTCACCGGTGGTCGCGTGCCGTTTGGCGGCTGGGTCGTCTCGATGGAAAAATTCCGCCGGCTCGATGTGGGGTGGGGATCGGCTACCGTAGGCGCGGGAGTCGCCTTGCAGGACTTGCACGCCGCGGCCAGGAAGACTGGCCAATTCTACCCGCCCGATCCCACCGAGACTCTGGCGTTCCTCGGCGGCACGATCGCCTGCAATTCGAGCGGATCCCGCAGCTTTCTCTACGGCGCGACCCGACGCTGGCTCAACCGGCTTCGCGTCGTTCTGCTTGACGGCCGAGTCCTCGATGTTCGCCGCGGGGAGGCCATCGACTTCGACGTTCCATCGATTCCCCAACCTGCCTCACGTAAACACTCCTGTGGGTATCCACTGAAACCCGGCATGGACTGGATCGATCTGTTCACCGGTTCGGAGGGAACGCTGGGTCTTGTCGTGGAAGCCGAAGTCCGCCTGCTTCCGAACCCGGCCGGCTTGCTCAACGGCGTTGTATTTTTCCCCAGCGACGAACTCGCGCTGGCCGCTTTGGACCTCTGGCGCGACGTCACCGGCCTCCGCATGTTGGAATACATCGACGGCGCGGCGCTCCGCATGATCGAAACGCGATATCCCGGTGTCCCGAAAAACGGATGGGCTGCTCTGATCGTGGAGCAAATCATGGAATCCGGAGGCGAAACGGACGAATGGCTGGACCGGCTGTTGTCGGCGCGGGCGCTCGAGTCCGAAAGCTGGTTCGGTTCGTCCGATGCGGACCGCGAACGGTTCCGTAAGTTCCGTCATTCGCTGGCCGAAACGCACGGCGAGATCGCCCGCCGTAGCGGCTTTCCCACTCTCGGCACCGACTTTTCCGTCCCGATCCCGGAGAGCCGGAGAATGCTCGCGTTTTATCGCCAACACATGGACCGGATCATGCCGGGCCGCTATTGCATTTTTGGCCACCTGGGAGACGGGCATCCGCATGTCAATATGCTGCCGGCAACGGAATCGGAGTTTCACGCGGGTGTCGAGGCCATCGAGATATTCGCGAGGCAGTCGGTCGCTTTGGGTGGTTCGGTTGCGGCGGAACATGGACTTGGCAAGCGCAAAGCAAAGCTCCTCGGAATTCAATACAACGCGGAGGAGATCGAAGCCATGAAGCGCGTGAAGCGGCGTTTCGATCCCGAATGGCGGTTGGGAAGAGGGACGATTTTCGAGTTGCCTCCGGCATAGAAAGGGAAAACATGGTGTGCTTACTCGCTTCGGCGATCATGCTCGCCGCATCGGCGGCCAACCTCGACATTTACTGGATTGACGTGGAAGGGGGCGGCGCAACTCTGCTGGTAACCCCAGCGCGAGAGACGATCCTCATCGACTCCGGCGAGAACAAGGCCCATCATGCGGCCCGAATGCACGACGCCGTCCGGAGTGCGGGGCTCAACCGGATCGATCATCACATTGTCACCCATTGGCATGCCGATCACTACGGCGGAACGTACGCGCTGTCCAAGCTGCTGCCCATCCGGAACTATTACGCCGGGACCCCGTTCCCGGACCGCGTCGACGACGACCCGCAATTCTCCGTTCTGATGCCGCTCTTCAAGAAGGCGAATCGGGGCAAACCGCGGATCCTGGCGCCGGGAGATGTCATCCCTCTCCGTCAAGTATCCGGTTACCCCGAGGTGCGGGTTCGCGTTATCGGCGGGAATCGCCGGCAGATCGCGGCGCGTTCCGGCGGTCCGTCGAACCTAGCCTGTGGCGCGCCGGTCGTTGCGCCCCGTTTCGACGACGGCGAGAATGCCATGTCTTTAGTGCTCATGATCGAGTACGGGAAATTCCGATTCCTGAATGCCGGCGACGTGACGTGGCATATTGAGGAGCGCCTGGCCTGCCCGGCCGACCTTATCGGAAAGGTGGATCTGTTTCAGGTGACGCACCATGGTCTCGACCGGAGCAACAACCCGCACCTTATCCGATCGATCCAGCCACTTGTGGCCGTGGTCAACAACGGCCCGCAAAAGGGATCGGAACCGAATACCATGCGAACCCTTCTCGGCGCGAAGGAACCGGCTGTCGTCTGGGCGCTATACGCCAACCTGAAGACCGGACCCGACCTCAATCCTCCGGCCCAGCGAATCGCCAATCCCGCTGGAACACCCGGCGGACGAGGACTTCGGGCGTCGGTTCAACCGGGCGGCACGTTCACCGTTCAGATTGGCGATGACGGTCACAAAGAAGAATACCGCTAGGGAGAACGAACATGAAAAGAAGATCGTTCCTTCAGTCCGCCGGTGTTTTGGCCACACCGCTGGCAACCCACGCTGCCGCGAGCCAATCGGTGAGCCGCAAGCCGAACGTCCTTCTCTGCATTTCCGACGATCAATCGTGGAATCATGCCGGAGCCTATGGAAGCAAGATGGTCAAGACTCCGGCTTTCGATCGAATCGCGCGCGAGGGTGTTCTCTTTCGGAGGAACTTCACATCCAACCCCACTTGCTCCCCTTCGCGATCGTCTCTGCTAACGGGGCAGGTTTTCTATCGCCTGGAGGAGGGCGCCCAGAACTGGGGCACGCTTCCGTTGAAAAACAAAGTCTATCCAGACCTGCTCGAAGCGGCCGGATACCATGTCGGCTTCACCGGAAAAGCGAGCGGACCCGTCGATTGGCAGGCATCCGGTTGGAAACGCAGCCCGTGCGGTCCGGAGTACAACGGCAAACGGCTCAAGCCGCCCAACGACGGAATCGTTACATTCGACTATGCCGGGAACTTCCGGGAGTTCCTGTCCAAACGCAAACCTGGGCAGCCGTTCTGTTTCTGGTACGGCGGCATTGAGCCGCATCGCGCGTACACTCCCGGCTGCGGATTGAAAGCAGGCAAGAAACTCTCGGAAGCGGAACTTCCTCCCTGGCTGCCCGATAACGACGATGTCCGTTCCGACATGCTCGACTACGCTTTCGAGATCGAATGGTTCGACAATCAGTTGGGCAAGATGATTCAGATTCTGGAGGCGGCGGGAGAACTCGACAATACTCTGATCCTGGTCACCGCCGACAATGGCATGCCGTTTCCGCGATCGAAGGGGCAGCTGTACGATTCCGGGGCCCGCGTCCCGCTTGCGGTTCGGTGGGGCAGCCGCGTCAAGGGCGGCCGCGTAGTAGAAGACTTCATCAGCTTCCCCGATTACGCCCCGACGATCCTCGAAGCCACGGGCCTTTCCAAGACCCAGGAAATGACCGGCAGGAGCTTCCTCAATGTGCTCCAGTCCGCGGCCTCGGGCCAAATCGATCCAACGCGCGATCACGTGATCACGGGACGCGAACGATACTATCCCGAACTGCTCCCCTTTCCCTGCCGCGCCTTGCGAACCTCCGACTACCTCTACATTCGAAACTACCGGCCGGACCGCTGCGTGGCTGGCGTCCCACCCGGTTACCACGACGGCGAGTTCGGCCCCGCCGCCGGGAAACACCTGCTGGCAGAGCGGGGACAGGGGGCTGGGCGATATCGCTGGGAAATCACGTTCGGTATGCGCCCGGCTGAGGAGCTCTACGACTTGGCCAAAGATCCCGATCAGATGCACAACGTCGCTTCTGACAAGGCCTATGCCGCGATGCTGGAGAATTTGGGCAAACAGATGGAAGCGGAACTGGTGGCAACCGGCGACCCGCGCGCCATGGGCCGGGGCGACGTCTTCGACAGCTACCCGGCTCGGATGTGGGATTCGAAGGCCCACCGAATGCTCCCGCATCCGCAATAGACGGCCAGCTCGTGCCGCGCCATGTTTGTGTCGCGCGGCGTCGCGTTCGTGGTGAGCAGAGCAAGATTGTCGTGAGCAAGAAATGAAGTTTTAGTTCAAAGTGCCTGGTCTAAACCCCCCGCCTTTAGGCGGGCCGCTTTGAGCCACAGTCCTGCAAAGTAGGAAGGATGACGGAATACCGAAGAAGTGCGCATGCTGTGTTCGACTGTGGTTCTCGCAAACCCCGAAGTTACTGATAAATTGGGGTTTGCCTTTCTTCCTTCGATTCCCTTGTTCGCCTCCGTTGGTGGCGCTGGCGGCGGCTTTCTTGGCTTTCTTTCGCCAGCGAACGGCGCTTCAGCTTGAGATACTGGCCCTCCGTCATCAGCTCGGTGTTCTGCAACGTTCGGTGCAGCGGCCGAAGTTGACGGCCGCTGATCGGTTACTGTGGGCCTGGTTGGCGGCGGTCT
>VFZW01000200.1 GCA_016871055.1 Acidobacteriota bacterium
CGAGTAGTTACATGGGTATACAGAACAAGGCAAAAAAACGCGCAACCCACGCTGTCTGAGAACCTTGCGGTGAAAACTACTGCTTATCGGCGGGGGAACTTCGGGCTAATGAAACGCAGACGTTAGTATTGGAAAACCCGTTCGTACTCCTCAAACAGCGCATCAGTTGCATACGCCCGCAACTGTTTTCGCCGAATCAGTTCGAGAATCTGCGCATTCGGGCCTGCCAGTGAGAGTAATGCGGATACGACGACGCTCGTGTCCAGGACGACACGCGTCACAATGGCCTACGTTCTCGTTCTTCCCGCATGTCGCGCCGTACGGCGGCAACGGCGCTGTTGATTTCTCGCTTGGAAAGCTTGTCGAGGCCTTTTTCCTTCGCCTCCTGGCGCAACTCCGCAAGGGCCTTGCCGAATCCGTCCAAAGCCTCGTTCCGAGTGGACTGAGGAGTCATTGAGAAGCTGCCATCCTTCCAAACAACTTCTAACTTCGTTCCGTCGGCGACTCCGGCGCGCTTGCGAAGCTCTCGGGGAAGGATCAGGTGTCCATTCGGTTGTAACCGCACGACGACAGGTGGCATACTCTAAATACCAGCCAACACGTCAACCGTCCCATTTTGCTAGCGTGGTTTCATGCGTGTTCTCCTTCTCGCGGCGATCCTTTCTCCCCTGCATGGCGAGGTCCTCTTAAAGCAGTCCGGCTTCTGTGGCTGTGACAGCGACTGGATGCCGTGGAGCGCGCGCGAAGAAACGATGCCGCGTGTGTTTGTCGACACCAAGGTTGGCATCGGCGATAGCGGCTCGCTGGCCATCAACGGCGCGAGTAAGGCCGCGTCGTACGGCGGCTGGCAGCGGCAGGTGGACGGCGTGAAACCGGGCGAGTGGCTGCGGTTGAAGGCGCACTACAAGGCCGAGAACGTCGCCGCCGAAAACTGGCAGGTGGTGGCGCGGCTGGAGTGGCTCGACGCCAAGGACAAACGCGCCGGCGAGCCGGACTACGCGCCGTGGACGCGGCGCTCGGGCGATTGGAACGAGCTTTCGGTGGAAGTGCAGGCGCCGGAGAACACCGCCTCGGTGAGCGTGCAGTTCTATCTGGCCAACGCGCCGCTCGGCACGGTTTGGTGGGACGACATTTTGCTCGAACGCATCGCGCCACCCGCGCCTCGCAAGGTCACGGTCGCGACCGTCAATCTGCGGCCACGCAACACGAAGTCGCGCGAAGAGAGCGTCGGCAAGTTCATCGACACGGTGGCGGCGAAGGTGCCGGCGAACGCGGATCTGATCGTTCTGCCGGAAGGAATCAGCGTCGTTGGAAACGGCAAGAAATACACCGAGGTCGCCGAGTCGATTCCCGGACCGACGACCGAGTCGCTCGGCAAGATCGCCAAACAGCGAAAGGCCTATATCGTGGCGGGCATCTATGAGCGCGAAGGCCCGGCGATTTACAACACGGCCGTGTTGATCGACCGCGCGGGAGAGGTCGCCGGCAAGTACCGCAAGGTGTATCTGCCGCGCGAAGAGGTGGAGGGCGGCCTGACGCCCGGCGTGCACTTCCCGGTGTTCCATACCGACTTCGGAAAGCTGGGATTGATGATCTGCTACGACGTGTTCTTCTCCGATCCCGCGCGGCACCTGACCAATCAGGGCGCCGAGATCATCGCGATGCCGATCTGGGGCGGCGACGAACACCTCGCCAAAGCACGCACCATCGAAAACGGCATCTATCTAGTGACCAGCGGTTACGATCACCCGACCTACATCATGGACCCGTTGGGCGAACGCCTTTCGCAAGCCAACGACGCCGCGGGTTCGGTGGCGCTCTCGACGGTCGATCTCGAGAAGCGTTACAAAGCGAAGTGGCTCGGCGAGATGCGCACGCGGCGATTGAAGGAACTGCGCGTCGATGTGCAGCCGCCTACGCCTGGCGTGGTTCGGTAGCGGCGCGCAACTCCGGAAGCACCAGCACCAGAGCCAGCGCGATGAACGCGGCGCCAGTCCAATATGGCGCGCCCGAGCCGAAGTGATCGAACACCATGCCGGCCCACAGCGGGCCGAACACGCGAGTTAGGCTCAACACGCTTTGCGTGGTGCCCAGGATCGATCCCTGTTCCGACGGCCCCGCGCGCCGCGAAACCATTCCGTTCAATGTCGGATTCGTAAATGAGCTGCCGATCGCTATCAGTCCAACCGCCGGATACACCCACCACGGAATCCACGAGGCGGCAAGCAGCAGAAAGCCCGCGGTGAAGAGGCCGAAGCCCGAAAGCGCGAGTTTGCTCTCGCCGAATAGCGGGATCAACCGGCGCACCACGCCGCCTTGCATCACCGCCGCCATTACGCCGATGAAGGCGAAGACCCACGCGTTCTGATCCGCCGTGAATTGGAAGCGCTCCATCGTGAAGTTCGAGAAGTTCGTCTGCAAACCCGCGAAGGCGAAGTTGAGGAAGAAGAGTGCCAACAGCAAAGTGCGCATCTCGGGCCGCGCGAAGGCCGCGGCGATCGGCCGCAGCGGGTTTAAGTCGGCAGAGTTTCGATTGCGGCGCTCGACAGGCAGAGTTTCCGGGAACGCGAAGAAGCCGAAGGCGGCGGTGATCAGCGCGATTACCGCCGCGCCGTAGGCCGGCGCTTGCAGGCTGATCTTACTTAACACGCCGCCCAGCACTGGGCCGATGATAAAACCGAATCCGAACGCCATGCCGATGAGGCCGAAGTTTTTGGCGCGGTCCTCGGGTTTGGAAATGTCGGCGATGGCGGCCATCGCCGCGGAAATGTTGCCGCCCGTGATGCCGTCGATGATCCGCGCGAGGTACATCACCCACAACGAGCCCGCCCAGCCGAAGAGAAAATATCCGCCCGCGCTGCCGAGGATCGAGAATAGAAGCACGGGACGCCGGCCGATGCGATCGCTCAGCGCACCTAGCAGCGGCGCGGCCGCGAACTGCGCGATCGAAAACGAAACCGACAGCATGCCGACGGTGAACGCGTCGGTGCGGAATTGCCGCACCAGGTAAGGCAAGATTGGAATCAAAATGCCCGCGCCGAGCAGGTCGAGGAAGACGGTCAGAATTACAAAGGTCAGCGTCCGGCGCCGATCGGGAGCCCCTGGCATCTCTAATTAGTGTAGACGTTCCAATTCGCGCGACACTGGAGTGACCGATGGAATCGATCTATTACGTGATGAGTTGGGCGTGCCACCGCACGTGCGCGCATTGCTACGAGGACCGTTTCCGGCCGTATGCCGGCGACGACCTAAAGCGTGTTGTGGATGAGTGCCGGGAAGCATTTCCGAAGATCATCGCGAACCTGCCCGAACGCATGACCTACATCGATCCCGAGGACATGCAAGAGAAGCGCGGGCGCATCATTCTAGCCGGCGGTGAGATCCTGCTCGACGCCGTACGCGAGACGATTCTCTATCCCGCGCTCGATCTGCTGCGCGCGAAGTACGGCGAGGAGGCGCAGTTGATCATTCAGACCACGGGCGACACGCTGCGTCCGCGGATGATCGAAGAGGTGCTGCAGCGCGGCGTGTGGATGATTTCGGTCTCCGGAATCGATTCGTTTCATCAAGGACTGGAGACCGCGGAGGCGCAAGAGGCGCTGACACAAAAACTTACGAAAATGTTCGATGACGCCGGCATGCGGCTCTTCGCGCAGTTCGCCGCCGAGACAGGACAAGCCGCCGGCGAGGGAGCGTTTTATCAGTTCTTCGGCGCGCAGCCGGGCACTTGGATCGGGCGGCTGTGGCCGCGCGGGCGCGCGATGACGAACGGACTGTCGACCGCGACGATTACCGACAACTTCTGCAATCAATGGTCGGGCGGATTGAACTTTTTGCAGTCGAAGTTGAAGGGCTCGGAGGTATCGATCGAGCCGAACGGCAACGTCTATCCGTGCTGCGCGAAGACCAAGCGGCCGATCGGCAATTTGCGGAATGAGACGCTCGACGCGATTATCGCGCGATGCACGGGCAACCCGGTCTACGAAGCGATTTCGATGGGGCATCCCGAGCGCATGGGCATTGCGCATGGATGGAGTGTCGAGAAGTTCCTGGAAGCGTCGACAACGGCGACCGGCTATCGAAATTTGTGCATCGGCTGCGACAGGTTCCACGACGAAGTATTGGGCGGGCTGGTCACGATCGGATGAGGCTGTTCTTCTTCACAGCGCTTGCGGCGTTCGCGCAGTCCGATCACGCAGCCTGGGACGCGATGCTGAAGACGTACGTCACGACCGAATCGCGAGTCCATTACGCGCAGTGGAAAACGGATGGCGTCAAGGAACTCGATGCGTACCTCGCTAAACAGCACAGTGGGAAGGCCGCGCTGATCAACGCCTACAACGCGCACATGATCCGCTGGATCCTCACGAACTATCCGACGTCGAGCGTGTTTCGCACCAGCGATCCGTTTCGGGAGCCGCGCAATCAGGTCAACGGGCGCGCGATGTCGCTCGACGATATCGAAACCGAACTGCGTAACATGGGCGATCCGCGCATTCACGCCGCGCTGGTTTGCGCCGCGCGCAGTTGCCCGCCGTTGCGGCGCGAGGCCTACACGGATGACAAGATTGACGCGCAGCTTGACGACAACACGCGCCAGTGGCTGGGGAATCCGAAGTTGAATGCGTTTGGCGAAACGTCGTCGATCAGCCCGATCTTCGACTGGTACGCCGGAGACTTCCGCGATCTGCACGCTTTCCTGGCGCGCTATTCGAGCCACAAGCCGGGCACGAAGATCGAGTACAGGACGTACGATTGGTCGTTGAACGACAGCGACCCCAACGCGCCCAGCTATCCACAGTGGCTCTTCTACATCGATTCGTTCGGCTATCAGCCGGTGTGGGCTCGCGCGTCGGCCGCGGCGCTGGTGCTGCTTGGCGCGTACTGGCTGAAGCGGCGGTTTATCTACTGAGCGGGCCGCCGCGCCGCCGGACAACAATCGCCCGGGCACTGCGCGGGCCGCGGCGGCAACGCGCCGATGCACTGCGGCATCGAGCCGTTCTGATACTCCTCAACGAGTTCGGCGATCATGCGCACGAAGCGCGGGTGCGTGCCGGCGGTCGCCGCACGGACAAACGGCAGTTCCAGCGAATGCGCCAGGTCGCGCGCCTCGTGATCGAGATCGTAGAGCACCTCCATGTGATCGCTCAGAAATCCGACCGGCTGCACGATCACGCCGCTTGTGCCCGCGCCCTTCTCCTCGCGCAGCACATCAAGGATGTCGGGCTCCAGCCACGGAATTTGCGGCGGCCCGCTGCGGCTCTGGTATGCGACCCGGTATGGCGCGCCCTCGGCGATGAGGCGCGCGGCTTCGTGAAGCTGTTCGACATAGGGCGAGCCCGCCGCCATCGACATCGGCACCGAGTGTGCGGTGAAGATGATCTTCGCGCCGGGCAGTTGCGCGAGCGCGGCTCGCGCGGACTCGCGCATCACTTCAATGAATCCCGGGTGATTGAAAAATCGGCGGACTACGACCACGTCCGGCGCGGCCTCGCCCACGACCGCGCGGGCCCGTGCGATGTCTTCCTGGTATTGCCTGCATCCGCTGTAACTGGAAAACGCCGAGGTCGGAAAGGCGAGCACGCGCTTGCGGCCGTCGGCAACAAGCCGGCGCATGGCGTCGGCGAGGTACGGATCCCAATTTCGATTGCCCCAATACAGCGGCAAATCCAATTGCAGCGCGTCGAGCAGAGCGCGGCACTGCGCGTTGATCGGACTTACGCCGCCGAAGTGCATGTAGTGTTCGGCGACTTCGAGCAGCCGTTCGCGGGGCACATTGCGCCCGCGGGTTACATTTTCCAAAAACGGCATCACATCGTCCGGCTTCTCGGGGCCACCGAAGCTCACCAGCAGGAACGCATCAAATTGCGGCATCTTTTACTAGAATGCCGCAGGTATGCCGGTCTTGTACGACGGATACTTCAGCGCGACGCCCAATGCGCGACGGATCGCGCGGCCGTCGACACGCCGGTCGGCGCGGCGCGTCTCGTCGAGAGCCGCGGCGTCGGCGCTCGGCGGCAGCGGCACACCGAGCAGATTGCAGCAGAACTGCGTGATCTCCAAGTTCGTCGATGGCTCATCATCGGCGACGGGCCACGCGCCGGTGATGTCGCTGAACAGCGCCGCCGCGGCGATCGAAGCCAGATCGCCGACATGAATGCGCGACGTGTAGGCCGAGCCGTCACCCGCGATGCGCCATTTGCCCGCGCGGATCGATTCATGCGCTCCGCGGCCCGGACCGTAGATCGCCGCCGGCCGCAGCACACACGATGACCACGGCCCGGCTTGCACCACGCGCTCGGCGGCGAGGCGCGCCTGTGTACGCTCGGTCGAAGGCGCGGGCGCGGTTGTATCGTCGACGAAGTGTGCATCGCCGTACACGCCCGTCGTCGAAAGATATACGACGCGCGTGGCGAATCCGTCTAACGCCTCGATGCCGTCGACCGACGGCGCGCACCAGAGGACGCGCCACTGCGTGCCCCCGAGCGCCAACACGTTCGACAGGTCGGGTAACACGACCCGCACTGGCCGGTCACGATGTGTTTCGACGACGCGATGTCCCTCGAACAACGCCCCCGCTCGCGAGCCCGAATATCCCGCGCCAAGGATCAAAATACCAGGCTTCAAAAATGCTCCGGAATCCGCGCCTGCACCGCAGCCAGCCGATCGACGAGCGAAGGCACGGGATCCTTGCGCAACGCCAACCGCACCTCTTGATCGGTATCTTCCCAGCGCCGCTTTTCGACAAGATGTTCGGCCAACATCACGTGCGGTTCCGGATCGCCCGCGTCGATGCGCTGCGCCTCGTGCAGCCAGTTGGAGAAAGCGCGCACTTCATTGGCCATCAGCGACAGACGCGCCAACTCCTTGCACGCGGGCGCGTGATCGGGATCGATCACAACGCATTCTTCGAGCGCTTCCAACGCGTCGCCCAGCTTGTTGTCGGCCGCCAGCACGACGCCGAGCTTGTAATACTCGTCCGCCGTCATTACATCACGCCGTATTTCTTGAACGCCTCAACGGTCGACATTCCTTTCTCGATCGCAATGCGCACCGTGTTCTCGCCTTCAAGCTTTTCGAAGGCCCGCGTCAACGCTTCTTCCTCGGCCTCTTTCGGCACGATCAGCACACCGTCCCGATCGCCGAAGACTAGATCGCCCGGGTGAATGACAACCTTGCCGATGTGCACGGTCAATCGAAAGTCGGCGGCCTCGCCGCGCGGCCCTTGATCCTTCGCATAGCTCCCGTGCGCGAAGGTCGGAAATCCAATCTTGATGATGCCCGCCGCGTCGCGCGCCCAGCCGTCCATTACGGCGCCGGCCGCTCCCAGCCACTTCGCGCGCGTCGCCATCAGTTCACCCCAGATGGCGTAGTCGGGAGTGCCGCCCGCGGCGAGATACACCTCGTTGCGCTTCAGGTCGTCGAGCGCCTCGAGCATCACGCCGAACATCTTACGATCGGCAGGAGCGTCCTCGGGCAGATCGACTTGGAGAACGGGCATCGCACGCCCGGCCATCACCATGTCGTCGGAAAGCGCGCGCACACGCGGCGGCAGAAACACGTGGCGGTATCCCATCTGGTCGAGGATGTCGCCAATAATGGCGCTGAACAGTTGCGTCTTGATCAGCGGAAGCAGTTCGTCGTCGGGAAGATTTTTGTAGGTTGGCATTTATCGGAGTAGCTCGGCTACCTCTGTATGATTATTCTCCATCGCGGCCTGCCGTGGCGACTTGCCGTTCTTGTCGCGGATCAGTTTGCTCGCGCCGCGTTCGAGAAGCATCTCGACGACGTGCTTGCGTCCCCACGATGCGGCCAAATACAAGGGCGTCGCTCCGCGTTCGGTGTCGCGCTCGTCGATCGCCGCTCCGCGCGCCAGCAGCAGTTCAACCGCGCCGGCGTGCCCGGCCAGCGCGGCGTCGTGAAGCGGAGTCGCGCCTTCGGCGTTGCGCGCTTTCGCGGAGGCGCCGCCGTCGAGCAGCAACCGCAGCGTGTCGATGTGCCCTTTCAAAGCGGCGTCGTGCAGAATCGTCGCGCCCGGTTTGACGCCTTTCAAGATCAGCCAGCGGACCAGATCGGTTTGACCCGCGGCCACGGCGTTTTGCAATCGCTTCTCCGCGCGATCGAGCGGCGCGCCACCGGAGAGCAGCACATCGGCGACGCCCACGTTGCGCGTTCCCAACGCGATGTCGAGCGGAGTCTCGCCGGCGACATCGGTGCGCGTCGGACTGGCACCGGCTTTCACCAGCCGCGCAACCAGTTCGGCGTTGCCGCGCCGCGCGGCCAAGTGAATGGGATCCTGCCCGGAGCGCGCGTTTCGCCGGTTCACATCGACGCCGCGTTCGATCAGCAGCGCGACGATCATCGTCTGTCCGCGCCAGCATGCTTCTTCCAAAGGCGTCGCATCGGCCGAGTCGACGGCGCCGATCTTCGCGCCTTGCGCGATCAGATCCAGGAACAAATCGTCGTAGCCGCGATTGGCCGCCAGATGCAGCACCGACGCACCGGCGCGATCGCGCGCGTCGATCATGGCGCCCCGCGCGAGTAGCAGTTTCGCGAGGTCCCGGCGATTGGTGATGACCGCGTAGTGCAGCGGCGTCGAGCCGCCTTCCGTATGCCGCGCGTTGACGTCGGCGCCCGCGGCGAGCAGCGTCTCGACAACTTTCAAGTGCCCCGCCCAGGACGCGTCGTGTAGAGCCGTGCCGCCCAGCGTATCGGCTGCGTTGACGGCGATTCCCCGCGCCAGCAACGCCTTCACGCGGTCGAGATCGCCCGCGCGCGCGGCCGTGTGCAGCTCGCTGCCACACGCCAGCGAAACAGCAAAAATGCTAGCCGCGATTCGCCAAGGGAACGTAGTCGCGCTTTCCTTCCCCGAGGAAAATCTGCCTCGGGCGGCCGATCTTCTGGTCCTCGTCGCAGATCATCTCTTCCCATTGCGAGAGCCAGCCGCTGGCCCGCGGAATTGCGAAGAGAACGGTGAACATCTCGGCCGGGAAGCCAAGCGCTTCGTAAATCAGACCCGAGTAGAAATCGACGTTCGGATACAGCTTGCGCTTGATGAAGTACTCGTCGTGCAGCGCGATCTTTTCGAGTTCCGACGCCACGTCGAGCAGCGGGTTTTTGCCCGTCACTTCGAAAACGTCCTCGGCGGCCTGTTTGATGATGCGAGCGCGTGGATCGTAATTCTTGTACACGCGATGGCCGAAGCCCATCAAGCGGCCTTCACCCGACTTCACCTTCTCGATAAAGCCCGGGATGTTGTCGACCGAACCGATCTGCCGCAGCATCTTCAACACCGCTTCGTTGGCGCCGCCATGCAGCGGACCGTAAAGCGCCGCGGCCGCGGCGGCGAGCGACGAAAACGGATCGGCCTGCGACGAACCGACCAGCCGCATCGTCGACGTCGAGCAGTTTTGCTCGTGATCGGCGTGAAGGATGAAGAGAATGTCCACCGCGCGCACCAACCTCGGATCGGCCTCCTTGCCGAACAGCATGTAGAGGAAGTTGCCCGCGAACGACAGCGACGGATTCGGCTTAATGTATGGCAGGTTCTTGCGGAAGCGGTAGCCGTAGGCGCCGAGCGTCATCGACTGCGCGATGCCGCGGAGGATCTGTTTCTTGCGGCTCCCGGCGTCGAGCACCTTTTTCGAGTCGGTATAGATCGACGCCAGCCCCGCATAACCCGCCATCAACATCGACATCGGATGCGCGTCACGTGCCCAGCCGCTGTAAAAGTTGTCGAAGCTATCAGGCAAGCTCAGATTCGCGTTAACGGATGCGGTGAATTCCGCTAACTGGGCCGCGTTCGGCAATTCGCCGTGCCACAACAAATACGCGGTCTCCAGGTAGTTGCCGTCGTCGGCAAGCTGATCAATCGGATAGCCGCGGTAGTTCAGGATGCCCTTGTCGCCGTCGATGAAAGTGATGCGGCTCTTGCAGGACGCCGTGTTCATGTAGGCGGGATCGTAGGTCATCAGGCCGAAGTCTTCCGCGTCGGTCTTGATCTGACGAAGATCGACGGCCTTAATCGTTTCGTCCCTAATGGCGATTTCGTAAGTCTTACCGGTGCGGTTGTCGGTGATGGTGATAGTGTCGGCAGGCATGCGTGAGGTGGGAATCAACCAGCTTATCGAATTGTGTTACTTCGTGGCTTTCTTCTGCGGCGCGGCGGGCCTGGGCGCGAGCAGCTTTTCAACTTCTGCGGCGAGGCCGTCTCCTAACAATATCGGCTGCGTTTGTTCGTTGTATGCGAAATCGTTGCGGATCATGCCTTGGGCGTCAATCAGAAACAGGTGCGGAACATGCAGTTCGGGCTTACGCATGTCGAGCTTGAGATAGGATGCGGCAACCTGTCCGCAGTCGAAGAGGATCGGCGATGTGATGCTGTGCTGTGCGATGAATCCCTTCACCGTGGCCTGCGTGTCGGGCGGCGTGACGACGCTCAACACGGCGATCTTCGGACCGAATTTCACTTTGAGCTTCTCGATGTTCTTCGCCAGCAATTGGCACTGCGGGCAGTCGGTGCGCATGATTTCGACCAGCACCACGCGGCCGCGCAAATCCTGAATGTCGTGATAGTTGAGGTTCAAATCGACCAGCGAGAACCCGGGAGCGCGGCGGCCGGAAAGTTCGCCAGCGGCGAACAGAGGAGTCAACGCGGCGGCCAGCAAAATAAGCTTGTACATGTTCCAATTTCAGTGTACACTCACGCCGTTCGTACAAGCTGAAAACAATGACGCCTGACGACTACTTCGCCGCTCAGCCTGAAATTCTGCGACGCATCCGAGCCGCTGTTCGCAAGGCGATGCCGGACGCCGTAGAGACGATCTCCTACAACATCCCGGCCTATAAAATCGACGGCCGCGCCGTGCTCTATCTGGCCGGTTGGAAAGAACACATTTCGATCTATCCGATCGGCGCGGCGTTCGCCGACGAGGTAAAGCCCTACGTCGCCGGCAAAGGCACTCTCAAATTCCCATTGGCGGAAAAGGTCCCGGTTGCGCTGATCGCTCGCATCGCGAAATGGCGCGCGGCGGAAGCGCGGGCGAAGCGGAAGAAATAACCGGAAAGATCTATGATCCGCCAAATTGCCCCCGTCTTCTTCACAACCGATATCCCGGCCACGCTCGCGTTCTACAAAGACAAGCTCGGATTCGATTGCCTCGGCACGTGGAACGATCCGCCGGTCTACGCCTTCGTGGCGCGCAACGGCCATGAGATTCACTTCCGCTGTGCGGCGCCGCCCACCATCAACCCCGACAAATACCAGGCCGAATTCCTCGACGCTTATCTATTCGTCGAAGACGCCGACGCGCTCCACGCCGAGTACGCCGCGAAAGGCCTCGAATTCACGCGCGCGCTTGGCGACACGCCCTGGAACTGCCGTGAGTTCGTCGTCAAAGACTGCGACGGCCGCCTGCTCGCGTTTGGAGCGGAGGTCATAAATGCCTAGAAAGCTCGTCTACTACGTCGCCGTTACGGTCGACGGTTTCATCGCTCACCGCGACGGATCTTTTGAAGGCTTCCTCTTTCAAGGCGAACACTTAGCGGACCTGATCCGCGAGTTCCCCGAAACCTTCCCGGCCCACCTGCGCCCGCTCTTCGGCGTTCCTGATGAAGTCCGCCGTTTCGACACGGTGCTGATGGGCCGCCACACCTACGAGGTTGGCCTTCGCGAAGGGTTCACGAATCCGTATAGACCGCTGCGACAGTTGGTATTTTCCCGCACGATGGAGACGAGCCCCGATCCCGCCGTTGCGCTTCACCGCGAGGATCCGGCCAGCCTGGTGCGGCAACTCAAAGCCGGCGAGGGCAGGGACATCTGGCTCTGCGGCGGATCGAAACTCGCGTCGGCGTTGATCGGCGAGATCGATGAGCTTATCGTGAAGATCAACCCGGTGTTGTTCGGCGCGGGCATTTCGTTGTTCGATGGTTCCATTGGGCCGCTCGATCTGACACTGGCTGATCGCAAGGAATACCCGAACGGCGTCGTCATCGCGCGTTATTTGCGTGCGCTCTAACTTTTCGATCTCCGCGCGAATCGCGGCGCTGTTGGCGTCATCGGGCTATAGGTAAGGCCCGCCGAGTCGACATGTCGGAGTGCAACCGCACACTCAATGGGCCGTTTCTCCACGGCTTGCTCGCCGCAGACAAGCGAAACCATCACCCGGTCCGGCGGCGCCGCGCCCTGATGCAGCACAGAGCCTTCGATCCGTGTCGCGGTTTGAACCGAAGTTCCCCTTGGCAAAACGGGGCAATCGACACACTCCAAACGAGTTAGACGAAGAGGGGGGTGTGCGGCGCTGGGAACAAAGTGTTAGGGTGT
>VFZW01000201.1 GCA_016871055.1 Acidobacteriota bacterium
CCGCGAATACTTCTGCGAATTCCAATCCGGCCGCCAGCAATTCACCAGCCGCGAAGTCGTCGAAGCCTGCTTCGACATGTCTCTCAAACAGGAAAGGATACCCATCGAATATGGAACGTAACGACAAACTCCCCACCGCGTATGCAAGGATGCGGCGGGTAACACTACTGCGCCGGCGAGGTCGTCGCGGTCAATCGCGTCCCGATGATTTCGCCGGACACAACCATCTCCACGCGCCGGTTCTTCTGCCGGTTCGCGGCCGTGTTGTTTTCATAGAGCGGCTGCGTCTTGCCGAATCCGATCGCCGAAATCGAGTCGGCGTTCAGACCCTGCGCGATCATGTACTCGCGAACGGTATTGGCGCGGTTCTCCGACAGCTTCTGATTGAAGTCGTCGCCGCCCGTCGCATCGGTGTGGCCTTCAATCGCCAGCCGCAGCGTGGGATGCGCGAGCAGGATGCCGCTGATACGCGCCAGTTTCTCGCGCGTTTCGGGCCGCAGCGTAAACTTGCCGATGTCAAACAACACATCCGACATATTGACGATCAGCCCGCGCGCCGAATCGCGCGTTTCGAGAATCAGGTTGAACTGATCGAGCAACTGTTTGCGCAACGCCGTCTTTTCGTCTTCGGCGCGCTGGCGAAGGCGGTCCGCTTCGGCCGCCGACTGTTTCGCCTTCTCGGCCTCGGCGATCGCCGCCGCGCGCGCCGCCTCGGCTTCAGCCTTGGCTCTTTCGGCCGCCGCGCGCGCTTGATCGGCCTCCCATTTCAACCGCTTCGCTTCGAGCGCGGCGGTTTCCGCTTCCGCCTTCGCGCGCTGCGCCGCAAGCCGCTCGGCCTCCGCTTCCGCGCGCGCCTTCTCCGCCTCGGCCCGCGCCTTCTCGGCCGCCGCGCGCAATCCTTGTTCGACGCGCGCGCGTTCGGCCGCCTCGGCAGCCTTCTTCGCCTCGGCCTCCGCCACCGCCTTCGCCGCGGCTTCGCGTTCGGCGGCCGCTTCGCGCTCCATCATCTGGCGTTCTTCGTCCTTGCGCTTAACGGTCAACACCCGAGCGTCCTCGGCCGTCTGCACCGCTTCGCGAGCGATCATCGACACCGGTTTGTGGCCCGCTTTGCGCGCTTGATAGCCCTCGGCCTGGCCCAGCAAACCAGCGGCCTTCTTGTACGTATCGGAGGCGTACTTCTCCGCCCCGGTCGCCCGCGCGATATGCAGCGCCGTGCGCGCTTCGTAGAGTTCGATCGGCACCTTCGGATCAACCACGGGCTTCGGCCCGGCCAGCGTTGCGTACTGCCCGCGCTGCAACAGTTCGAACTTCGCGTCGATCTCGTCGATCTTGCCGACCGTATCCTGCCGCACGACGTTCTCCATCACGATGACATCGCTCGGCTGCGTGACCGCAAAGTAAGGCTCGGCCGTGACGATCAACCCGAACGCTTGCAACTCCGTGGTAACGTTCAGCTTCCCGCTCGTTCCGTTTAACAGAATCTCGCCGAGGTTGGTCGCGCGGCCCTCGGGCGTAATCGCCCACAACACGTAGGTCAGATACTCGGCGCCGTGCATCTGCGCCGGCTGCAGGTTGCGGAACTCGACCTCGATCTCAATGTAGCCCTGCTTGCTCTCGACCTTCGCTTCGCCCTTAGCCACGGCCAGATTCGCCGTGCCCTTGAAATCGATCTTCGTCGCTCCGGAACGGTGGCGGTAGTTGATCGCCTTCGCCGTCTTGGCCACGACATCGACTTTGAACGTGACCATCGGCGGGCCGGGATTGGTCTGTTGCGCCGGCAACGCGGCAAGGAACGCGAACGCTAGAACAATGCTTTTCATGTCAAGGGCTCCAGGTACTGCTCTCACTATTGTGGACGTTTTTTTTTGCCCCGGGGTGTTGCATTCGGCCAAAGTGGAGATAACATAACAAGGTTCCCCATGTGGCAGCATAATTACATTCCCATTGCCGATAGCCTCGGCGCCTCGGCGGCCATAGCCGCCCTTCCGATCTTTGTTTTGCTCTTGATGCTGGGCGTTTTCAAGAAGCCGGCGTGGAAAGCGGGCCTCGCCGGACTCGGCACCGCGGCGGTCGTCGCGCTGTTCGGCTACGGCATGCCCGGCGGCATGGTTGTATCGTCGGCGCTGTACGGCGCGGCCTTCGGCATGCTGCCTATCGGCTGGATCGTCTTCTCCGCGATTCTGCTTTACAACCTCACCGTCGAGACTGGCAAGTTCGAAATCGTGAAGAAGTCGGTCGGCAGCCTCACGCCGGACCGCCGCCTGCAAGCATTGCTGATCGCCTTCGCATTCGGCGCGTTCATCGAGGGCGCCGCCGGATTCGGCAGCCCGGTCGCCGTCGCCGCGGCGATGTTGACAGGCCTCGGCTTCTCGCCGTTTTACGCCGCCGGCATCTGCCTTCTCGCCAACACCGCGCCAGTCGCGTTCGGGTCGATCGGCATTCCGGTCACGACGCTCGCCATCACTACCGGCCTGCCGGTGAAGGAGTTGAGCGGTTGGGTCGGATCGATCTGCGCTCCGGTTTCGTTCTTCGTGCCTTCGTACCTGATCCTCGTTATGGGCGGCTGGCGCGCGCTCAAAGGCGTATTGCCGGCCGCAATCGTCTGCGGCGGCGCCTTCGCCGGCCTGCAATATCTGGTGTCGACGCAACTCGGCCCCGAACTGGTCGACATCACCAGTTCCCTCGCCGCGATCGGATCGCTGGTTGTTCTCATCAAGGTTTGGAAGCCGAAGGACACGTTCCATCTAGAAGGCGAAACGTCGGCCGCGCCCGCCGCGGTCAAGCTCTCCGGCAGTGATCTGTTCTGGGCTTGGATGCCGTATCTGATGCTGGTCGTATTCGTCCTCATCTGGGGCAACGAGAGCGTCAAGGCCTATCTCAACAAGACGACGATCCAGATTCCGTGGCCGGGTCTGCACAACATGATCGAACGCATGCCGCCCGCCGTCGGCAAGCAATCGCCCTACGCCGCGATGTACGCCTTTAGCTGGCTCTCCGCCGCCGGTACATCGTGCGTGCTGGCAACCATCTTCGCGGCCATGCTGCTTCGCGTCTCCTTCGGGACGTTCGTTAAGATCTTCTCGAAGACGCTGCAACAGCTCGCCAAGCCGCTGCTGACCATCGGCAGCGTTCTCGCTCTCGCGTTCCTGATGAACTACTCCGGCGCGACCGGCACGCTTGGCCTCGCGTTTGCATCCACCGGTTCGACCTTCCCGTTCTTCAGCGCAATGCTCGGCTGGTTGGGCGTGTTCCTCACCGGTAGCGACACCTCGGCCAACGCGCTGTTCGGCAACTTGCAAGTTGTGACAGCCAACAAGCTCGGACTCGATCCGGTGCTGATGGCATCGTCCAACTCCGCCGGCGGCGTAATGGGCAAGATGATCAGCTTGCAGTCGATCGCCGTCGCCGCCGCCGCAACAGGCATGAGGGCCGAAGACGAGTCGAAGCTGTTCCGCTTCACCTTGCGTCACTCGATCTTCCTCGCTTCGATGATCGGCCTGCTGACCGTCCTGTACGCGTTTGGTCGTTAAAACTGGAGCTTCAAAGCTAGCTGCACCACGCGCGGGTTACCCGTCGTCGACCGGATCGACGCGTAACTCGCCGCCGTGATGCTGCCGCCTGGATTCGCAAAGTTCGCGACGTTGAACAGATTGAAGAACTCGCCGCGCAGTTCGGCGTTGAACCGCTCAGTAATTGGGACAGTCTTGTTGATCGACAAGTCAATGTTCCGTTGCGCAGGCCCGCGCAGAATATTGCGGCCGGTGTCGCCCCACAGATTTCCGGCCCGCACGAACGCCGTCTTTGTGAAGTAGTCGTCAAGCCGATCTTGTGTGCGGCCGCCTTTTACCGCGGTCGCGATGGTCGCGCCCGGCGCCCAACTGGCGCGGCTGTTCGACGTGCCGAATAGCGCGGCGCCGGAGGTGTCGAGAATCGAAACCGGCGTCCCGCTTTGCATGATTGCGACGCCCGCCAACTGCCATCCGCCGAAGATCCGTTTCGGCAGTTTCGCCGACGGCAGCGAATAGCTGAAATTGACGACAAGCCGCTGCGTGCGATCGAAGTCCGACGGCCCGCGATTGAGCGAAGGCCGCGTCTGGTCCCCGTCGGTCTGCGTGAAGGTCGCCCCTGTCGCCGAGCCCGAATTATTGTCCATCGATTTGGCCCAAGTGTATGCCGTTAGAAACCGCACACCCTTCGCCAGTCGCCGCGTAACGCTGGCCTGCAGCGAGTTGTAGCGGGAATCCGTCGACGTCTCGAGCCACACCAAGCCCGTCGGCGAGAAGCCAACATACGGCACGCGCAGCGGCGCGTTCGCGGCGGTGTTGGTGGTCTCACCGTTCACCGGCGTCTGCGAACTGGCCAGCAGCGGCTGATTGATTAAACGCATCGTCGCCAGACGCGAACCCTTGGTGCCTTGGTAGCCAAGCTCGACGAGTGTCGCCGGCGTGATCTGATACTGCGCGTTCAGGCCCCACTGCTGAAGATACGGCGTGCGCAGCGTAGGATCGACGGCGTTCAGTCCGATTGCCGGCCGGTTCGCGGTGTACGGCGGCGAATAAAGCACCGGCGTGATCGGGAACTCGGACCGCTGTGGCAGCGCCGGGAACGGATCGGCCAATGTCGCCGCCGCGCCCGCCGAGCCTTGCAGATCGGTTCGCACGTAGCCGGGCAACGACAGCGCTTCCAATAACCCCAGTTGATTCGACAACCGGTCGAAGTAGATGCCGTATCCGCCCCGTAGCGCCAGCTTTTCGGAAGCCTTGAACGCAAAGCCGAATCGCGGCGCGAAGTTACGGTTCGGTTCGCGGTCGATCAGCGTGTTCGACACCTTCGGAATGCCGGTGATCGGCTTCTGTGACGAAGAGGTCTGCACAAATCCCGCGCTGGTCGAACCTGCCGCGGGCGGAGGTTGATAGAGCCGCGTATCGAAGCTGCCGTTGCGCCCGAGCGTATCGACGGCATAGCCCAGGTAGTCCCAGCGCACGCCGGCGTTGAGAGTCAGGCGCGTCGAAACTTTCCAATCGTCTTGAACGAAGAACGAAAGATCGGTAATGCGGTCCATGCGGTCGGTGACACCGCTGGCGACGCTCGACGAGTTGATATTACTGAAGCCCGTGCCATTGCCGCCTTGCGGGATCGGCGCGCCGCTCAGACCCGTAAGAAAATCGCCGAAGCTCTGCAGCGTCATCGTGCCGCGAAAGCGATTGTTCGAATAGTAGTCGTCGACGTAACGGCGCATCTCAACGCCCGTGCGGATTTGATGCTTCCCGCGAATCCACGACAGCGTGTCGACGAAATGGTAAGTATCCTGCGCGACGCCCTGATCGGAATTCACGCTATAGGCGAGGCTGAATACACCGGTCACCATGATCTGCGGAATGTCATCGAAATCCCGCGCGTTGAACCGCCGCATGCCGATCTGGCTCAGCGGAATCTTGTTTTCCGGCACAACCACGCCAAGCAACCGCGAAAAGCCCATGCGCGCTTCGTTCACCAACGACACGCCGAAGACATGCGTGTCGGTCAGGCTCATGATGCGGCTCTTGAAATCCTGCGTTGTGCCAAAGCCCGGGATCGTCGCCGCCGGCAGCGGCTGGAACGCGGGCTGCGACGATGTGATCGACTTGAACATCAGCTTGTTGTTCGACGTCAGTTGATGATCGCCGTTGGCGATGTATTGCCCTTCTTCGTAACGGGCCGGAATCGACACGGCGTAATTGACACCGGGCCCTGAGCGTTGCGGCGACGGAATGACAAACGAGCCATCGGCCAGTTTCAAATTCAGCAGCGACACCGCCACCGGGTTGATGTTCGATCCATCGGCCGCAATAACGGGACCGCCGCGCGTTCCCCGCAGGCCCTGGAACACGCGGCCCAACGAGGCGCGCGAGCGGTCGGCGGGAATTGCCGGCAGCGTGAGCGAACTCGATCCCGACAACCCGTTCCGCTGGCGCGTGCCTTGATACGAGAAGAAGAAAAACGTGCGGTTCTTGAGAACGGGACCGCCCAGATTGCCGCCGAACTGGTTCTGTTTGAGCACGGGACGCTGCTGCCCGGTCGCGTTGAAAAAGTAGCTATTCGCGTTCAGTGCGTTGTTACGAAAGAACTCGTAGAGCGCGCCGTGAAACTGCGGCGTTCCCGAGCGCGTGACCAATACGACAGCGGCGCCGCCGCTGCGGCCGGACTGCGCGTCGTAAAGCCCCGTCTGCACTTTGAACTCTTGAATCGCCTCGGGCGATGGCGCGACGAGACCATTCGAGCCAAAAGCGTTTTCGTTCGCAGTGCCGCTATGAATGTTGATCGAATCGACGCCGTCGATGTATATCGAGTTCGATCCCAACCGGGCCCCGCCCGACGAAATATTCTGCGTTCCGCGCCCCAGCGCGCCGGCGTTGTTCAACGGCCCCGACGTGCCCGGCGACAGCGCCAACAACTGCGTAAAATTGCGCGACGATAGCGGCAGTTCTTTCACCGCGTCGCCTTCGACTACGCGGCCCAGCGCCGCCGACTCCGTCTGCAACAGCGGCGCCGCAGCAGTCACTTCGACACGCTCGGTTACGCTCGCCGGTTTCAACACAAGATCGACCGCCACGCGCTCCGTCACGCCAAGCACCGCGCTCGCAACGGTGGTCGCAAAACCCGGAATCGCGACCTCAATTCGATACGGCCCTGGCGCCAGAAACGGGAACGAATAGGTACCCGCCGCCGAAGTGACCGCCTCGCGCCGCTCCCCCGAGTTGGCATTTGTCGCCGAGACCTTCGCGCCAACCACCGCCGCGCCGCTTTCATCCGACACCGCGCCGCCCAACGTCCCGCTCGTCTGCGCCGACAGCGCGAACGCGCAAAAACTCAATAACAGGAGAGACCTCATCTCTCCAGGGTATTATCTCCGCGTCAGCAACATCGACACACCGCCGCCGATCATCAACAAGGGCCACAGTTTCTCGAACCCGAGATTCGGAACAAACTGGCCAACCAATAGAATTCCGCCGACGACAATCATCATCACCGGCGCCGTAATCGACCGGCTATCGCACGCTGTTTCGTCTCTCATGTCCATAGTTACGAAAGCCGGGCCGGAAAAGTTCCAAGGCCGAGTTTCCGGCTTCTACGGACATGCGCGGTAGAACGCCGCGGTGGCGGACGAACCTTGCGCTGCGGTCATAGTCACGCCAAACAACCGCATTCGCGCCTCTGTCCTCGGCGAGTTGAATGTGATGGCGTACTGATTCGCGAGCCCGATTCCCAGGCGCTCGGCCGCCAGCAGCAGACTGCTGCTTCCTGGTAAAAAGTGGCCAGCGGTATCGAGCGCGAGTTGATGAAAAAGGTCGGCGAGCGCCTGTTTTCCGTTGGCGCCGCCGAACGGCAGAGTAAAGACCGGAATACCCAACGATCGCGCCGAAGCGATCAAGGCAGAGGAATCGCGCAAAACTCCCGCGGTGTTTTCGCTTCCGGCGAACACCACGACGGCTCGCCGCCGGCCGATTTGCGAAGCCGCGCCGCGCTGGGCGCGCTCCATCGCGTCGTAGAGCGCCGTGCCCGTGCCCGCGCCCGAGTTGCGCAGACTCCCAATCACAGTCGATAGTACTGTCCGGCTCGAGGCGAATTCGTTCGCGACAATGGCGGTGGAATCCGCTTGGATGACCGACATCCTGTCAGCCGGTCCCAAACCGTTCATCAGCGCGATGGCGGCCCCTTTTTGCGCCTCCAAGTCTCCAGCCGAATTCGACGTGTCCACTACCAGCGCGACCGATAAATCGAATCCCGCGTCACTCGCGCGCTCGGCGAAGCAGTTTACGGAAACGCCGTCTTCCGTGCAGCGGAAATTCGCCGGGCCAAGCGCCGTAATCGCATTTCTAGCGGCGTCGAGCGCCGACACAAGCGCCGTCATGTTCGGACATGCCTGTTGATCGAACTGCAGGATCGCCGCCGACACACCGGCCGAAGCGATCGTTAACGGCTTGGCGTTCGAGACGCCACCGCCGGGCGCGGGCGTCGCGACCGTAATGTTAACTGATCCAGGATTGGCGAGATCGGCCGGCGGGATACTGGTCCGCAGTTCACCGGCATTCACGAACGATGTCGGCCGAGGACTTCCGTTCAAGTTCACAACCGAAGTGTCGGCAAATCGCGAACCCGTCACGGTGAGTTGGAACGCGGCCGAACCCGCTGTCACGGTGGCGGGTAGGAAACTGTCGAGCAGCGGAACGGCGTTGGCGGCGCCGGCGTTGCCTCTGCCCGTCAACGCAACGGTCAATCCCGGACGCATTGAGGCGTCGCTATTTATCGTAAGAACTCCACTGACCGCTGCCGCGGTCACCGGGGAGAATCGCACCGTCACATCCGAGCTTGCGCCGGGCGCGATCCGCGCGGGCAGGGTTAGGCCGGAGGCTGCAAACAACGCGGCCGAACCCGCAATCGACGAAATCGTCAACACAGCGTTACCGGTGTTCCGAATTGAAAGCCGCAGATCCTTGGCCTGCCCGGTCACAACGTCTCCGAACGCAAGGGCCGCCGGACTGACTTCAATTTCCGGCGCACTGGCGACCGTCGGCGTGATCGTGAAACTCCTGGTGACCGATGCGCCGCCGCTCGGCGGCGGATTGAACACCGAGATATGCGCGGCGCCCGCGGCCGCGATGTCGGACGCAGGAATCGCCGCCGTCAAGCTGGTTGCGCTAACAAGTGTTGTGGTCCGCGCGTTTCCGTTCCAGCGCACGATGGAATCGCGGATGAAGCCGCTCCCCGTCAGAGTCATCGTGAACGCGGCAGCGCCCGCCACGGCCGATGTTGGCGCGATCGCTGTCAGCACGGGAACGGGATTCGCAGCCGCCACCACGCCCGTGCCGGTGAGAGCGATCGGCAGGCCGGCGATCGACATCGTGCCGGAACCGGCGCCCGCGGCGCCTGGCCGAAAGCGGACGGTTAGCGTCAGCCTTCCGCCGGCGGGAACCGTCAGAGGGACCGCGGGCGATATGAGACTATACGCGTTGTTACTGAACCGGACAACGGCCTCGGTGAAGGCGTAAGCGGCAGCGTTGGTCAACTCCAGCTCCAGTGTCCGCTCTCCGCCGACCGCCACTTCTCCGAAGGCCAAAGACGATGCATTCGCAGTTAACGGTCTTGCCGCCGGCAATCGAGCCGCGACGTAGGCGGCGGTGCGCCCCCATCGGCCCGATCGTCCGCGGGCGGAAGCTCCGGATCATCAAGATGAAACAGGAAGACGTCCGTAATGGCGTATGGACCTTCCGGCGCCAAGGAGGCGAGATCCGTAAAGGACACCCCCGCCGTGATTGGCGCAAGTCCCTGCTCCAACCTCGCACGCGTTCGAGAGGTCAGGTTCCGCTGTCCCGCTCGCACGTTGAAGGCGAGTTCGTAGCTGCCCGCGGTGGAAACGCGCACGTTTGCCGTGATCGCCACGCGGTCCGGCAAACCGTCGCCGTTGTCATCAATCGCCGAATCGGAGATCGCCTCGATCCTCGCTAGCGGTTTGAGAACCGTGAACTCGGCGCTCGCCAGGCGCGAGAACGCCGCGCCGCCGCCGGAAACGCCGGTCACTCTCAGCGCCGCGATATAGTTTCCCGGTCCCGGCGGAGACCACGCGCGAAGATAAAGTCCGTCTCCAACTGTTGGGTTCAGCGCGCCCGAGTCGGGTAGTTCGAACTCGGCGATGTGCGGAGCCGCCGCGTCGTCGCGGGGCCGAATCCGCACGGTGGCTTTCGCGCCCACAAACGGCTTCGTGTTTTCAAAAATCATCGCCGAGAAAGCGGCTCCGTCACCGGACCGAATGTATCGCTGGCCAACCGTGAGCGCCACCCGAATCGGCGAACTCGAGTTGTAGGCGCACCGCAGTGTGGCTTCGCTCGCGATCGCTCCTGGCTTGGCTTTGATCTGATACTCGCCCGAGGCCGCGCCGGGCGGCAGTTCGAGCGTCACATGAAATCCGGGAATCGCGGCCGGGCCGGACAGAAACGCGCGATTCCCCACCGAACGGAAGCTAACGAACGTGTATCCTTGCGCCTCCGCATTCGTGGCATTGATCTCGACGCCGGATGGCGCGATCAGCGCGATCTCGGCGCCGGCTACCGAAACGATGCAATGGAAAATGTCGCCGCCGGAAGGCGCTGGGTCCGCCGTGAACGGCAGAACCGCCTCCGCGCCGCCCGGCCGAAGCAGCGCAGCGCGCGCATCGCGAGCCACAAAGGAAACGGACTCCTGAGCCGCCATGGCTAACGCACAGAATATGCCGAAGCGCCAGACCATGCCGCTACTCCACCGGATCTTTCATTGGCTGGATTTTCCGCAGCGATTCGAGCACCAGGTCCGCCGTCTCGGGGCGCGCGATCGTCGAGTGATTCCCGTCCATGTGTTTGATTTCCTGGAACGGTCCAACCTTCGAACTCTCTTGCGTCACCGCCACATCGTTGGGCTGAAATGTGTCCGTGGTGATTTCCCTGACGATTTGATAGACAATCTTTTGCCGGGTGTCGGGATCCACGGTTGTAACGGTTTCCGTGTAGGTGCTCACGACAAACCCCGTAATTCGATAGCAGGATTGAATCACGGAGGCCCAGACAGAGTTTGGAAAATTGCCCTGGCCTGGCAGCCCAAGCGTTTCGTCGTGACTGATGACTGGATTGCCCGTCAGTGGGTGGTAGTCGTCGTTCAGGTTCATGTCCGCCGAAAACGATCGGTATTGAACGGTGTGAGTCTCTTCGTCGACGGTCTGATCGACGGGAAGCTTCGGAACGTTCTCGCGATTGAACTTCGCGGTCTCGGAAACGCGAAGGCTCTGCGTTCCCTTGTTCGGCGGCGCCTGAGCGCCGATTGCCGTACGGATGGGGTCGTCCGAATGCGTCGCCCACGCGTGCTCCGCGTCAATTTGATAATCCGGTCCCGCCGACCCCTGATGCGGCCCCGCAATCGTGTGAATCGAGTAGACGCCGAAGTTAGGTGGGATCGTACGGGCCAGGAAGTCGCGGGAGTCGAGACCACCCTTGCTATGCGTGACAATATGCACGTGCCGCGCGCCCCATGCGGCGGCCGCGTCGGGAATCAGTCTCGCCAGCAGATCTCCGTGCGCGGCGGTCGAGTCCGTCAACATGCTGATCGAATGGTCGTAGGGAACGCCCTGCAGTTTCCAGGCGTCCACGAATCCTCCGGTGCCGATCGGCTCACGAGGTTTATCGGACGTATCCAGAACGGTGCCTTCCCAGAACTCGCCGCCGTTGCCATCGTCACCCTGGCCGTTTCCGTGCACCAACACGACGGGCGCCAGCGCTGAAAACGACAACTCCGCCCACGCGACGGTCGCGCACCAGTTTTCCCCGCCGCCGGCCGCGTCGATCTCGATGCGCAGCTTGTTCGGGCGCGGAACTGGAACGCCGGCCGGCCGTTGCAGCGAACGCTCCGGGAAACGCACGTCTTCGAGCGGGACCTCGGCTACGTACTCGGTGCTCCACTGATCGGCCGCGGTCGTAAGCGGCTTCAACTCCTTGCCGTTCAGAAAGACCTTATCCAAACGCGCGCCGCCACCGGGTTGCACGCGCTGGCCCGCGCTGGCGATGCGAAGCGCGGCACGACTCGAAATAATGCCGTTCCTTACCAGTCTATCCGCTACTTTCAACCGCCCTTCTTCGTCGACAACGCCCACGGCCCTGGTCACGTCGATCACGATCTCAATCGGCCCGCCACTCCGGCGCAGGCACGGCGTGCCGATGCCCGGACCATTCGATGTGACGAACCGTGTATCGGTCGCTTTTCGAGGCCGGGGCGCGGGGCTTATGCCCGTTACCGGGTACTCGGCAATCAGCAGCGACTCTTTGAGGACCGCCCCTGCGCTGTCGGCCAGGATGGCCGACAACGTAAGCTTCGGCACGCCAGCGGGAATGCGCGTACTGGATATGCATGGGCTACCCATCGCCGTCTGCGCATTGCGCTGAATCGGAACCGGAGGAGATACAGCCACCACGCCGCCGCCTACGGCGAGAAGCTGAAGTCCATAACTCCCGCTGTCCCGGCTTCCAATGACTGCTCGAACGGTGGCGCAAAAAGTCACATCCGTGCCCGCTTCCAGCGGCCGCGACGAACTTGGCGCGGGGTTTGCCATCGAGACGAAATCGGTTGGGTAGGTGTAGTTGACCTTGCCGAGAAATCCCCCGCCGGGCGTCTCGATCCAAATGTCGTAAGAAGCTCCTAGCCAAAAATATTTGAAATTTGATTTCCATCGGCCGCTGAAGGATGATCGGTTTGCAAGGACTGGTCAACCGGAGGCAACCGATGGAAACATTCACA
>VFZW01000202.1 GCA_016871055.1 Acidobacteriota bacterium
GCAGAAGCCCGGCCCGCAGGCCGGCTATGTTTCGATCGGCGGCTTGACCGGCGGCAGCGATCTGCAGGATCAACTGGGGACGTTCACGGACGTGTTCAGCGGCGTGGCCAACCTGACGCACATCCGTGGGGCCCATACTTTGAAGGCGGGCACCGAGATCCGCTCCACCGACAGTTTTCGCGACCAGTTCGGCAACCCGCGCGTCTTCTACAATTCACTGCAGGACGCCATTGATGACCGGCCGTTTCAGGTGGAGATGTTTTTCGGCAATCCCAAGGGCGGCTACGCATTTAGTAGCTTCGCCGCCTACGTGCAGGATGATTGGCGCATCAGCCGCCATCTGCAGTTGAATCTTGGCGTCCGCTACGAGTACTACGAACCGTTCAAGGGCTCGATCGGGTTGGCGAGCGGTGATCCGTTTGGGGCCAGGACCAAGAAGGGCGAATCCATCTGGAACGCAGACCGCAACAACTTCGGCCCGCGGCTTGGGTTGGTATGGGATCTGTTCGGGAGCGGCAAGACGATCATGCGAGTGGGTGCGGGCATGACCTATATCGCGCCGCAACCGTTCTTCTACTATGATGCGGCGTGGATCAGTGAGCGAGTGCCCTTTGCGCCGCAGGTGGCCGTGATCGACATTCCTGCCAGCCTGCAACCGGTGACGTTCCCCTTCCCGGTGGCTTTCGTGCAGTCCGTCCGCGAGAATCCTTCATTGGTGCCGCGCGGCCTGCAACCGGGTTTGCTCGCGCCTGATCGTGCGCGGCGTGACGAATATGCGCTCCAGGGCAACTATTCGATTCAGCAACAGATCGGTTCCACGTTGGCCGTGTAGGCGTCGTACGTGTTGAATCGCGCGGCCAAGCTGTATAGCTCAAGGCTCCTGAACCCGATCAATCCCGCCACGGGCCGCCGCGACATCGGCGCGGATATCGGCGCGGCGTGGCTGCAGGAGTTTGGCGCGAACATGACGTATCACGCCATGCAGTTGGCAGTGAACAAGCGGTTGAGCAAGGGGCTGAACTTCGACATGTTCTACACGCTGTCGAAGGGCATGCAATATAACAACGCTGACAACGCATTCGTGCGCGACGGCGTCACGCAGGACTTCAATTGGATTGGCGGCTCGCGCGGCCCGAAGGTGACCGACGTGCGTCATCGCTGGACCGGCGTCTATTCGTATCAGATCCCCACCGGGGCATTCGCCAAGAGCGGTGTGGCGAGCGGGTTGTTCGGCGGTTGGACCGTGCAGGGCATCATGGGCTACCGCGCGGGCTTCCCGCTGAACGTGGTGACCGGGCGCGACAACGTCGGCAACGGCCGTCCGGACGGCCAGCGTCCCGACGCGGTGAACGGGCAGAATCCTTATCTCCAAGGGGTGGACCGGTTGCTGGTGCTCAACCGCGCGGCGTTTGACTTCGACACAGTGCGGACGCAACGCCGGTTCGGAAATCTGGGATACAACACGGTTCGAGGGCCCAGTGCCTTCACCTGGGATGCGTCGATCAACAAGTGGTTCACCATTCGCGAGGGACACCGGGTGAACTTCCGCTTTGAGATGTTCAACGGGATGAATCACACGGTGCTCGCCAATCCCAGCACGAATGGCGCGGATGCCAATTTCGGGCGCATCACGTCGGTAGCGGTAGAGCCGCGAAATATTCAGTTCGGTTTGAAGTATCTGTTTTAACGAAGGGCGGGGCAATCTGGTGAACCCACGGAATGCACGGCGCAATTTTCTTCGGGCCCTCGGCGCGGCCGGTGTGGCCGGCCTGGTCTTCGGTGCCGAGGAAACGCGATTGATTCAAGGCGAACTGAAATCCTGGCGGTCCAACCCGCGGCTGAAACCGTTCGAAGCCGCGTTTCGGTTTCTGGAGCGGCCCGATCTGAAAGACCTGCCGACGGGAAGGCACGAACTCGGCGGTGGTATGTACGCGAACATCGACAAGTCGCCGTCGCTGGCGCCGGAGAAGGTCGAGTTCGAAGCGCATCGCAAGTACATTGATGTGCGCTACATGATCTCAGGGCAGGTTACCACCGGCTACGCGCCGATTGAGAAGTTGAAGCTGCACACGCCTTACGACGACAAGACCGAAGCGGCGATGTACTATGTGCCGGCCGACTATACGAAGGTGAAGCTTTACCCGGGGACTTTCGCGGTGTTCCTGACGGGTGGCGGACACATGCCGAACTGCCATCTGGACGACGTTCACGATCTTCATAAGGTGGTGGTCAAGGTGCCCCACCGGCCGGTAGCCGGGCGATGAACGCACAGCAGGTTCTGCTGCCGCTGTTGCTCGCGGTGCTGGCGGCGTGCGCTGGTGGCCCTGCGCCCAAGCCCGCGCCCACCGCGGCGGGCCGGTTCGACGAGCAGGATCTATTCAAAGCGGGCGAGGCCGGCTACGCGCGCTACCGCATCCCGGCGCTGGTGGTTTCCGCTAAGGGCACGATTCTTGCGTTCACCGAAGCGCGGAAGGGGAAGGGAAGCGACACCGACGAAATCGACATCGGGTTGCGGCGCAGCTTCGATCACGGCAAAACGTGGGAGCCGATGCGGATCATCGCCGACGACGGTATGCGTACGATGAACCAGCCGACGCCGGTTCTCGATCGCGACACCGGCACGATCTGGCTGCCGTTCTGCAAAGACAACCGGCAGGTGTTCGTGATGAAGAGTACGGACGACGGCGCGACATGGTCCACGCCCGTTGAGGTCACCAAGGATGTCAAGGATCCGTCGTGGAAGTATCTCGGCGCCGGTCCGGGGCACGGCATTCAACTGAAGAGCGGGCGGCTGTTGATTCCCGCTTGGGGCGACACGTCTCCGGGCCCAGCCACGTGGCCGAACGCGAACTGGGGCAAGGTGCAGTTCTCCTACGCGTTCTACAGCGACGATCATGGCCAGACCTGGAAGCGCGGGAAGCCGCTCGACAACGACTTGTCCGACGAGTGCGAAGTGGTGGAGACCTCCGACGGCAAGGTGTACATGAACGCGCGCAGCCGCCAGAACAAGAAGGCGCGCATGTTTGCCCGGAGCGAAGACGGCGGCATAACGTGGTCAAAGCTGGAAGTGGACCCGGCGCTGCCGGAGCCTTCCTGCCAAGCCGGGCTCGCGCGATACTCCACCGGCAAGGACCGCATCCTGCTCACTCATCCATCGAGCACCGAGAGCCGCACCCGCCTCACGGCGCGGCTGAGCTACGACGAAGGCCGGACGTGGCCGGTGGCGAAAGTGATTCAGGAAGGAAAGGCTGCGTACTCCGACCTCGCCGTGGCGAACGACAAGACCATTCTGAGTCTGTATGAATCCGGTGGATCGAAGAGCCTGACGCTGGCTCGTTTCGACCTGGAATGGCTGACGAGCGGAGCGGATCGTCCCTAGACATGGCAATCAACCGCAGGCGTTTGCTCACTTCGCTGGCCCGGGGAGCCGCCGCCGCCTCGCTCGGAGTTTCGACCGCTTTTCCCTTCGCGAAGCTCAAGGTAACCGAGATCGAGATCCACCCCATCATGGTGGAGTGCGAAGACTGGATCGCCTATCAACTGAACCACTACTACGGGCCATCGCGCCGCGTGGTGTAGTTTCCCACACCGACACCGGACTGATCGGCCTGGGCGAAGGCGACTCGCGAGAATCACCCGAAGTGGTGAAAAAGTACATCGGCAGCAATCCATTCGATTGGGTTGGCGACGAGACTTCGCTCGCACTCGGCACTGCGTTGTACGACCTGATGGGCCAGGCCGCCGGTGTGCCTGTATACAGCCTGTTTGGGCAGCGGCGCCGGGCCTGGGTGCCGACCGCGAGTTGGACGGTTTCAACGCATCCGCGCCGCATGGCGCAGGCCGTGGAGGAGCACTCGCGGCGCGGCTTCACGTGGATGAAGTTCCACCTGTCTCCGTTCGAGAACATCTTCGAGCCGATGGATGCCATGCAAGCCGTCGCGCCCGATGGCTTCAAGATCCACCTCGACTTCACGATGGGCGGGTCGAGCGATCACATGCTGGAACTGCTGGAGCGGCTCTCTGCCTACCGCATCATGGGTTGCTTCGAGGATCCGCTGCGTGAAGACGATGTGCAGGGCTATGCGGAACTGCGCAAGCGAGCGAGGCTCCCCATCGTTTATCACCACACTCCGCTCGGCGCCACGCAAGAGGTGCTGCTGCGCGCTGCGGACGCATACATGCTGGGCCACGCCCGTATCGGCACGGTCATGCAGCGCGCCGGCCTGTTCGCCGCCGCCAACGTCCCGTTCATGACGCAGAACGTCGGCGGAGAGATCACGCGTTCCATGGTGACGCACATGCAAGCCGCGTTTCCCACCTCCGATTTTCCTTTCGTCAAGTCTTCGGAACGATGGAAAACCGACGTGGTGAAAGAGCGGCGCGAGCCGGTGAACGGATTCATCCGCGTGCCGGAGGGCCCGGGTCTCGGCGTTACGCTTGACCGCGATGCGTTGAAGCGGGCCGCCGCGTTGCGCCTCCCGGAGCAGCCGAAGTGGATCATCAAATCGCAATTCAAGAACGGCGCCAAGATGTACAACCTGGGCGATACGAAAGACCCGCTCTTCATGGTGCGGCCGGACTGCCGCAGGCTGATCCCAATGAGCTATGCCTCGCCGATTGCCACCGAGTATTGGGACGACGACGGGTCGGCGGCGTTCAAGCAGATGATGGTGCGGCTGGAGCGCGAGCGCATGGTGCTGGAGCGCTAACAACGGCCGCGCGTCAGTTACGTTCCACCACCCAGACATTCCGGAAGCGCACGGGGTTCTTGTGGTCCTGCAGCATCAACGGCCCCGGTTCCTTGTCCTTGGACTTTTTCGGATCCTCGCCGGGACCCACCAGAGGCAGCACGAACCGGTCATGCACCAGCACACCGTTGTGTCGCACCGAGATCATCGCCGGAGCAACCTTCCGGCCCGTCGCGTCGAAACGGGCAGCCGTGAAATCGATGTCGAAGGTCTGCCAGGAGAGCGGCGGGTAGTTCATGTTTAACCTGGGCTCCACCATCTCGTGAATGCCCGCCGAACGCGCGGTTCCCGACAGCCGCTCGAACTTGCGGTTCTCTGAGTCCCAGCCGAACGAATCGACGATCTGCACCTCCCATTCTTTCTTCACGTACACTCCGCTGTTGCCGCGCGCCATGCCTGCGGCCGTGGGCATGAACGGCGACTGGAACTCCACGTGAATCTGCACGCTCCGAAAATGCCGCTTGGTTTCGGTTCCGGGCGCGAGGAGATTGCCGTCGACGATCCGGCCATTCACCCACTCATCAACACTGGACCCATTGAACAGCGTGATCGCACCAGGCGGAGGCGGCGCGCCTTGGGTGGGAGACTGCCGCATTACCTTGCGCATCGCAAATGACGTGTCGTCGACCGCGTTGCGAAACATATCCGCGCGGCCGCGAAACACCTCGCCGCGAATCTCGCTCTCGAAGTTCTGGTTCTCAAACATCAGCTTCTCGCCGTGAATGCCAATGAAGCGCGTCGCGCCTTCGCGGGTCTCGCCTTTGAAGTGAAACCGGGTTTTTTCGTCCCAGCCCGCGCCGGGCAAACCTCCGGCCAGCAAGACGCCCTCGAACTTGCCATTGCCCAACGCGATCACTTGCGCGGCCAGCGCGAAACCGTTCGGCAGAGTGCCGGCGTATTCACCCTGCACCAGAAAATCAGGCCCGGCCTGCGCCGGATCGGTGAACGCCGCATGCGGTTCGGCCGCCGTCAGCAGCAACGCCGCGCAGAGGAGGAACAGCGTGACTCGCATCGCTACCCTACAGTGCGAACGGCGCGCGATACTGCTTGGTCAGGAACCGGTTCGCCTCGGCGTCTTTGGGAAACGTCTCGGTGCCGGGGTCGAAGTTCAGCACGCGGCCCACGCGATAGGCAATCGCGCCGAGGTGCACCAGCGCGCACGTCTTGTGCGCCACCTCGGCCGGAGCGATCGTCGGCTTGCGCGTCTTCACGGAATCAATGAAGTCGGCGAAATGCTTCGGATGCCCGCCGCCGCCCTTCATCGCGGGGCCCTTTTCTTCCTTCCGCCCGAGGTAGACCTGAAACCAACCGCGGCGCGAAAAGACCATGAATCCCTCGGTGCCGTAGAATGCATTGCCGCTGTCGACGCCGTATTGGCCGTACGGAGTCCAACTGCGTTCCTCATAGAGCAGGACCTTGCCGTCAGCAAATTCGTAGGTGACGTTCATGTTGTCGGGATAGTCGTCGAGCCCGGCATCTACGTTCCGGCCGCCCGCCACAATCCGCACCGGATGCGTCGCCGGATTGAGCCCGAAGTGCGCCATGTCGATATCGTGAACCCCATCGTTGCCGATGCTGCCGTTGCCGTAGTCGAAGCTGTTGCCCCAATTCCGCGAATTGTTGAAGCGCTTCGGATTGAACGGACGCTTCGGCGCGGGGCCGAGCCACAAGTCGTAGTCCACACCCGGCGGCGGCGTTGCGTCCGGCACCGGAGCTGGCGGCGCCATCTTCTGCTGGTTCCACGCCTTCGACATTTTGACCGTGCCGATCACACCTGCATCGAGCAACTCGCGCGCCTTCGCGGTGACATCGCTTGAACGCATCTGCGTGCCGTGCTGAAAGATCCGCTTGTAACGCGCCTGGGTCTCGATCAGGATGCGGCCCTCGCGGAAGACGTGGCTCGCGGGCTTTTCGACGTAGACATCCTTGCCCGTCCGCATCGCGGCCACGGCGATCGGACTGTGCCAGTGATGCGGCGTGGCGATCATCACCGCATCGATCGACTTGTCGTCGAGCAGCTTGCGGAAATCGCTCACCATGCGCGGCGCCTTGTTCGTCTTCTTGTAGGCGATCTGGCTGGCGCGCTCGGCGGCGTTCGAATCGACATCGCAGACGGCGATGATGTTGGCGGTGCCGAGTTCCAGCGCTTGCTGAACGGCGCTGGTCCCACGGCCGCCCACACCCACGAATGCCAGCCCGATCTTGTCGCTCGGCGCCGTGTTCTGGGCGCGGGCGTTGAACCCACCCAAGTAGCCCGCCGCACAAATCACCTGCCGGCGCGACCAGGAATCTGTTTGTTTCATTGCCTTGTCTCCCGCGCGATGTATACTCACACGAGAGCATATCACCGTGCGTCAGTAGCCGGCGTGCAGGTCCGTGCCTTGGGGGTAGTAGTTGAAGAACAGTTTCCTCCAGGTGGACTTGACGATCAGCCGCACTTTGGTTCCCGCCGGCAACGTATAGAGCGCACCGGCATTGAGCGGGACCATCGTGCCGTCTTCCAACATCGCGTCCGCCTCACCCGACAACACGCAGCCGGAGTCGTCCTGCACGAACGTCATGTCGAACGCGCCCGGCGTGGTCTCCCAAACTCCGTGCGTGATCTTGCGGTCCTCGCTGACGTAGAGAATCCTGCTATGCACCACGGGATCCCCTTCGGCGGGCTTGATGCCGCTGCGGCGGTTCAGTACGGTGGCGTGAACGTTCGATTCATGAAACATAATGGAGACCACTACTGTGTAAGATAATACGGGTTCACGTATAAATCGGGAGGCAACGAAGATGATCACGAGAAGAACGCTGGCGATGGCTGGCGCGGCGACCGTGTCCTCCGCGGCGGCGAAGCACAAGCCCATCCGCGCCGCCGTATACGGCGTGGGGCACGCCCATGCGATGGGCAAGGTGGAGGCGCTGCGCAAACTGCCGGAGTTTGAACTGGTGGGTGTTTGCGAGCCCGATCCGTCCGTTCCGCGTACCCACAAAGCGCTGGCCGGCGTCCGCTGGCTGTCTGAAAAGGAAGTCCTCGACGAAGCGATCGAGTTCATCGCCGTCGAATCTCGAGTGCAACAGAATCTTCTCTACGCCCGTCGCGCGATCGATGCGGGCAAGTTCGTGCATATCGACAAAGCGCCGGGCGACGACCTGGCACAGTTCCGTGATCTGCTGGCCGAAGCCGCGCGCAAGAAACTCGTCGTGCAGATGGGCTATCAGTGGCGCTATCAGCCGGCGATGCAGGCTGCCATCGAGGCTGCGCGCAACGGCTGGGTCGGCCGCGTGCAACATTTCCGCGCCGTGATTGACAAGCCCATGTCCGCCAAGGACCGTGTTGAACTCGCCAAGTTCCGCGGCGGCATGATGTTTGAACTCGGCTGCCATCTGATCGATCGCGCCACGGCGTTGCTCGGACGCCCGAAGAAGGTGACCGGACATCTATGGCATAACGGCGCGCTTGATGACAACCTCGCCGACAACACGCTCGGCATACTTGAGTACGATCACGCCATTGCCGAGATCTACGTGGGTTCGGCGAACCCGTTTGGCAGCGAATACCGCACCATCCAGATCACCGGCACCAATGGCATCATGTCGGTGCAGCCGTTCGGCCCGTACCGAATGATGAGCCACCTGAAAGATGCCGTCGGAACCTATCCGGCGGGGCGGAAGGAGCACGTCTTCCCGCCGGACACGTTGCCCGGCTTTGCTCCCGACCTGCTGGAAATGGCGCGCGTAGTTCGTGAGGGCGCTAAGCCCACCTATTCCGCCGAGCACGACCTGATGACGCAAGAGGTGTTGCTGCGCGTGTGCGGATATGCTGTGTAGAGCAGATATCAGAAGGTACCCATGAAGCCGAAAATCCTGATTCCGATTGGCGATGCCTCCGAGGCGCTGGATACGGTGTATCCGATCTGGCGCGTGATGGAGGAAGGCTACGAGGCCGTGGTCGCCGGTCCTGAAAAGCGCGTCTATCATCTGGTGATGCACGAGATCCCGCCGGGCTGGGACATCACGAAAGAATCGCCGAGCTATCACTGGGCCGCGGACATCGCCTACCGCGACGTGAAGCCCAAAGAGTACGCCGGGATGTTCATCAGCGGCGGACGCGCGCCGGAATACCTGCGCTACGACCAGGACCTCATGCGAATCACCCGCCACTTCTTCGAAGCGCAGAAGCCGGTAGCGGTGGTTTGCCACGGCGCTGAAATCGTGGCGACGGCGGACGTCATCCGCGGACGGCGTCTCGCCACGGTGGCCAAGTGCAAATTCGACGTCGAGATCTGCGGCGGAACCTACGTGAATGACCGCTGCGTGCGTGACGGCAACATGGTGTCCGGCCGCACCTGGCACGACAATCCGTACTTCATCGGCGAGTGGATGCGGATGCTGAAGGAATACTTGGGAGGCAAAGCCTGAGCAACGGCGGCGCTGAACTGTATAAGCAGGCGCGTAAGCGAATTCCGGGTGGCACGCAACTCCTGTCCAAGCGGCCGGAGATGTTTCTTCCGGACCAATGGCCGGCCTACTATTCCCGGGCGAGCGGCGCCGAGATCTGGGACATGGATGGCCGCCGCTTCGTCGACATGACAATTGGCGGCATCGGCGCTTGCGTGCTTGGATATGCTGACCCGGATGTGGACGACGCCGTGCGCGACGCGATCGGGCGCGGCGTGGCGACGTCGCTCAACTGTCCGGAAGAGCCCGCACTGGCCGACCTGCTGTGCGAACTGCATCCGTGGGCGGACATGGTTCGCTATTTGCGTTGCGGCGGCGAAGCGATGGCCGCGGGTGTGCGCATCGCGCGCGCGCGAACGAGAAAAGACAAAATTGTTTTTTGCGGTTACCACGGCTGGCATGACTGGTATCTGGCCGCCAACTTGGCGCAGGGGAGCCAACTGGAGGGGCACCTGTTGCCCGGGCTCGACCCGGCGGGGGTGCCCCGTGCGCTGGCTGGTACGGCGATTCCGTTTACTTATAACGACGTTGCCGGCCTGGAGAAAGCGCTGGCTACGGTCGGTGACGATCTGGCGGCGATTGTGATGGAGCCGATGCGGGCCACCGAGCCAGCGCCAGGGTTTCTGGAGCGCGTTCGCGATGAAGTTCATCGTCGCCAAGCGCTGCTGGTGTTCGACGAAGTGAGCGCCGGGTTCCGCTTGAATACCGGCGGGGCGCATCTGAAGTTGGGTGTGAATCCCGACATCGCTGTGTTCGCCAAGGCAATCGGAAACGGCGATCCGATGGCCGCGGTGATCGGCACCGGCGATGCGATGCAGGCCGCGCAGGACACGTTCGTGAGTTCCACGCATTGGACGGAACGTACTGGCCCGGCGGCGGCGTTGGCCACGCTGGCCAAGCACCGGCGGCTGGACGTAGGGCCGCAACTGGTCAAAACAGGGTATAGCGTTCAAGCCGAGTGGCGGAAGGCTGCAGCGGACGCCGGACTCGCCATCACAATCGGTGGCGGGTTGCCGCCGTTCTCCCGTTTCACGTTCGACTATCCGGAGCCGCTGCCGATCCGCACGTTTTTTACGCAGAGCATGCTGGACCGTGGCTTTCTCGCCGGCAAGGCGTTCTACTCGATGTACGCACACACGCCGGATCACGTGGCGCAATACGGCGCCGCAGTCACCGAGGTGTTCCACGAAATCAGCAAGGCGATCGACGCGGGCACGGTGGCGAGCTTATTGCGGGGGCCCGTAGTCCACAGCGGCTTTCACCGTCTGGCCTGAGGCGCTGAAACGATGCACCGCCACTCGCGTCGAGCCTGGTTGGCCGCCTGCGGCAACGCGGCGATGGCGCAGGTCGCCAAGCCCGAGCCGGATCGCCGGGGTTCGCTGGTTCGGTTCGGCCACACTGACCTGTTCGTGTCGCGGCTCTGCCAAGGCACGGCGTTTCGTCAGGTCGCGCGCGATCCGGACGATGCCACCGGCCAGCGCATCCTGCATCGTGCGCTGGATCTCGGCATCAACTTCTTCGACTCGTCGAATGCCTATGGCTGGGGCGGCGCCGAGAGAGCGCTGGGCAAAGCTATCGCCGGTCGGCGCGACAAGCTGGTGATCGCCACCCTTCGGCGCTAACGAAAACTTGACCATGTCTGCTCGGATAGAGTCCTCGACGCGCGGGGCGCGTCATGAGAGCCAGAAACCACTTGCGGTGCCGGTCCAGCTTGCGGCAAAAATAGATCGGCGAAGGCATCGCAAGTTATGGCCGAGTCAACATTGGCGCGTTCCTGCCCGTGATAGAGCCTGGCTCCGGTTCTGTCGATCATGAGCTTGGTGGCTGCTGCTTCGAAAGAAGCAGTTTGACCCCGTTGGAGAGAGTATGTAGTGAATCGCGACTTGGCGGCGCCTCGCCAGCAAGAAGAGGCGAAAGGAAGAAAATGGCGAACGAGACGAAGACGGAATCGAATAAGGGTCCGCGGCTGACGCGGAAGCAAAAAAAGGATATGGGCCGTCGTATCTGGTCGGCCAATCCCGGTTTGGAAGTCGTACACCGGGACGCGGCGGGGATCGACATCGGCAGTGGAGAGCATTTTGTGGCGGTAGGGCCGGACCGCGATGCGCAGCCCGTGCGTAACTTTGGCTGTTTTACGGAGGACCTGCACCGGCAGGCGAGATGGCTCCACGAATGTGGCGTCAAGACGGTGGCAATGCAGTCCACCGGAGTGTACTGGATTCCGGTCTACGACGTACTGGAACAACACGGTTTCGATGTGTGGCTGGTCAATGCGCGGGAGACGCGGAATCTGCCTGGGCGAAAGAGCGACGTTCAGGAAAGTCAATGGTTGCTGAAGTTGCACACGTATGGCTTATTGAAGAGGTCGTTCCGGCCAACTGCGGAAATACGAGCTGTTCGAAGCTGCTGGCGGGAACGGGCTGAATCCGTGCAACAGGCCGGCGTATGCGTGCAGCGCATGCAGAAAGCCTTGACAGAAATGAATGTGCAATTGACGACGGTGCTGAGCGATCTGAGTGGATTGACCGGCATGAAGATCATCCGGGCGATTGTGGGCGGAGAGCGGGATGGAGAGAAGCTGGCCGAGTTCCGGGATCCGAAGGTCAAGGCCAGCAAGGAGACGATTGCCAAGAGCCTGGAGGGCACATGGTTGCCGGAACAGTTGGCGATCGTGGAGCGGCAACTGGCCGACTGGGACCATGTGCAAAAGCAGATAGCCGCGTGCGATAAGGATCTCGCGGCCCTGCTGAAAGAGCTGCCCGCGGCGGAAGTGAAGCCAGGGGAACCGGCGGCGGGGAAGACCAGCAAGCGGCAGCGAAAGCAGGCATCGAAGAACCAACCAGGCTTCGACATAGCGGGGGAGTTAAAGCGAGTGGCGGGCGTGGATCTGACCCGGATTGATGGTATCATCTTTACGGCATCAAGGCGATGACGGTCCAGACGCTGATCGCTGAGGCCGGACTAGTGTCCTGTCTCATATAACTATGTACATATAGGCAGAGTTGCCTCATACTGGGTCATGTTCACCCCAGCAGCTCCCTTGGCGGTAGAAGCGAGCC
>VFZW01000203.1 GCA_016871055.1 Acidobacteriota bacterium
ACATGGGTATACAGAACAAGGCAAAAAACGCGCAACCCACGCTGTCTGAGAACCTTGCGGTGAAAACTACTGCTTATCGGCGGGGGAACTTCGGGTTAACGGATGGGCTGACGGGCTTAGCGCCGCGTGAGAGCCCGTTTGCCGTTCTCCGTCGATTACTGTGCGCAACGCGGGCCGAACCCATCACGTCCCGGCGAAATTTTAGCGCCGCGCGGTCACGGCGCTTATTTAGACCGCGCCGGCGAGTTCCATTCCCGGCTGATTTCCAGCGCGAGCGGATGCGATGGGAAGTCGCGATGCAACGCGGCAAGCGCCTTCTCCGCCGCCTCCGGCGCGGCGTCTCCCACGCGTACCCGCGCCAAGGCCAGTTCGACTTCGTGCAGCCGCATGCCGAAATCGATTGCGGCGGGCGGATCCGTTTCGGCTTGCGCGAGACGATCGCGGGCCTGACGCACCAATTCGGAAGCCCGCGGCCGATCGATTCGCGCCAGGCAGAGCAGTGCGGCGGACTCCCACACCGGCGCGCGCTTATCGGAAGAGGTTTGGCGGCGTGCGATGCGCAGCCCATCCTCAACCAATAGCCGCGCCTCGGTCGGACGGCCCGCCGCCAGTTCGTGATCTCCGGCCCAAAAGTGCGCCATCACAAACTCATACACGAACGGGTCTCCCGGTGACGGGTTGGAGCCCAACGCGCCGCGAAGGATGGCGAGGCACCGCTCGAAGTCGAGCCGCGCCCGTTCTTTCGATGCCGGATCGGACTCACGCTCGCGAAGACGCGCCAAGCCGCAAGAACTCCGCCCGAGGATCACGGATCCATGCTGATCCGCGCGCCCCGCATCATACAGAGGCTGCATCGCGGCGATGGCGCGGCCATAGTAGAACTGCGCCTCGCCGGACATACCGGCGGCGCGATTGTGGTTCAATCCGAATTGCTTTCCAACGGCTTCGTAGCCAAGTGCAATCTCTCGCACCGATGGCGGGTCCGACGAGTATCGCGACAGCAACGCTTGCATCCGCTCATCGAACATGCGGCCGAGTTCGGATCGAACGCCGGAAGCCGGCTTGCTCGCCAGACGCTCCGGAGCCTCGGCCAGATAGAATCGCGACACGTTCCGGATCTCCCGGTAGAACTCCACCATGCGCCGGGCGTCCTTAATCCACTTCACCGCCACAGCCGCGGTCGCGAGCGTAATCACAAGCGCAATCGCCGTGGCCGCGCGGTGCCTGCCTAGGAAGCGGGCGCCTCGCTACCACGGCGTAGCGGCCCGGGCCTTGACCGGACGGCTTTCGAGAAACGCGCGGATGTCCGCCGCCAACTGCTCGACCGACGAATATCGTTGCGCTACTGCTCTTTGCATCGCCATGGCGACGATGCTGTCGAGGTCGCCTCTGGGGGAGCGGCTGTCATGCACCGCGCTCGGCGCCACGGGATCGGTCTCGCAAATCGCGCGCTGCAGGGTCAGCGGCGTGAACCGCCGCATATCGAAGCGGGGACTGCCCGAGAGCAACTCATACAGCACCGCGCCCAGGGCGTAGACGTCGGCCGCGGTGGTGACGTGCAATCCCTGCACCTGCTCCGGGCTCGCGTACCCAAGCGTCATCAACCGAACGGTGGCGGGCGGATCGTCGGCTCCGGGCTGGGCGGAATCAAAGGCCTTGGAGATCCCGAAATCGAGAAGTTTTGGCACCCCCTCGGCGGTAACGAGAATATTGCCCGGTTTGATGTCACGGTGCACGATCAGGTTGCGGTGCACGTACGCAACGGCATCGCAAACGCTGAGGAACAGCCGGAGACGCGAGGCAACCGAGGCTTCGCGCCGCTTGCACCAGTCGATGAGCGGGAGACCGTCCACGTACTCCATCACCAGGTACGGCGCGCCGCTGGAAACCGTGCCTCCGTCAAGCAGTCTTGCGATGTTGGGGTGTTCGAGGCGCGCGAGAATCTGCCGCTCGGCCCGGAAGCGCTCGGCGGTCCAGCCCGAACCCGTGGGAAAGCTGGAAAACTTGATGGCCACTCGCTGATCGAACTCACCGTCGACGCGGCGCGCAAGGTAGACCGCTCCCATACCACCCTGACCCAGAAGCCGGTCCAATTTGTATTCGCCGACGATCGCTCCCGGCTTCAGCAAGGCGTCGTCCTCGGGTGGACCGGAGATCATGCCGGTGAGGAACGCATCCGTCGGCGCGTCGTTGGCCAGCAGCGATTCCACTTCCCGCCGCAAGTCTGGGTCGCCTTCGCAACGTCGGAGGAGGAGCGATTCGCGCTCCTGGGCCGTCAGCGACAATGCTTCCTGAAACAGGCCCTCGATTTCCGCCCAACGCTCAACGGTCATGCTTTCAATTCCCGGCGCAGCCACGCAAGCGCGGTTCGCATGTCGCGCTCCACGGTCGGTTCGGAAATGCCAAGCGCCTCGGCGATCTCGGGTACGGTCAGGCCGCCGAAGTATCGCATCTCCACCACCGTGGCCTTGCGGACGTCGAAGCTGGTCAGATGGGTCAACGCTTGGTCGAGTTCGTGTAGCCCCGTAGCTGGACCGGCGCCAAGGTGCGGCTCGGCGTTACCCAGACAGATTGTTATCGGTGCGGCTCCGCGCTTGGCCGCGCTCCTGGCGCGGGCGTGTTGAATTAACACTTGGCGCATGATGCGCGCTGCGATGCCCAGGAAGTGGGCTCTGCTTCGCCAGTCTATGTCCGGCACATCTCCGCAGAGACGGAGAAAAGCCTCGTGTGTCAGGGCCGTTGGTTGCAACGTGTGACCGCCGCGTTCGCGTGACAGAAGCGACCGGGCAATTCGGCGCAGTTCCTGATAAACGATGGGGCTGAGTTCGTCCAGCGCCTTTGATTCACCCGCTCGCCAGCGTGCAAGTAGGGTTGTGACCGGCAGAGTGGACTGCTCATTCGGCATCGCCGTGAATCCTCACAATTATTTTTCCAAATTTCGCGTGAATCCGGGGACGCCGAATCTCCTGCCTTGCACAAACGGATCACAGGGACAGCGACGCCTTCAGCCGAACGGTCTGCCGGCTCTGCTTGTCTTCGATGATGATTTCGCCGCCTTCGTGGCGCACATCGTCGACCTTGTTGAAGCCCGCGGGAACGCGCGTGTAGAAGAACAGGAACCGCGTGCCGATCTTCGATTTCGCCGGCAGCCAGCGGAAGGCGGGGACGTCGAACAGCTTGCCTATTTCGACCGTCGCGCGGCGAGAGATGTCGAACGGCTGCGTGCCGAATTCCAGTCCGCGCGAGAGCGCGAGATTCGGCGGATAGTTCATCCACTCCTGCAACCACGGATACTCTTCGCGACGGACGAGGTATCCGAGCATCAAGCGCTTCTCGGTATTGATCGCGGTGATGAAACCGAGTCGGCGAGCCGGATCGAGCAGGCAGCCGCTGTGGTCCATCGAGTCCGGCGGATCGGGAATCTGGCGTAGGTCCGCCGTGCCTCCCGCTTTGAGCGGCGCGATCGGATAGGTGAACTCTTTGTCGGAAACGAGGCGTCGATTTGGCGGTTGGTTCACGTGCGGGCGCGTCTGGCAGCGGCCGACCGACGCGTCGATGACCGTCTTGCCCGGCGCGAGAAACGGATAGCCGATTGTGCCGTGTTCGGCCCAATTGATCGGCCGGTCGAAGCCGAGTTCGTTTTCGAGCGTGCTCTCGACGTAGACGACCTGCTCGCCGTCGACGACCTCCACTTTGCGCGTGAAGATCTCCTGCACGACGGGCAACTTCGCGCGCCACGCGATGTGCTGCGTCCTGCCCTCGCGGCCTTTGCTTGTCACTTCCCAGTTCTGCCGGTGGGCTTCGCCGTGGCCTTGCAAACCGGCAGCGGCTTCTTCTTTCGACGTTGGACCGAAGCCGTCGACGCAGACGAAGTGGCCGATGGAATCACCGAAACGCGCGGGCCCGTTGGTCATGCGGGCGAGCGCGACAGGATTCCACATCGGGTTCATCTTGTCGGCGTCGTCTTTGAGCAGCAGGCTGGCGAACGCGCCGCCTTTGTTCAAGACGAGCAGTTCGATCTTGTCGTTTTCGATGGCGGTGGCTGGGCGCGACTCGAAGGTGGCTGCGCGTTGGGCTAGGAGCGTTGCGGTTGCGAAGAGAATCAGCGTGGTACGGGTCACGGCTGACTAGTGTATCGAACTATGTGTTCGTATCGAGAATGAACAAGACCGTCTCGCGGATCTGCGCATTGTCATTCGTCGTCCGCAAGAACTTGAACGGGTTTTGGCCGCGGTCGGCGATAGCGCGCACCGGCCCGGCGAGAAGTGCGTTCAAGAAACTGTGCGTCGGCGTCTCGACATCGCGGAAATCGAGCAGGATACGCTTGCCCTCTTGAATTGCTGGCAACAGATGGCGGTCACGAAATTTTGTGGCAGCTTCTTTATCCTCAGGATATTTACCGAAGTAGTTAAACATCGAGACGACGTGTTGATCGCTTCCGCCGTTTGCATCTTTCGCGCGCCGCTCACGCGCTTCCTGCAATAGCGCGTTCCTCGCATCACCATGCTTAATCTCTGGTGGATGCTGCTTGAGCCGAAGCGTGAGCAGCACGAAGGTTCCGGGCCATGCGGCGCTGAGTTCCTTTGCTGTCCTCTCTCGCGGCAAAATATGGAGCTGACCGTTTCCAGATACGATCCACATGTCTTCCTTGAGCGACATCATCAGGCCGCTGGAAATATACAAGCCCATGCCGGCGTTGTTACGCGAACTGTACTCGCTTTGCCGGCCGAACGTGCCGGATGTTTCCGGCTGAATCGCGTGGAGCAGTGCGTCGGTGTCGCGTTCGAAGGCGGGGTAAGTTTGTTCAAGCTGCTTCTTTACCCCGGCTCCCGTATCGGCGATGAGCACCGACACTTCGTCGCTCAGCAAGCCGCGTTCGAACTGGATGAGTGATGGGATTCGGACTCTCTCCACAGCAGCGTGCCCATGCTCCAACGTGTTGTAAAGGATCTCATTAACGATATCGGCGAGATAGTCGTGATAGTCGATCGGAAAGCCACTCGTGTACTCTTCGACGGCTCGTAGCGCAGCCTGTCTATCCTGTGTGTCGCGCACCGCAAACAATGAAGTGCGGTCCGTGGCGATGAAATTCTCACCTGCTGCGTCGATCTCTACGCCCAGAGGCCTCGCGACCATGCCGGTCCACATTTGCCAGGCCAGGCCGTCCCCCTCTTCGAATTTCAACTTGCAACCCTGCCTGCTGAGGCGCAAGACATACTGCAGAAGCAGGGCCAACGATTGATAGTTCGACCATTTACAGCCGCGAAAATCGATTTCTACTTCCTCGTTGTGGATTGACCAGTCGAACCATTGCAGCACCGGCTCGAAATTCACATAGTCGTCCGCGATGAACGTGAATCTCTCCGGCAGTGTCAGAATGCGAGGCAAAACACCATTCTCCCAAAAACAACGCGGCCACGAAATGTTCTTTCGTGGCCGCGTTGGTTGAAACGACTGCGAGACTACTTCGTGCGAGACGCTTCGGCCGAATCACCGATGCGAGCCTGCGCCGCAGCCAACCTGGCGATCGGCACACGATAGGGCGAGCACGAAACATAGTTCATGCCCACCTTCACGCAGAACTCGACCGAACTCGGCTCGCCGCCGTGCTCGCCGCAGATGCCGACTTCGAGATCGGGGCGGGTCTTGCGGCCCGCCTTCACTGCAAAATCGACCAGCTTGCCGACGCCCGTCTGATCCAGCACGCCGAACGGATCGGCCGCGAAGATCTTCAGGTCTTCGTACTGGCGCGAGAACTTCGTATAGTCGTCGCGCGACAAGCCCATCGTGGTCTGCGTTAGATCGTTGGTGCCGAAGCTAAAGAACTCCGCCTGCTCGGCAACCTGATCGGCGGTCAGCGCGGCGCGCGGAATTTCGATCATCGTTCCGATCATGTAGTGCAGATCCGCGACGCCGGCGTTGGCGAGAACTTCCTTCGCCACGAGTTCGACAATCGCCTTCTGATGTTCGAGTTCCTTCACCGAACCGATCAGCGGGATCATGACTTCCGGAATCACCTTGATGCCCTTCTTGGCGACCTGCGCGGCCGCTTCGAAGATGGCGCGCGCCTGCATTTCGGTGATCTCGGGATAGGTGATGCCGAGACGGCAGCCGCGGTGGCCGAGCATCGGGTTGAACTCGTGCAGCTCTTCCACGCGGTGCAGCAGTTCGGGCAGCCGCTTCTTCAGCTCACCGACGGCGATGCTGTAGGCTTTCGACATCTCCTTCTTCTCCGCCGCGGTGGCATGGGGAAGTTTGGCGAGGTCGACCATCAAGTGCTCGCGCTTGGGCAGGAACTCGTGCAGCGGCGGATCGAGCGTTCGGATAACGACCGGGAAGCCGTTCATCGCTTTGAACAGACCGGCGAAGTCGGAGCGCTGCATCGGCAGAAGCTTCTTTAACGCGTTGTTGCGGGTCTTGACGTCTTTGGCGAGAATCATCGCCTGCACGAACGGCAGACGGTCCTCGGCGAAGAACATGTGCTCGGTGCGGCAGAGGCCGATGCCCTCGGCGCCGAACTTGCGGGCGACGGTGGCGTCGCGCGGAATGTCGGCATTGGCGCGCACACCGAAGTCGCCGCGGAACTCATCGGCCCAGCCCATGAACTTCGCGAGCGGACCCGACTTTGTATCGGCTTCGGTGGTCTTGGCCTGACCGAGGAAAACCTTCGCGGTCGTGCCGTCGATCGAAACCCAGTCGCCTTCCTTCACCGTAACAACCTTGCCGCCAACAGTGACCGTGAACTTCTTGCCCTTTTCGTCGATCGAGATTTCACCCGCGCCGACGATACAGGGACGGCCCATGCCGCGCGCCACAACGGCCGCGTGCGAGCTCTTGCCTCCGATCGCGGTGAGAATGCCCTTCGCCGCGTCCATGCCGGCGATGTCGTCCGGCGTGGTCTCTTTGCGGACGAGCAATGACGGCGACGACTTCGCCATTTCGACGGCGTCTTCGGCGCTGAACGCCACACGGCCGACCGCGGCGCCCGGCGAAGCCGCGATGCCGGTGGTGAGCAGCGTCAACGATTTCAGCGATGCCGCGTCGAACACCGGGTGCAGGAGTTGATCGAGCTGCGCCGGCGCAACACGCATCACCGCTTCCTTCTTGGTGATGAGCCCTTCTTCGCACATATCGACGGCGAGCTTCACGGCCGCGGGGCCGGTGCGCTTACCGTTGCGTGTCTGCAGCATGTACAGCTTGCCTTCTTCGACGGTGAACTCGAAGTCCTGCATGTCCTTGTAGTGCTTCTCGAGCATCTGCGTGGTGTCGAAAAGCTGCTTAAAGACATCGGGCATGATCTTCCGCAGATCCATGATCGGCTCCGGCGTACGAATGCCGGCCACGACGTCTTCGCCCTGCGCGTTGACCAAGAACTCGCCATAGAAAATGTTGTCGCCGTTACCGGGGTCGCGCGTGAAGCCGACGCCGGTGGCCGAGGTGTTGCCCATGTTGCCGAAGACCATCGCCTGCACGTTGGCCGCGGTGCCGATTGAATCCGGGATCTTTTCCATCTTGCGGTAGTAGGCAGCTTTATCGTTCCACCACGAACGAAATACGGCGTTGCGCGCCTGCTTCAACTGCGTCAGCGCGTCCTGCGGGAATGCCTTACCGGTTTCCTTGACGTAGATCTTTTTATACGCCTCGACGATGTCCTTCAAGTCCTGCGCGGTGAGGTCGGTGTCGAGCTTCGTCTTGCGCTTGGCTTTCTGCGCGTCGAAGACGTGATCGAACTTTTCCATATGGATGTCCATGGCGACTTCGCCGAACATCTGGAGGAAGCGGCGGTAGCAGTCGTAGGCGAACCACTCGTTGCCGGTCTTGGCGGCGAGGCCGGCGACGGTCTCGTCGTTCATGCCGAGGTTCAGAATCGTGTTCATCATGCCTGGCATGGAGAACCGGGCGCCCGAGCGCACACTGAGCAACAGCGGATTCTTCGGATCGCCGAGCTTCTTGCCGAAGGTCTTTTCGAGCTTCGCCAGCGCTTTGTCGAACTGCTGTTCAATCTCTTCGGGAACGTGTTGATTGTTCTCGAAGTAGATGTTGCAGACTTCGGTGGACACGGTGAAACCCGGAGGCACGGGCACGCCCGCGGTGGTCATTTCCGCGAGGCCGGCGCCCTTGCCGCCGAGAATCTCTTTCATCTTTCCGTTTCCGTCGGCTTTTCCGCCGCCGAAGCTGTAGACGTATCTCTTCATCCAGATGCTCCTAATTGTTGGGGTGAAACTAGCCAGTGACGATCTCCGAAAAATCGGCGATCGAAGAAAATTTTGCGATCAGACTCTGCAAGAGCCGCAAACGGTTCTCGCGAACTTGAGGGTTGGGGTCGTTGACCATCACGCCGTCGAAAAAGGCGTCGACGGGCGGGCGGATCGTCGCCATCGTGGCCAGACGGTCTCCGTAGGACCCGGTGGCGGGCAGTTGCTCGACGTGGTTCCAGAGCGCCCGTTCCACGTCGACAAGCATCGAGGTATCGACCGCGCCAGGCGCAACATCGGACGCTTTTTCGACGATGTTCTTCATGCGCTTGAACGCGGCGGCGAGCGGTTCGAAGTTTTCGGTCGGCCGCACCCCTTGCACAGCGACCAGGCGCGCGCCAACATCGCGGAGGTCGCTGAAACCGGCGGCCAGCACGGCGTTAACTTCGTCGTACTTGAAGCCCTTCACTTCGCAGAAGTAGTATTCCACGCGCTCTTTGAAGAAGGCCCTGAGCTTCTCGTCGTTGTTTGTTAGCGCGTCGAGGGTCGTGTCGAGCGAACCCTCGGCCAATATCTTCACAACACCCTGCGCGGCGCGGCGTAACGCAAACGGATCTTTCGAACCGCTCGGAATCATGCCGACGCTGAAGCAAGATCGCAGCGTGTCGATTTTGTCAGCGACAGACAACGCCTGGCCTTCGCGCGTCGAAGGAATCGAGTCCTCCATCGACAACGGCTTGTAGTGTTCGTAAATCGCCTTCGCAACGGCCTCGGGCGCGCCCTGCGCCTTTGCATACAGCCCGCCGACGACGCCCTGCAGATCGGTGAACTCCTTCACCATCTCGGTCGTGAGATCGGCCTTGCACAGGTGGGCAGCCGCCGCGGCATCGTCGCCGCCAAGCTCGCCCGCCAGAGCGGCGACCCGCGCTGTTTTCTCCAGGTAGTTGCCGACCTTCGCTTGGAATGTGACATGCGAAAGATCCTGCTCGCGCTCGGCCAGCGTACGCTTCTGGTCGACATCGTAGAAGAACCGCGCGTCGTTGAACCGCGCGCGCAGAACGCGCTCGTTGCCGTAGACAACGTGGCCGTCGGGATCGGCCGGAATGTTCATGATCGCGATGAAATGCGGCGCGAGTTCGCCATCCGGCTCTTCGACCGAAAAATACTTCTGGTGATGCCGCATCACTGTGACGAGCACTTCCGAAGGTAGCGACAGGTATGAAGCATCGAACGAGCCGATGATCGCCGTCGGGTACTCGGTAATGTAGGTCAGCACTTCCAACAACTTCGCGTCGCCCTTGGCGTGCAGTCCTTCCGACGCCGCCACCGCCGCGACTTCGAGTTCAATCTTCGCGCGGCGTTTCGCGGCGCTAACGATGACGAAGTTGTCGGCAAGCACTTGCTCGTAGGAATCAACCGTGACGGTTAAAGGCCCGCGCGCGCCCAATCGGCGGTGTCCGTACGTCACGTTCGACGACTTCACGTTCGCGCATTCGAATTCGACAATGTCGTCGCCTAACAGCGCGACGATCCAGCGAATCGGCCGGATGAAACGCGGTCCGCCCATCGACGGCCAGTACATGGTCTTCGGCCAGGGGATCGACGTAATCAGCGCGGGCAACGACTCGGCCAAGATCTCTTTCATCGCGCGGCCGGGCGTCTTCTTTACGAAGCTCCAATACTTGCCTTTGGCGGTTTCGACAACGGTTAGCGCGCTGGCCGTAATGCCTTGCTTGGCGCAAAATCCTTCGAGCGGCTTGCCCTGTACGGCGGCGGGCGGGCCGGTGACGACCTCTTCTTTATCCGCCGTGCGTTCTTCGAGTGACGCACGCAACACCAGTCTCCGGCCGGTGCCATCGACGGTAACATCGGAACCATCGAACTTCTCGCGCAGGAATTCGAGCGCCGATGGAATCATCCAATCGGGAATCTCTTCCGTGCCGATTTCAAGTAGGAAAGGTAACATGATTACGCCACCTCCCGGAACTTCTCTTGATCGAGAAACGCCTGCGCCACGCCGACGGCCAACTTGCGGACGCGGCCGATCACGCCGACGCGCTCGGTGACACTAATCGCGCCCCGCGCATCGAGCAGATTGAACAGATTCGAACACTTCAACACGTTGTCGTAGGCGGCCAGCAGCGGGAAGCGGCGTTTATTCGCCGAATCTTCCTCTTCGACGGCGCGATACCCGTCAATCAGTCCCTGCGCCTCGGCTTCGTATTCGCCAAGCAGCCGCCAGAGGCGATCGACGTTGGCCACTTCAAAGTTGTACACCGATTGCTGCAGCTCATCGAAATACCGCACGTCGCGATACTTCACACCCTTCACCCATTCGATGTCGTAGACGCTTTCGACGCCTTGCAGAAACGAGACGATTCGTTCCAATCCGTACGTGATTTCGGCGGGCACGTGATCGAGATCCACGCCGCCGCACTGTTGGAAGTAGGTGAACTGTGTGATCTCCATGCCGTCGAGCATCACCTGCCATCCGATGCCCCACGCGCCGAGCGTCGGCGATTCCCAGTTGTCTTCTTCGAGCTTCAGATCGTGCTTGGTCAGGTCGATTCCGATAGCTTCGAGCGAGCCCATGTACAAGTCCAAAACGTCCGCCGGCGTCGGCTTCAGAATTACCTGCAACTGCTGGTGTTTGTAGAGCCGGTTCGGATTGTCGCCGTAGCGCCCATCGGCGGGCCGGCGGCTCGGCTGCACATAGGCGACGTTGTACTTCTTCGGGCCAAGCACACGGAGAAAGGTCTCCGGAGCCATCGTACCCGCGCCGACTTCAGTATCGTACGGCTCTTGAATAATGCAACCGCGATCGGCCCAGTATTTCTTCAGCTTAAAAATCGTTTCTTGAAACGTGTCCATACGAAGGGGCTAAAGCGTCTCCAATACGCGCGCCGTGATGAGCCGGCGTTCGATGTGATGTTCGACAGCGTCGATGAGCACGCGCCGCAGGTCCGGTGCGGTGGCCCGCGTCCAATCTCTCGGTTGTAGTTTGCCAATCGGCGTTATCAACATCTCTTTTGCGATTTCCCGGGATTCGTCACTGATGCGCAAGTCGTGCAGAAAACCCGACAGGCGGACCGCCCAAAGCGTGAAGTAAGTCACGCTCAACCACGGCCCGTGCGCGCGCTCGGCTTCGGTTGCGTGGCGAAGATGCTCCAGCACCGAGCCAAGTAAGCGGAAGAATTTTTCGTTGGGTTCATGAGGCGGCAGCAACTGCTCGCAAAGTTCGGCGAAGTAGTCGAGCGCCACTCCGGAAGGGTAGTCGCTAGCCAAGCTGAACTGGCTTTCGATGAGATCGCAACTGTTCAACTGGACCAGTTCCACGTTCTCTTTCTGGCGGTAGTGCATACGCACCATCGAGAGGCGCTCCAGACCGGATCCGAAAGAGTTCTTCAACCGCCTAGCGCCTCGCGCCACACCTCGCAGCCGGCCCTGATCGCGGGTATAGAAGCTGACAATGAGGTCGGCTTCCCGGAACGGGTAGCATCGGAGAGTAAACGCTTCGCTGACCTTGGACGGCAACGGACCTCAGCCCTGAAACGACGTAGAACTTCTAGGCTACCATAGCCATTTCGACTCTCTCATGCCGAAGATCTATGATTTGTTCCGCGAACGTGTCGCCGCCAAGGCCCCGATGGGCCTTTATGACACACTCGGTTTCACCCTCGATCACTTTGAACCCGGCGCCGCGCGCGTCTCGGTCGAAATCCACCCGGGCCTCCACAATTTTCAGGGCACTCTGCACGGCGGCGTTTATTGCGACATCGCCGACATGGCCATGGGTATCGCCTTTTTCTGCTCGCTCGAAGAAGGCGAAGCGATGACCACTTTGGAACTCAAGATCAACTACTTGCGTCCCGTGAGTGAAGGCCGCGTAACGGCCGAAGCAAGAGTCATTAACAAGGGCCGCACCACCGGCCTGATAGAGTGTGATGTTCGCGACGCGCAAGGCCGGCTGCTGGCGCGGAGTTCGTCGACGTGTTACATCTTCCGCGGCGACAAGGCCGAGGCCTCGCACGCGATGATGTCCGATTGGAAACGA
>VFZW01000204.1 GCA_016871055.1 Acidobacteriota bacterium
CGCGCCGCTGGTATTATCTGATTCTCGCCAATGGCGAACCGCGCAAGCTGGTGCATCAGATCGAAGCGGGCATGCTGGACGCGCTGCCGGGCTCGATGAACACGTACTCCAGCTGGTCGAGGCAGGTCTATGGGCTGACAACGCTTCTGGAAGGCTGCAAGCGGGTGGCGATGCAGTATTCGCCCGAGTGCGCGGTGCCGTATGTCGCGATGGTCGATGCGGGTACGATCGAACTGGTTCGCAAGCAGGGCGTCGAGATCGTGACGTCGGCCGATTTGGTGCAGTACTTTGAGGCGCGCTGGACGCAGGAGAAACTGGACTCGCATCTCGAAGCGGGAAAGCTTGTGGATGAGATCCGGCGGGCGGCTTTTCTGGAGATCGGCGAGACGCTGCGCGGCCGCGCGCCGGTGGATGAGTATCTGATCAAGACCTTCATTCTTCAATCGTTCGAGCGCGCGGGACTGTTTACCGATCACGGGCCGATCGTCGGCGTCAACGCCAACGCCTCGAATCCGCACTACGAGCCAACCGCGGACTCTACCGCGCCGATTCATCAGGGCGATGTCGTGTTGATCGATCTGTGGGCGAAGTTCAACCGGCCGGGCGCGGTTTACTACGACATCACGTGGACCGGATTCGTCGGCGATGAGATTCCGCCGGAAGTCGAGCGGGTGTTCGGGATTGTTACCGGCGCGCGCGATGCGGCGATCACGAAGGTCAAGACTTCGATCGCCGCGAAGCTGCCGTTGCAGGGCTTTGAGGTCGACGACGCGTGCCGGGGCCACATTCGCGAGCACGGAATGGGCGATTACTTCTTTCATCGCACCGGGCACTCGATTGGCGAGGACGTGCACGGCAGCGGGGCCAACATGGACAATTTAGAAACGCACGATATCCGGCGCGTGATTCCGTGGACGTGTTTCTCGATTGAGCCGGGGCTCTATCTGCCGGCGTTCGGTATTCGCAGCGAGATCAACATGTTTGTTGGCGAGATGGAGGCGATTGTCACGGGCGAGAAGCAGACACACCTGGTGCGGATTTAATCGAGCCGGACGTAGAGCTCCGAGCGGATTTCCCAGCCTACGCCGGTTTTGCGCCACATTGCCATGTACGTACCGCTGTAGGCGCGCGAGCCATCGGGATTAAAAGCGCGCCAATGGCCGTGCTCGGCGGCGAGCGGAAGCGCCTTCGATACTTCGACCTTGCCGGTGATGCGCTCGAATAGAATGGCTTTCGGGTCGGCGAAGAGGCCAGTGAATCGCTCGATGTAGGCGGCGCGTGACGGAACCAGCGAGCCGTCGCTGCGGACGACGATGAGATCGTCGCCGAGGCTGGCGGAGAACGCCTTGATGTCGCGTTGCTTGATCGCCGTGTTCGAAGTCTTGCGCGCCTCGCGGATCACCGCCTCGTCGGAGAGCGCAAGCGCCATGGCTACCGCAGAATTTGCATCATCCGTCCACGGTACAATAAGGGTGTTGTAATTTCACTACGAGGACGACCCATGAAGAAATTCATTTTCCTGGGCCTGCTCGCCACCGCGCTGTTTGCCCAGGACGGCAAGACGCATCTCAAGGTCGGCGATATGGCACCGGACTTCAAGCTCAGTTCCTCGGTTCCCGGCAAGACGTTTACGCTCTCGGAATTCAAAGGCAAGAAAAGTGTTGTTCTGGCCTTCTTCCCGTTGGCGTTCACCGGTGGCTGAACCGCGGAAATGAAAGGATTCCAGGCTGGAATCAAGAACTTCAACGAAGCAGAATCGCAAGTGTTCGGCATCAGCGTCGACGCGGCTCCGTCTCTGAAGAGCTTCAGCGACGATCTTACGCTCGAGTTCCCGCTGTTGTCGGATTTCCCGGCCAAAGGCACCGCAAAGGCCTATGGCACATTGATGGGCGAACGCGGCATCGCAAGCCGCACGACGTTCGTTATCGACAAAGAGGGCAAGATCGCCGAGATCATCTCCGATCCGAAGCCCGCTCCGCATAACGAAGCGTCGATCGCCGTGTGCCAGCGTCTTAAGAAGTAGTTGTCTTCGAACAGCCCTCCACCGCCTTGAGAATCTCGGCGGTGGAGGGTTTTCCTCTTTGTGCGTAGCGAATTACGCCGTCGGCGTCGATGACATACACGGTGCGGCGCACGAGCCAGAATCCGCAGCCGTAGGCGCGGCACATACGCCAACCTTCGTCGGCCAGCAACGGAAACGGGAAGCGGTGTTTTTCGATGAAGTGGCGGTGCGAACGCTGGCCCTGGCCGTTGACGCCGTAGACGCGCGCGCCGAGTTTCCGGAACGTATTCCAGTTGTCGCGGATCTCGCATAGCTGCGCCGTGCAGATCGTCGTATCGTCGCCGGGATAGAACACCAAGACGGTAGGCACGCCGCTCAGCATCGCCAGTGTTAATTTGTTGCCGCCATCGTCGACCACGCCGAACTCCGGTGCTTTCGATCCGACCGCTAGAAGACTTCCAAACATGCAGTACTCCACAATAGACCATATGCGGCAACTCGCGCTCGATGCGCTCGAACTGGCCAAGGGACGCGGCGTGCAGTACGCCGATGTTCGCGTGGTGGAATCGGAAACACAGGATCTTTCCACGCGCAATGGCCGCGTGTCCCAGGTGACCGGCAGCGACTCGACCGGGATCGGCACTCGTATTCTCGCCGAAGGCGCGTGGGGCTTCGCGGCGACCGACGATCTCTCGCGGGACGGAATCGACAAGGCGGTTTTCAAGGCGCGCGCCATTGCGAAGGCAAGCGCGATGGCCAAGCTCGGCGATGTTGTGTTGGCGCCCGAGCAGACTTGGACCGCCGAGTGGGATTCGCCGTGCGCGGTCGACCCGTTTCGAATCAGCGTGCAGAAAAAACTCGATTACGTTTTGAAGGTCGACGAGGCGCTGCGCTCGAACAAAGCGGTGACGTTGACCGAGACTTCTTTCCACGCGACGCGAACGCGGCAGTGGTTTGCGAATTCCGAAGGCAGCGTGATCGGTCAGACGCGAACGGTCACTGGCGCAGGTTGCGCCTGCTACGTTTTCAAGGACGGCGACTTGCAGAAGCGTTCGTACCCGAACTCCTTCGGCGGCCAGTATCAGTTGAAGGGTTGGGAGTTGATCGATGAGATCGACATGTTGCGGCGCGCGCCGTCGCTGGCCGAAGAAGCGGCGATGCTGCATGCGGCCGATCCGTGCCCGGCGGGCAAGCACACGTTGATTCTCGACAGTTCGCAGTTGGGCCTGCAGATTCACGAGTCGATCGGGCATCCGATCGAGCTCGACCGCGTGCTCGGTTCGGAGGCCAACTATGCGGGCATGAGTTTTCTGACGCTCGATCAGTTGCGGCGATTGCGGTATGGCTCGCCGATCGTCCATGTGGTGAGCGATGCGACGATCGCGCACGGCCCCGGCCTTGGAACGTTCGCCTTCGACGACGAAGGGGTTCCGGCGCAGCGCACCGATATCATTCGCGAGGGCCTGTTTACGGGCTATCCGACGAGCCACGAGTCGGCCGGCGCGATCAGCGAGACGCGTTCGAACGGCTGCATGCGCGCCGCCGATTGGGACCGCCTGCCGCTGATTCGCATGACGAATACGAGCCTTGAACCGGGTGTGCAGACGCTTGACGATGTCTTCGACGTGCCGCACGGAATCTACATGGAGACCAATAAGAGCTGGTCGATCGACGATAAGCGTTACGACTTCCAGTTCGGCTGCGAAGCGGCCTGGAAGATCCGCGACGGCAGGCGGGTGCGCATGTTGAAAAACCCGGTCTACAGCGGCATTTCGACGGAGTTCTGGAACGTATGCGAGGCGATCGCCAACCGCGATCATTGGACGTTGTGGGGCGTTCCAAACTGCGGCAAGGGCCAGCCCGAACAGGTGATGGGCACCGGCCATGGCGCGAGTCCTTCGCGCTTTCGCGGCATTCAAACGGGGGCGCTATGATCGACGAATCCAAGGCGCGAGCGTGGTTTGATTGGGCGCTGCACGAGGCGCGCAAGCACAGCGTGGGCGATGTAGAGATGAGTCTGCATGCGTCGGAATCGGCGCTGACCCGGTTTGCCAACAACACGATCCATCAGAACGTAAGCGACGAGTCGGGCGCGGCTTCGATCCGGGTGGCGATCGGGAAGCGCACCGCGCGCGTGTCGACGAACCGGCTGGATGAGGCCAGTCTCCGGCGCGCGACGTCGCAGGCGATCGATCTCGCGCGTGCGAACGAGGAAGATCCGGGGCTGCCGCCGATGGCGCCGCCGGAAGCGATCGCGCCCGTCGACCGGTGGGATGCCGAGACCGCTACGTTGTCGGCCGAAGCGCGTGCCGGCGCGGTGCGCGAAGCTATTGGCGCTATTGCGGGGAGCGCCGCGGGTATCTACTCCAGCGAGCGGTCGACGCAATTCCTGTTGAACTCGAACGGCGTGTTCGCGCGGCACGATGAAACCGGCGCGACATTTTCGGTCACCGCCACCGCGAGCGATTCAAGCGGCTGGGCCAAGGCCTCGGCCGTTCCCGTGGGCGATATCGACACGCTGGCCCTTGCGCGATCGGCCTCGGAGAAGGCGGCTCGATCGAAAACTCCGCGCCGGATGGATCCGGGCGTTTACCGGGTCATCCTGGAGCCGGCCGCAGTGCTTGATCTTGTTGGGCAGATTTTTGGCGACTGCTCGGCGACGGCGCTCGACGAGGAGCGTAGTTTCTTGAACGGGCGATTCAACGAGCGCATCTTCGGCTCGAATATCACGATTCGCGACGACGTTCGGCATCCGCTGCAGGACGGCGCACCCTTTGACGGCGAAGGTGTGGCGCGGCGTGCGCTGACGCTGTTTGAGAGCGGCTATCCGCGCGAGATGCCGTATTCGCGCCCGGCGGCGTTGCGCGCCGGCCGGCCAGCAACCGGCCATGGCTACGCGCTGCCGAACGACGTTGGCGAATCGCCGGTGAACGTCGTGATCGAAGGCGGCTCCTCGACGATGCCGGAACTGATGGCCAAGCTCGGCCGTGGGATTCTTGTGACGCGGCTATGGTACATCCGCGAGGTCGATCCGATCCGCAAAGTGATGACCGGCATGACGCGCGACGGTACGTTTTTCGTCGATGGCGGAGAGATTCAACGCGGCGTCCGCAACTTCCGTTTCAACGTCAGCGTCGTCGACTTGCTCAATGCGGTCGAAGCAATGACCGCGCCGGGGCGCGCCAGCGGCGAGGAATCGTTCGACATGGTTGTGCCGGCGATGCTGGTGGCGGAATTTCCCTTCACCGAAGTGACGATGTTCTAACCTGAAGAGATACGCCGAATGCCAATGCCGGCCAAACCCGCTCTGACGATCGCCACGCTCGCGGCGCTTCTGGCGACGCCCGAAGTATTTCCCGCGTTGAAGGATTACCGGATCTTCGACTGGTCCGCCACGCAGCAGGTCACCGCTTTTCGTCCCACGGCGGCGGTACGGCCGGCCGCGCCCGAACCGCCTGTCGCACCCGCGCCAGCGCCGCGCCGCGCGGGCAAATCCGCCAAGACCGGCCCGGTCGACGATGGTCCGCTTTTGCAGGACACCGGGAACGAATTGCATCGATTCTACGCGGCGCTCTATGCGGTGGAGAAGAAAGAGCCCGGCGCGGCTGTTCGCGTTGTTCATTACGGCGATTCTCCGACCACGGCCGATCTGATTACCGCCGATGTGCGCGATCTTTTCCAACAGGAGTTCGGCGATGCGGGCCACGGCTTTGCGCTTATCGCCAACCCCTGGGCCTGGTACGGCCACCGCGGTCTGACAATTCGCGGTTCCGGGTGGAGAATGGAGCCGGGCAATACGGCCGAACTGCGTGACGGCCGTTACGGTCTGGGCGTGGTTAGTTTTCGGGGCGCGGCCGGCGCGCAGTCGAAGATCACGCTGAAGGACCCGTCCCATTCGCGGTTTGAGGTCTGGTATCTTGCCCAGCCGGATGGAGGCTCGTTCACCGTTTCGGCGGGCGGGCAGACGCTCGGTACGGTCGACACCGCTTCGCCGGCGGTGGCTTCGCAATTCCAGGCGTTTGAGCCATCCGGCGGCGCCGGCGGTATCGACATACGCGTCACCAGCGGCCGGGTCCGGCTCTACGGCGTTCGGTTTTCTAAAGACGGCCCCGGCGTGGAATACAGTTCGCTTGGCGTCAACGGCGCGGCGATCACCATCGTCTCGAGGAATATGGATGAAGGGCATTGGGGCGAGCAGTTGAAGCACGCCGAGCCCAACCTCGTAGTACTGAATTACGGCACCAACGAGAGCGCGTTCCCCTCCTACGTCGAAGCGGTCATGGAGAAGGAACTTACCCGCGCGATTCAGCGAATCCGCTCGGCCGTGCCAGAAGCCTCGATTCTCCTGATGAGCCCGATGGACCGCGGCGATCGGCTGCCTTCCGGTGAAATCGGCACGGTGGCGGGCATGGCGCGGCTGATCGAGATCGAACGCAAAGTGGCCCGAGATCACAACGTCGCGTTTTTCAACACGTTTCAGGCCATGGGCGGCGCGGGGACCATGGGGCGCTGGTATACCGGAACGCCGCGGTTGGTCGGCGCCGATTTGATCCATCCCATGCCCGCCGGGGCCAAGCTCGTCGGCGGGTTGCTTTACCGGGCGCTGCAGGACGGCTACCGCCATCGCAAGCTGGCGATGGCACAGCCAAATTTTGAGACAATAAAGACTCAGCCGTAAAACGCCGATTGAGTTTGATAGGAGAGAATGCGACTTCTTGCCCTAAGCTGCGCGACGATTGCCATCGGGTTCGGCCTGATGCATGGCGCGGCGGCGCCGAAGAAAAAGGCGTCGACGGTGAAGAAGGCGCCCGCCTCGGCGAAGAAGGTCACCTCCAAGAAAAGGATCCCGGTTCGCCGCCGTGTCACCGTCGCGCGGGCGCCGGCGACGACGCCGATTGTGCGCGCGGCCGCCACCGACGCGGTGTCCAAGTGGCTCAACGTTCCCGGTATCATGGAGAACCCGGCGGCGATGGTTCCGTTCTTCGAACAGCTTCACCGTATCGAGCGCGGCCAGTCGAGCGATGTCCTCCGCGTGTTTCACTACGGCGACTCCCACACCGCCGCCGATGAATGGTCCGGAACGCTCCGCTATCTCCTGCAGATGCGCTTCGGCGACGGGGGTAATGGCTTCTCGCACGCCGGGCGGCCATGGAACGGTTATCGCCGGCTCGATTTGAAGAGTTGGAGCACTCCCGGTTGGCATAGCGACGGGCTGAATAGCCGCGATGGGGACGGGCTTTATGGGCTTTCGGGCGTCAGTATGTCGACGACGCTGCCGAGCCAGATGGTCAACGTGCAGACGGAGCTCGAACAGGCTGAATTTCACTACCTGCAGCAACCCGGCGGCGGGCGCGTCGAACTTTCCGACAATGGTGAGCCGATCGATACGATTTCCACCGAAGGCGAAGGTGGACCGCGCTGTGTGAAGCTGACGCTATCGCCCGGTTCGCACTTGCTCACGGCCCGCACGGTCGACCGGAAACCGGTGCGGCTGTTTGGCTGGGTAACCGAAAACACGCGCGGCGTCACATGGGAAATGATGGGGATCAACGGCGCGCAGGCGTCGATCGGGCTGCGTTGGGAAGATGCCGGGCTTGCGCCGATCTTCCGCGATCGTCCGCCGGGTTTGATCGTACTTGCCTACGGCACCAACGAGGCGCGCAACAAGGAATGGACGTTTGAGTCCTACCGCGACATGTTCGCGGCGCTGCTCGACAAGTACCGGCGGCTCGCTCCGGCGGCGTCGATATTGGTGATCGGTCCGCCCGATCATCAGATCCGTACCCGCGGCGCCTGGGCGCCGCATGAAAAGATCGACCTGATTCTCGAGGCGCAGCGCGAAGCGTGCAAGTCGCGCGGCGCGGCATTCTGGGACATGCGCGAGCGCATGGGCGGCAAGGGCGCGATGAGACAATGGGTGTACGCGGGGATGGCCCAGGGCGATTTTGTGCATTTTACGGGTCCGGGGTATCGCTTGCTGGGCGCCGCGTTGTATAAGGAGTTGATGGGCCAATACGCGACCTTTGCCCGCATTCGGCAGGAGACGATGCAACCCAAGACGGCGGCGCTGCCCGCGGAAACGGCGACAAACGAAGAATAATGGACAAGAGCGCTCAAATCGTGGCGATCATTCAAAAGGTGTCCGGCAAGGCGTTGACCCCGGATTCCGCCGAGTCGTTGTTCGACTCCGGCCTACTGGACTCCTTCGCTCTCCCCGACATGGTTGGCGAGATCGAAAAAGTCTTCTCGCTCAAGATTCCGGACTCGGATCTAACCCCCCGCAAGTTCGATACGATCGAACGCATCGAACAATACATTGAGGAGCACGGAAACTGAAGTGGCGTTTCTGAAAGCATTTGGCTCCTACCTGCCGGAACGGGTGGTGAGTAACGCCGAGATCGGCGCTCGCGTCGGTTGTGACGCGGAGTGGATCCGCAACGTCTCCGGCATCGACGAACGCCGTTTCGCCGCCGAGGGGGAATCGGTGGTCGATCTCGCTCTCCGCGCGGCGCAGGACTGTCTGGAACAGGCGAAAATGAAGGCGTCCGATTTGGGGATGATCCTGGTTTCATCGGGGTCATGGGAGCGGCAATTTCCCGGCCCGGCCGCGGCTGTGGCGTCGAAGCTTGGGCTGGATACGACGCCTTCGCTCGACGTTCCCATGGCCAGCGCCGGATCGTTGTTCGGCATGTCGCTGGCATCGCGATTGTGCGAGTCGCTTGGACCGATCCTGGTCATTGGCGCCGAGAAAATGTCCCAAGTTGTCGAGCGCGAACCGATGGAGCGCGGCGTAGCGATTTTGTTTGGCGACGGTGCGGGCGCATGCCTGGTGCATCCGTCGAACGGCTTCGCGAAGGTGCTCGACTGCGGGCTGTATTCGGACGGAGCGTACTCGGAAGATTTGAAGCTGCCGTTTGAATCGCCGCTCGAAATGAACGGGCGTAGCGTGATATTGCAGGCCTCGCGCAAGATTCCGCGCGCGATTGCGTCGCTGCTCGATCAACATCGCCGGCGCGCGGCGGATGTGGCTGTTTTCCTGATGCACCAAGCGAATCAGAACCTGATCGCGCGGGTGGCGCAGGCGCTTGAAGTGGCCGAAGACAAGTTCTATTCGAACATCAAGAACTTTGGGAATACGTCTTCGGCTTCGATGTTAATCGCCGCCGCCGAGTGGTCGCGATCGCACAGTCTGCAACCCGGCGAGACGCTTTGTTTCGCGGCGTTTGGCGCCGGCTTCCATTGGGGCGCGCTGCTTGCCGAAGGCGCCGGCTAAACCCGCCCGCACCCGCCGGGCGCGTGCGGCCAAAAGACGGCAGCGCCGGATGAAGCAGGTGGAGAACGATCTTTCCGAGCAGCAATGGTCGGCGCTCAAGGAGGCGTGGGGCGGCTGCGCGTATTGCGGCGTTCAGGACAAGCCGCTGCAGAAGGACTGCGTGCAGGCGCTATCGAGAGGCGGCCGCTATACGCTCGAAAATATCGTGCCGGCCTGCTTGTCGTGCAATACCAGCAAGTGCAACGACGAGGTGACCGGCTGGCTCCGCCGCAAGCGTTTGAACGAAGGGGCGTTCCTGCTGCGCTTCGCGCAGATTAAACGAGTCCTGTGTCCCCCAACGGGGATAACATGAAGCCAACCAGAACCGCCCCGCGCCCCACCCGGTCCGCTATATTTAAGCCCGGATTTCCGATTTGAAACGTTTCCGTGTAACTTTGTAAGATGCCCCGAAGCCTTTATTCATGAGGGTTTGAACGTCGTGAAGACGCTCCGGAGGTCGACACCCAATGGGTGAGAAACTAACTCAACCTTTTCAGCTCTCCTTCAATACCTCTCTGAAGATCGATTTCCAGGGATAACGCGGCACCTCGGACGGGGCCTCATTGTGGTGCGGGAAGTAGATGAGCGATTGGGTTTCGGTGATCTCATCGCCCGGTAGCTGACCAGTTTGCAGCAGCGGCCGGTGAAGACCGGCGGCAGACTGGTCAAGCACGCCCGCTACTACTGGCTGATGTTGGCTGAGAGCCATCTGACGCGCCGGCTGTTCGGGAGCATGGTGCGGCGGATCGAGGCGCTGCCGACGGGGTGAAGATCGGCCCGGAGAGGTGGAAATCTTGAGAGAAAGGAGGCTGGGAGGGAGAGGTGTCGAGAGAACTGTTGGAAACACGCATGTTGCCGGTTTTCGTTTTTGTACGATGGTCCGAAGAAGCCGTCCGCAGGCACTGGCCCGCCCTCGGAATGGGGATTCTGATCAACTCCGGCACGGGAGTGAGGCGTCGGGTGTAAACTGTTGGGGTCCGGGAGACCCGAAAAGGAAATCCTGGATCAACACGGGGAGGTTTGCGCCGGTGCCTGAACAATTCTCTGGGAAGGTAGATTTTTTCAACTCCAGCAATCAATTGGTACTCGCCGTTGATCCGAACCGACATCAAAGATCGATCCCCCGGACCCGGGCCGAATTGGTCTCAACACGGATTTTGCACCAGTGCCGTTCCCACGTGTATCATTGCCGGATGATTTTCCGGATGGCTACGATGACGGCGGCACTGGCGGCGGCCGCTGACTGGCCGATGTTCCGTGGCGTGAACGGGTCCGGTGTGGCGGACGTGGCGACAGCGCCGGTGGAGTTCGGGCCAACGAAAAGCGTCGTCTGGAAAACGACTCTGCCGTTCGGCCATTCGTCGCCGGTAATCACGGGAGACCTGATTTTTCTCACCGGCGCCGAGGGCGGCGAGCGCGTCGACGCCGGCTATGGCGGCAAGGTGCGCGACACGGGCGGGAAGCTGTTCACCCTCTGTCTGGACCGGAAGAGCGGAAAGATCCTCTGGCGGCGCGAGGCGCCGCGACCGCGGATCGAACACTACCAAGCGACGAACTCGCCCGCGTCGCCGAGCGCGGCGACCGACGGGAAAAACGTCTTCGTGTTCTTCGCCGACTACGGAATTCTTTCGTACACCAAGGACGGCGCGGAGCGGTGGCGGACGCCGCTGGGGCCGTTCATCAACGTCAACGGGCACGGGTCGTCGCCGATCGTGGCGGGCGACCTGATAATCCTGGTGTGCGATCAGGATGCGGGCTCATTTCTGGTGGCGCTCGACAAGAACACGGGGCGCGAGAGGTGGCGCGTGGATCGCCCCGAGGTGACGCGCAGCTATGTGACCCCGGCCGTATTCACGCCAAAGAATGGGCGCGCGGAATTGATCGTGCCGGGAGCGTATCAGGTGACCTCCTACGACGCGGCGACGGGTGAGAAGCTGTGGTGGGTGCGGGGGTTTTCCTGGCAGCCGAAGTCGCTGCCGGTGATCGACGGAGAAATGATCTACGCCCACGGCTGGGAGGGTAGCGGCGAGGCGGAAACGCCCACTGAGACGCCGGCGTGGGTGGAGGCGCTGCAACTCTATGACGCGAATAAGGATGGGTGGATCGGCGAGGAAGAGATCGACCCGAAGATGCGGAAGACCTTCTACCAGCTCGATCTGAATCGGAACGGGCAACTGGTGGAGAAGGAGTGGGAGTTCTACCGGGCGAAGCGGGCCGCACGGAATACCCTGGTGGCGATCCGGCATGGCGGGCGAGGGGATGTAACCGGCACGGCGGTGGCGTGGCGCATGCAGAAGTTCCTGCCGAACGTGCCTTCGCCGCTGCTCTACAACGGCGTGATGTACCTGATCAAGGATGGCGGGATTCTGAGTTCGATCGACCCGAAGACGGGGCAGATTCTGAGGCAGGCACGGCTGGCGGGCGCGCTCGACACCTACTACAGTTCGCCGGTGGCGGCGGCGGGGCACGTTTACCTCTTCAGCCAGAACGGCGTGGCGACCGTGGTGCGGGCAGGCGGGCAATGGGAGCCCGTAGCGACGATCGATATGGAAGAGCCGGTGTTTGCGACGCCGGCGTTCGCCGGCGACCGGATGTATGTGCGTACGCGCGGAGCGCTGTACTGCTTCGCGGCGGCGCGTTAAACAGCCAACTCGAGTAGCTTGCGGACGGTGTTCCAGTTGCGGCAGGGGCCTGTGACGCCGAGACGTCTTTCGGCCTTCCCGAGCGGCGCCTGCCTCCCAAGCAAAGCGGGGGCGATCCGCCTTTATTGGTTTCCCACAGCCTACGCCTCTGACGGATCTTAGCCCTCTTTGAATCACCGCTTTCGCCGTCAAGTGGTTGATGTGACAACGCTTAACTCACATTTATTGCTACTATATGTAGTCATGTAATAGTGATCGAGTGTCTTTACACACATGA
>VFZW01000205.1 GCA_016871055.1 Acidobacteriota bacterium
TCGAGTTGCTCCCGTTGGCTCGCTTCTACCGCCAAGGGAGCTGCTGGGGTGAACATGACCCAGTATGAGGCAACTCTGCCTATATGTACATAGTTATATGAGACAGGACACTAGGCATGCGCTGATGCGGGTATCATCTAGAGATCGTGCTTTCTCGCCGCGCTCTCTTCCCCGCTCTCGCTAGCCCGCTGTTCGCCCAACAGGCGAAGCCGAATCTTGTGCTGATCTACGTCGACGACCTGCGCTGGGACGCGCTGTCGTCGACCGGTCACAAATTCGCCAAGACGCCGAACATCGACCGCATCGCGCGCGAGGGCGCGATCTTTACGAACGCCTTCGTTACGACGCCGCTGTGCTCGCCGAGCCGCGCATCTTTCTTGACGGGCCAGTACGTGCAGACGCACAAGGTGATCGGCAACACACGCGACGGCGAGAACTACACGCACAAGCTCGAAAGCTATGGCAAGCATTTGCAGCCGGCTGGATACGAGACCGCCTATATCGGCAAGATCCACATGGGCATGGATGCGGGGCCGCGGCCAGGTTTCGATCATTGGGTGTCGTTCCGCGGGCAGGGTGTGTATGTCGATCCTCCTTTGAATGTGGACGGTAAGGACATCAAAGCGTCGGGCTACATGACCGATCTGCTGAGCGATTATGCCGTTGCGTTGCTCGAAAAGCCCCGGTCGAAGCCGTTCTGCATGACTGTTGCGCATAAGGCGGTGCACGGTCCGTTCACGCCGGCCGAGCGCCACAAGGACTTGTACAAGGACGTCACCATCACGGTGCAGGCCAACGCCGCCGACGATCTTCGCGATAAGCCGGCGATGAAAGACCGCAAGCCGGGCGGCGGTTCGAACGATGAGTTGATCAAGAACCAACTGCGTTGTTTGGCGTCGATCGACGAGGGAGTCGGCCGCATGCTGGCCGCGCTGGAGAAGACGAAGCAGCTCGACAACACGCTGTTTCTCTTCAGTTCCGACAACGGCTACTTCTGGCGCGAGCACGGGCTGGGCGATAAGCGATGGGCGTTCGAGGAGTCGATTCGCATTCCGCTGCTGGCGCGGTATCCGAAGCTGATCAAGCCGGGAACGAAGATTGCGGGCATGGTGGCGAACATCGATGTCCACCCGACGTTCGTCGATCTGGCCGGCGGGCGGATCGGGGCGCATGTGCAGGGCAAATCGCTTGTGCCGATGCTGAAGAATCCGAAAGCGAAGGTCCGCGGCGAGCTGTTCTGCGAGTACTTCAAGGAAGAGAATTTCCCGCAAACGCCGTCGTGGCGCGCGATTCGCACCGAGCGCTACAAGTACGTGCACTACCCGGAACTACAGGGCGCCGATGAGTTCTATGACATCGTGAAAGACCCCGGCGAAATGAAGAACAGGATCGACGATCCAAAGGCGAAGGCGTTTCACGCGCGATTAGCGAAGCCCGGAGTGCCGGTTTAGAATGATCGAATTCTCGCCGCAACTGCTGATCGACATTCCGACGATCATTCTCATTGACTTGCTATTGGCGGGCGACAACGCGGTCGTGATCGCGTTGGCCGTGAAATCGCTAACGCCGAAGGAGCGCAAACTCGGCATTGCGATCGGCGCGGGTTTCGCGGTTGTGCTTCGCATCGCGCTCACGTTCTTCGCGGCGCAACTGTTGCTGACGCCGTGGATCAAGTTGGTCGGCGGCGTTCTGATTTTTTGGATCGCGATCAAACTGCTGACCGATTCGGCCGAGGAAGAGGCCGGGGTGCATCGCGAGCACACGCTGATGTCGGCGATTTGGTACATCATGGTGGCCGATATCACGATGTCGACCGATAACATTCTGGCTGTCGCTGGAACGTCGAAAGGAAGCCTGCCGCTGCTGCTGTTTGGGCTCGGATTGAGCATTCCGTTTGTCGTGTTTACGAGCAACCTGCTTTCGAACATCATGGACAAGTACCCGATCGTGATTTGGATTGGCGCGGCGATTCTTGGGCGCGTCGGCGCGGAGATGATCATTACCGATCCTGTGGTTCACAATGCCCTGCATCCTTCGACGCCGGTTGAGATTGGCGTGCAGGTGCTGGGCGCGCTGATTGTGGTGGCGGCGGGGAAGTTTCTGGCGCGACGGGCGACGTAAGAGCTCGCGTTTGGTACCGTAGTAGTCGCGGAGTTACCGACATGGATCGACAACAAGCGCATCACCTGCTCGACCGCCTGGGACCGGAACAATTCACAGCGGTCGCGCAACTTCTGAAGGTTTTGACGGCCGGCCCCGCGCCTCTCCTCGAATCGCTATCGGGATCACCGGTCGAGGAAGAAGAGATTACGTCTGAAACCGCGGCCGACTTGGATCGCGCCCTCGCCTCTCTATCGCGCGGCGACAGTATTTCACACGAGGAGATCCTTCGCGAGTTCGGACTGACGCGGTGAGTCTGACGCCAGAACGGATTGCCGCGAATTGGCCGCCAGAAGGGCGGGCCGATTTGCGCGCGATCGATCGCGAGACGGCCATGCAGATACTCTACTGCTTGGACCGGTACCTTTCCAACCGGTCGGGCGACATTAAGAAGTTGCGGCTGCCGCGTACCGATTACCGGCTCCGGTGCGACGACTACCGCGTTTTCTTCGCGATCAGCGGCCCGAATGCCATCGACATTACCGGCGTTCGTAACCGCCGCGAGGCCTACCGGTAACTCTGTGCGAGTGGGCTATGCTCGGTTCATGCGGAATTGGATGGTGGTGTTTCTTTTCTCTGCGTTCGGCGCGCTGGGTTGTACTCGTGGCCACTTGACCGAATGTGAACGTGCTGCGCTGCCGTTCGTCTTCATTGGCAAAGTGGTGGCGGGCGGCGTGGGGTCGATACGCGAAGATCCGTGGTACTCGAGTTCCCGGTCGGTCCGCTTTGAAGTGATTGGGGCGTTTCGCGGACCGGCTCGCTGATAGAGTTGGGATGTAACAGAGTGGGAGGTATAGAGTCGATGAAATGCTACGTCGACGCAAGCGGCAGCGGAGACGACCGAGTATTCGTAATGGCAGGTTACGTCGCTACTGATGACGCTTGGCGGCACTTTTGCATAGATTGGCAAGAACTCTTGGATGAATCTCCTGCGCTAAAAGCATTCAAGATGAATAAGTTGAGGCGACGGCCGACACGTTGCGAACGGTTCTATCGAGTAATTGAAAAACATGTTGCTCTCGCAGTGTCGTGTTACATACCAGTGGATGAACTCGCGGCAGCCGTTGATGAGACGCCTTGGCCACACTACATCTCCGGGACAGCAGCGCTGAAAGACCCATACTATTTCGCCTTTAAGGCGATCATCGATCTCCTCGCTCAGCACCAGTCGAGACTTCGCATTGATGAATCCGTCGACTTTGTCTTCGACACAGAAACTCAAGGTGACCGCTGCCTTTCGCAATGGAATCGGATGTTGATTTCGTCTGATCCAAGCATACGCGTTCGAATCGGCGGCGTACCGGAATATCAAGACGATAAGTCATGTCTGCCCCTCCAGGCCGCGGACATGTATGCCTACTGGGTTCGGAAGTGGTGGTTAGATGGGCAGGCGGACGGCATCGAAAACTTGACATTTCCTTGGCAGGCGGATCTCAGCCTTCCGCGAATGAGCTTTGAGTTTTGCAAGGCTGATTTTCTCCAAGAATTCCAACGCTTTTCGGATCCCGCGGTATTGGCGCGGGCCAGGCTCAATGACGATGAAGTAGACACCCGGCTGTGATCGGCAGAATGAGCTTCCCTCGAGTGTATTCTGTTTCTGAAGTCAGATGAGCATTGTTGGGAGCGTTCGGAGCCAAACGGTCTCCGCAGAATCAGTCATCCTGAGAGCGAGGCAGGACGGAACTTGATGACGGACCGGACAGCCCAAGATTAGTTCGGAGCCCTTTAAAAGTCGCTTGGTCGAGTCCGCTGTAGGATTCAACCGAGCCATGATCCTTCAGGATCTTGGCGTGTACTTGGTCAAGGTACTCGGCGTGGGCCATGGCGATCGTTCGCATGCGTTGCTCGGATACCTGATAGAGCGTGATCCGGCGGAGGCGGCGGATGAATCTGTCGAGGCGATCCTGGAAGAGTTCGTTGGTGCGGAGGTAGTCCGCGCGGACGACGTCGTAGGGCACGCCAGCAAGCAGTTGAACGATGGCCACGGAGAGGCCGGTGCGGTCCTTGCCGGCGTTGCAGTGGATGAGAACGGGATGGTTCTCCGCGTTGGCTACGAGTTCGACGATTTGGCGGATCTTGCCGGTTTGCTCAAAGACGATCTGGTGATAGAAGTTGCGGAAAAGTTCGCGGAAGCGGTCCTCGCCCGTTCGACCGAAGAGGCAACTCAGGACAGCGAGTTCACCGGGTTGGTCGAACGGGATGTGGATGGTTTGCGCGGGCGTGCGTGTGGGCCGTTTGCTCGCCTCTTTCGGCGAGCGGAGATCGCAAATTCGGTTGATGCCGTGATCGCGGAGAAGCACGCTGGAGGTGTCGGGGAAGCGCCACGGATCGTCGGAACGGTAGAGCGTCCCCGGCTTGAGACCGGCGACGGGACGGAAGTTGGAAACGGCGATGGCCAATGCCGCTACGCGCGCCGCAGTTGCAGGTAGCGCACGCAGACGGGCACGGGCGCGGGGATCGGCGCGCCAACGGCGTCGAGGGCGCCTGTTTGCTGGTTGATGCGGAACAGGACGATGGTGTTCGAGTTCTGATTGGCCGCGATGAGGAACTGGCCGGTGGGGTCGATGGCAAAGTTGCGCGGCACTGCGCCTTGCGTCGATTTGTGCTCGATGGACTTGAGCTTACCGGTTGCCTGATCGATCTGGAATACGGCGATGGTGTTGTGGCCGCGATTGGATCCGTACAAGAACCGTCCGTTGGGATGCGCGACGACTTCGGCTGTCGAGTAGCCTTGCTTTAGGGGCTCGGGCAGCGTCGTGACGGTTTCGATTTCGGTAAGCGTGCCGTTATTCCATTTGAACGCCGTAACGGTACAGGTAAGTTCGTTGATGACATAGGCGAACTTGCCTTTAGGATGGAAAGAGAAGTGGCGCGGGCCGGAACCGGGCTTGAGCGACGCGGCAGTTCCCTGCTCCATCGCGCCGGTGGCGGCGTTGAACTTGTAGGCGAGGACTTTATCGAGGCCGAGGTCGGCGACGATGACGTGTTTGTTGGCGCGGTCGAAATTGACCGAGTGCGCGTGCGGACCGGTCTGGCGCGGGCTGACGCTCGATCCGGAGTGCTGATGAAACGCGGTGCGTTTGCCGAGCGCGCCGGTCGCGTCGATGGCATAGGCGCAGCAGCTTCCGGCGCCGTAGTTGGCGGCGACGAGGAATTGGCCGTTGCGGCTGACGTTGACGTGGCAGGGGCCGGCGCCGCCCGAGGACGCGTCGTTCAACTTTTGCAGCTTACCGGTAGCGTGATCGATCTTGAAGGCGCTGATGGAGCCGGCGTTTTCCGTCTTGTACTTCTCGGTTTCACCGACGGCATAGACGTAGTTGCCGCTGGGGTGAATCGCCAGAAACGACGGATTCTCCGCTTCGACGGCGAGGCCTTCCGGCTTCAGCGTAGCCGCGCCGGTGTCGAGGACGAAGCTGTAGATCCCCTTGCTCTCGCCTCGCGAGTAGGTTCCGATGTAGACACGAAACTGCTTGGCCTTGGCGGCGGCGAACGACGGCAGGGAGAGCGCGCCGAGTCCGAGCGCGAATTGACGACGAGATAGCGACATGAAGGCTATCGTACCGCTTTATTGTTTCGGAGCGTAATAGCCCTTGCGCGCTTGGATCTTAAGCGACTTGTCTTTCGTGCGCAGCTCGAGCTTGCGAAAGCCGCCATCCTTGCGTTCGTTGGACGATGAATAGGCGAGCATGTACTGCGAGCGCATCTCCTGCTGGATCTGGGTGAAGATCTCTTCCAAGCGGTTCGAGCGCGAGACGTGAAAGACCCGTCCACCGGTCTCTTCCGACATCTTCCTCAGATCACCGTCGCCGCCGCCGAAGCCGCCGTACATGCGGGGATCGGCGTAGTAGATGCTGTAGATCATGGTGTCGCACTTGTGCGCTTTTTCGATGGCGTCGCGGAGCTTGTATTCCGAACCGTAATCGACACCATCGCTGATGACGACGATCGCTTTGCGGCCGACTTCGGACTTCAGTTTTTCGTCGGCGGCCATGTAGACGGCATCGTAGAGGATGGTGCCTTTTTGCTTCGAGGTTGGAACCGGGCCGGGATGGATTCCGCTCACTCCGGCGTTGAGGCGGAGGTCATCCAGACCTCGCTTGAGAAGGCGGATCGAGTTGGTCGAATCCTGTAAGAGCCGCGCGTCGGCGCCGAAGCTGATCAGAAACGCCATGTCTTTTTGCCGGAGCACCTTTTCGAAGAACAATCCGGCGGCGTGTTTTTCTTCGGGGATCATCGCTTGCTGGCTGCCGCTGACATCGACCAGAACGCCGATGGTTAGTGGAAGATCGGTCTCGCGCGTGAACGACTTGATGGTCTGTTGCTTGCCGTCTTCAAACACGGTGAAGTCGTCTTTGGTGAGCGACGGAACGAGCGCGTTGTTCTTGTTGCGCACGCTGAAGGCGATGTTAACGAGATCGACGTCAATGCGAAGTACGATGTCGTCCTGCTGTTGCGCGCGCAGCGACAGCGCCCCGCCGAACAGGGTCGAAATGGATGCTCTGCGATTCACTATCCTCATAGATGGCCCTCGCGGCCGTTACGTTCCATGAGAAAAGCACTCACGCATTTGCGCTCGGCCGATCCGGTGATGAAGTCGATCATTGAAAACGTTGGCCCTTACAAGATCGTATACCGGGAGCCGGATTACACGACGCTGGCGCGGTCGATAATTTACCAGCAGGTGAGCGGCGCGGCCGCGGCGACGGTGCTGGGACGCATTCACGGGGCGGCGGCGCGCGGCGGGAAGCTGATGCCGGCCAAGATCATTTCGCTTGGGGTCGACGGGCTGCGGCCGCTCGGGGTGTCGCGGCAGAAGGCGTCGTATCTGCTCGACCTGAGTGAGCGAACGCTGGCGCGGCAACTTCCGTTCGCGAAGTTGGCGGCGATGAGCGATTCCGAGGTGATCGAACATCTGACCGCGGTGAAAGGCGTTGGGGTTTGGACGGCGCAGATGTTTCTGATGTTCGCGCTGCAGCGGCCCGATGTGTTGCCCGTGGGCGATCTTGGCGTGCGGAACGCGATTTGGAAGGCGTATCAACTGGACGCTCCGCCGACGCCCACCGAGATCGAGACGCGCGGGGCGGCGTGGCGGCCTTATGCGTCGGTGGCGAGTTGGTATCTGTGGCGGAGTTTGGACGGGCCGGCGGAGATTTAGCCGCTACGCCGCACAAGTTCCCGCACCAGTTCGGCGCGGAATTTGCCGATGGCGTGGGACCAGCCGCGTTCGGTGAGGAGTTGATGTTCCGGGTTTGGTTTGTAGGTTCCGGCGACAATTGCGCCGCCTGCCACTTGGAACCAGCCGATGATGTCTTCGCTGGCAACCTCTTCGCCTTCGGGGGCGCGGTCGTCGATGTAGACGACCCGGCCGGCGCCTGTTTCGCGGGCTACTTCCCGCATTTCCCGCGGGGCGAAGTGCTCGATCGCTTCGTGCAGGAACTCGCGGAAGACGCCGTTCGGCCGTGTCACGCCGTCCTCTCCGATGAGCGCTACGACGGCTTGTGGCGGCAGTCCGCTGAGGGCGCTCGTCTCTTCCTTAGTCAGGAATGTAAGTACCTGTTCGACGCTTTCGCCGCGCCGGATTTCCAGCATGTTGAGCACGTCTCATCGTAGCTTGATATTCTCGTTTCGTGAAGATTTTGTTCCTGTTGTTCGCCGCGCCGCTGCTGGCGGCGGACTACTCCATCGCCGACGCGCAGAAGTTCTTGAAAACCTACTGCCATTCCTGCCATCAGGGCGCGAAGCCCTCGGGCGGATTCAACGTCGCCAAGTTGAACACCATGCAGACGCTGCTGGACGATCCGCGCCGCTGGGGCCGTATGCTGACGCGTGTGCGCGAACATCAGATGCCGCCGCTGAAGATGACACAGCCGGCGCTCGACGCGCGGGAGGCGTTTTCGAATTTCGTCGATCACAACATGAAGACCGCGGCGTGCGCCGACGGCATCGCACCACGACAGCCGCTGCTACGCCGGTTGAACCGCAATGAATACTCGGCCACGATCCGGGATTTGCTGAACGTTCCGATCGCCGCGGGCCACGCCCTGCCGGCCGATGGCGCGGGCGGCGAAGGATTCGACAACGCCGCCGAGACCTTGTTCCTTTCACCTATTCACGCTGAAAAGTATCTCGACGCGGCAAGCGAAGCGCTGCACTACGGCGTGAAAGATCCGCGGTCTCGCACGAAGTTCCTGATCGCCGATCCGAGCGCAACGGTAACGCATGAACAGGCCGCGCAAAAAGTGCTGGATGCGTTTCTGCCGCGTGCGTTTCGAAGACCGTTACGGACCGGGGAACTCGACCGGTACATGACGTTGTACAGGACGGCGTATACGCGGCACAAGTCCTATGAACCGGCGATCCTGCAGACGCTGCAAGGCGTCCTGCTTTCGCCGAACTTTCTGTTCAAACTCGAAGACGCGAACGCGGAATTGAAGCCCCGGTTGGTTGAAGACTTCGCGCTGGCATCGCGGCTTTCCTACTTCTTGTGGGGATCGATGCCGGATCAGACGCTGTTCGATCTGGCGGCGAAGGGGAAGCTGAACGATCCGGAAGCGTTGCGCGAGCAGACGATAAGGATGCTGAAGGATCCGAAGGCGCAGGAGTTTGCCGAGTACTTCGTCGAACAGTGGCTGGGCACGCGCGAGTTGGGGCGCGATATCAAGCCCGACCCCAAACTGTTCCCGTCCTACGCCGATGAAGAGGTCGCCTCGGGGATGCGCTATGAGCCGATTCTTTTCTTCCACGAGTTGATCAAGGAAGATCTGCCGCTGGACAATTTGATCGATTCGAAATTCACGTTCGTATCCAACAAGTTGATGAAGCACTACGAATTCACGGTCCCGGAGCGGATCCGTCAACAGCCGGTGAAAGTCACGTTGCCCGAGGGGACACATCGGGGCGGATTGCTCGGGATGGCGGCGATTCTGGCGGTGTCGTCGTATCCGAATCGGACCAGCCCGGTGTTGCGCGGCAAATGGATTCTGGAGTCGCTGCTGGGCACGCCGCCGCCACCGCCGCCGCCGGGCGTTCCGCCGCTTGAAGCGGATGCGGCGGCGAATCCGAAATCGATGCGCGAGCGCCTGGAATTGCATCGATCGAATGTCGTGTGCGCGACGTGTCATAACCGGATCGACCCGCTCGGATTCGGCCTGGAAAATTACGACGTGGTCGGCAAGTGGCGCGACGGCGCCGATGCGCTGGGCGAGTTGCCGGACGGCACGAAATTCAACGGTCCTGATGGACTGAAGACGCTGTTGATGCAGCGCAAGGACGACTTCATGCGCAATCTAGGCGCGAAAATGCTGGGCTACGCGCTGGGGCGCGGACTGACGCTCGAAGACTACTGCGCGGTGGACCGGATTGTGGCGAACGCGAAGACCGAGAATTACAAAGCGCACCGCTTTATACTGGAAGTGGTTCGCAGTGTGCCTTTTCGGTATCAACCGGGCACACAGTTAAACGTGTCCGTCGAATAGGAGTTGCATGGCCTTCTCACCGATATCCCGTCGAACACTGTTGCGCGGCGCAGGCGCGGCAATTGGACTGCCGTGGCTGGAAGCGATGGCCGCGAGCAAATCGCCGATCCGCATGGCGGCGATGTACATCCCGAATGGCGTTCACGAGAAGTTGTGGACACCGGAGGGCGAAAAGCGAGACTTTCAGTTGTCGCCGACGCTGTCGTCGCTCGAGGACTTGAAGAGCGAGTTGATCATCCCGACGAATTTGTGGAACGCCAACAGCGTTGGCGGCGATGGGCACTACGTGAAGATCTCGGGCTGGTTGACCTCGACAACGATCACCAAAACGCTGGGCGTGGATGTGAGCGCGAACGGCATTTCGATGGATCAGTTGGCGGTGCAAAAGGCCGGCAAGGTGACGCCGATCGGATCGCTGGAATTGGGCGTGTCGCCGGTGACGACAGGGGTCGACCGCAACGTGGGTTATACGCGCGTGTATGGGTCGCACATTGCGTGGTCGAGTCCGACGACGCCGCTGGCGCGGGAGTTGAGTCCGCGCGCGGTGTTTGAACGGTTGTTCCGCGCGGTGAACGGCGGCGAGGATTCGACGAAGGACGCAAAGCTGTTGTTGGACCGCGTGCTGGAAGACGCGCGCGATCTGCGCGGCAAGTTAGGCGCGGCGGATAAGCAGCGGTTGGACGAGTATCTGTCGGTGATTCGATCGCTCGAAGACAGGATCGCGCGGGCGTCGAGTCCGGAGCGGTCGAAGTGGAAGGCGCTGGGCGCGATCGATCCGGCGGCGAAACCGGAAGAAGAACCGAAGACATTCGCCGATCATGTGCGAATGATGTTCGACATGATCGCGCTGGCGTTTCAAACCGATACAACGCGCGTGGCGACGTTCCTGTTCGGCAACGAAGTGACGAATCAGAATTTCGCGTTTCTCGACGGCGTGAAAGGCGCGCATCACAACATTTCGCATCACGAAAACAAAGAGGACAATCTCCGGCAGTACGCGCTGATCAACAAGTGGCAGATCGAACAATACGGCTACTTGCTGCGGAAGCTGCGCGGGATGCAAGAGGGCGATTCGAACGTGCTGGCGAATTCGATGATCCTGTTCGGCGGCGGTATCCGCGACGGGAATAAACACGATCCGCATAATCTGCCGCTGGTGCTGGCGGGACGCGCGGGCGGGCGTTTGGCGACGGGCCAGCATCTTGTCTACGAGAAAGATTCGGCGCTGTCGAACTTGTACGTGGCGATGCTCAAGGCGTTCGGAATTCCGGTTGAGAAGTTCGCCGATTCGACGGGACCGCTGGCGGGCGTGCTCGCGTAGCGCGATGGATCTCGACGCCGTCAAGGAGCTCGTGTTTGAAGACGGGCTCCGTGAAATTGAGACTCCCGTTGGTCCGGCGTTGCTGCACACGGATCATCGTTTTGTCCTTCCGCTGATCGACCTCGCGCAGAGGCAGGGCCGGTTGCCTCGACCGGCGCATCATGTGCTTTTCGACCGGTTCCACGATTCGACGGAGCCGATGTGCATGGACAAGATCCGCGCGATGCGAAAGCGCGGATTCACGACGGCCGGGTTGATCGACCTTTGCAAGAACCACCTGCGCAAGACCGACGACGACTGGGTGCAGGCCGGGATGCATCTGGGGCTGATCGGCAACGTGATTCTGTTTGGCCACGAGCCGAGCGACCACATCGACTTCCCCTTGCAGATCGAAGACTCGGCGGGAGAGATTCATCGCATGGACTCGCTGTATCTGCCGTGTTCGGAGCTTGAGTATCAGGGCTCGCTCAGCGACTCCGCTCGGAGACTGAAGCTCGATACCCTCTGGGAGACGCTTGGATGGGAGATGAAACCGCGCGACCGGTTTCGGTTTACCGGCCAGCAGCGGCTGGTGCTCGACATCGACCTGCAGTGCTTCGCGCTTGAGTACCGCGAGTATACGTTCCCATGGCCCGAGCGCATCTTCGAAGCCGAATTCCTGACGCCGTCGACCTATGTAACGGTGGAAGGGATCACCGCCCAGCAGTTCGTTCGCGAGTTGGCGGGCAACGCGGGGCTGTTGACGATCGCGCGTGAAGCGAACTTCTGCGGCGGGGAGGCGGATGCGGACTGGATCCTGGAGAAGGTGCAGCAGTATGCGTTTGGCAAGGGGATGGCGCCGCTTCCCAAGGAGAAGGTTGTGGTGAATTAGGGCAAGCCCGGGTATGATGGCTTCAGGTAATGCGCGCGCTACTGTTATCTCTCACCGCACTGGCCGCACCGCCGCCTGAGTTCACGGCGCTGCTTTCGAAGCATTGCGCGGCGTGTCACAGCGGCGCACAGGCGAAGGCGGGTCTCGATTTAAAGACGCTGCCATACGAGCTCGCGGACCGCGGCAACCGGGACAAGTGGATTCGTATTCACGATCGCGTCGACAGAGGCGAGATGCCCCCTTTGTCGCCGCTGTCCGGCGCGGTGAAAGCCGAGTTCTTGCGGCATCTGCACACGCCGCTCCATGCGGCCGATCTGGCCGACGCGGCACGGAACGGGCGCGGTCCGATACGCCGGTTGAATCGCGATGAGTACGAACAAAATCTCCGCGACA
>VFZW01000206.1 GCA_016871055.1 Acidobacteriota bacterium
AATACACCCTTGCCGCTCTAACCCTCGGAAAATCTTTGGCTTAGAGGTCTGCTTGGCCGCTTCGCAGTAAACTCTCGCTAGGAGGACGCGGACCGTATACCTCCGGATCGGTAACGTGGACGCCGTCGCCGAAACTCCGGGCGGGCGTTTGGCTTGACCGGCGGCTCAACACGGTCGCCACGGTCTCCGGATCGGCGCTCCAGGTCCGGTTTGGATTGTGGTGGAAACAATGAAGACAAAACGTCTGCTCGGTTTGCGCGTATCGGCGCTGGCCGAGATAGCCGTCTTCTACCTGGCCTTCTTTGCGCTTGGCGGGGCCGCGACTCGTTTCGAAGACTTCAATCCGCACCCCGCCTGGTTTCTGATTGCATTGTTGGGCGCGCAGTACGGGACGGGCGAAGCCGTAGCGGCGGCCCTGATTTCGACCATCGCGCTGCGGGCGGGAAACGTGCCGCCCGAGACGCTGTCCACCGATCTCTACGGCTGGATGTGGACGACCCTACGCTTACCGCTCGGCTGGTTCTTGATCGCCTCGCTGACCGGGGAGATCCGCCGGCGTCACGAACGCGAACAACTCTTGCAGGCCGATCGCATGCGAGAGGCCGAGGCCGAATCGGCCCAGCTGAAAGCGGCGGTGGAGCGTATGCATCGCGCCAAGCAGGGCCTGGAGACAGTGATCGCATCGCAGCTGTCGAGCGCGGTGACCCTATATCAAGCGGCGAAAAAAGTAGAAAACCTGGAGACGGGTAAAGTGTTGGGCGGGTCGCTCGAGTTGGCGCGCGCAGTATTGTCCTGCGAACAACTCTCGTTGTTCCTGGTGGAACGCGACGCTTTGGCGCTGCGTCTGGCCGAGGGTTGGCCGGACGGCAACGACCTCAGCGTGAAGTTCGCCGCCGAACATCCCCTATTTCGCCGCGTGGTGGTCGACCGTGCAACATTATGCGTGGCGCGCGAGGGCGACGAGCATTTCCTGGTGCGCCAGGGCTTGATGGCGGGGCCGCTGATTGATCCCGAAACCGGCGAAGTACTGGGAATGTTGAAGGTCGAAAAGATGGGTTTCCTGGCGATGAACCTCTCGACGCTCGAGAGGTTCCGGGCCGTGTGCGGCTGGATCGCCGAGGCCTTCGCCAAAGCCCGGCGTCATGAAAAAGCCGCCAGCGATACGATGTTCGACGACCGCACACAGCTCTACTCGCGGGCGTTCTTCGAGCGCGAGTCGGCGTTCCTGGCCCGGCTTGCGCGGCGGTTGCAATTTGCCGTGGTGGTGTTGCAGTTGGACTTGGAGGCGCAGGGCGACATGACGGCCGAGGACAGGCTGCTAGCCGCCGAAGCGTTGTCGCGATCGGTGACCGAGGGGCTGCGCACGACCGACCTCGCCTTCGTTTCCGGGCAGAGCTACGAGTCGTTCACCATCCTGTTGACCGCAACGCCGCTGCGCAACGCCGCCATCGCGGCTGCGAAGTTGGAGAAAGCGTTTCTGGAACGCGCTGGCGGCTCGGGCGCGCGGCTGCGCATGTCCTGGCGGTCGTTGTATGAGCCGGAAGAAAAGCCGGCTGCCGGTCCCTCTGCCCTCGCTCAGAGTGTCGCGTCACAGGAGGAAGCACATGCAGTCCGCTAAGGCTTCCGGGCGCTTCGAAGACAAGTGGGAGTCCGCGGCCATGGCGGTTGTCGCGCTTGCCGGTTCGTGTGTTGTCGCGCGATTGTTCTGGGACGGCGCTGCGCTGCAGGCAATCGCCGTGCATCTCGGATTGTGTGGCGCGCTCGGCGCGTGGTGGCGATGGGTTGCGGAGGGCGGGCGCGACGTGCGCCTGCCTTCGATGCTACTCATCGCGACGACGATTGCCGGGCCGTTCGGCGCGTCCGGGATGCTGGTCACCATGGTGCTGGGCGAAATCTTCTCCCGCACGTCGATCACCTTTGAAGAGTGGTACGAATCGCTGTTTCCGACCGAAGAGACAAACGAAGGCCGCGGAATTCTGGGCTTGGTCAAAGGCATCAACGCCCTCGCCGACGGCCAGACGAACGTCCTTCCGCTCAACGACATTTTGAGCTTCGGTAGTTTCGCGCAAAAGCAGGCGGCAGTCACGCTGATCACCAAATACTACAAGCCGAGTTTCGCACCGGTGCTCAAGAAAGCTCTGGCCGATGAATCGAACGCCATCCGCGTGCAGGCGGCGACCGTGATGGCTAAAATCGAAGCCGAGTTCCTGCCGAAGATGATGGCACTGAGCCGTGAGGCCGGCAAGCGCCCCGGCGATGCCGCCGCATTGCGCGCGCTGGCGGCGCACTACGACGACTACGCCTTCAGCGGCGTGCTCGACCCAAAACGCGAAGTGGAAACGCGTGGGCTGGCTGTCGAGACCTACCGGAAACTGTTGGCGCTCGACGCCACCGACGCCAATGCGCGCGCGGCGGTTGGCCGATTATTAGTCCGGCAGCGCAAGTACGAAGACGCCGCCGATTGGTACGCGCGCTATCCCGTCGCCGAATGGCCGCCCGCCGCGCGGCTGTGGCATATGGAGTCGCTGTTCGCACTGGGTCGATACGCCGAGTTGCGCGCGCTAGCCGTCGAGCCGCTGGCCGAAGGCGCCGTCGCTCCGAACGCCGCGCAGGCCGTGGCCTTGTGGGGCGCCGCATGACGGCCGACGTCTGTCTGATTCTCGAAGGCACTTATCCCTACGTCACCGGAGGCGTGTCGAGTTGGACACACGACATGATCCGCGCGCATCCGGAACTGACGTTTCATTTGATGACGCTCATGGCGCCGGGTGCGGACCTCAAGCCGCGTTACACAGTGCCGGAAAACGTGACAGGCCAATCGACTGTGTTCTTACAGCAGATCCCGCAAGGAGGGCGATTTCAGAGACAGCACATGGCGATGCTGGAAGCGCTCGAAGATCCTCTGACGGCGCTGATGACCGGTGGCGGCGTCGACGATCTGCGCGCGGTGTTGAACGTGCTCGGCCCGCATCGCGAAGGCTTGGGTGATTCGGTGCTGCTGAACTCTCCCGCCGCCTGGGATCTACTCGTCCGCATGTACGAGCGGTGTCAGCCGGACTCGTCGTTCCTCGAATATTTCTGGGGGTGGCGCGCGCTGGTGGGCGGGCTTTATTCGGTCCTGATGTGCGAGATGCCCGCAGCGCGCGTCTATCACACCGTCTGCACCGGCTACGCGGGATTGTTCGCCGCGCGCGCACACATCGAAACGGGACGGCCCGTATTGTTGACCGAACACGGAATCTACACCAACGAACGCCGCATCGAGATCGCCATGGCCGACTGGCTGGAGGAGCGCCCCGCGGCCGAGATGTCGATCGAGCGCCGCGGACCCGACATCCGCGATCTGTGGGTGGCGACGTTTCGTGCCGACTCGCGCGCCTGCTACGAAGCCTCGGCGAAGATCATTACGCTCTACGAAGGCAATCAATTCCTGCAAGTGGCCGACGGCGCGCCGCGCGACCGGCTGATGGTGATCCCAAACGGCATCGATCCGAATCACTTCGCCGGCATCGAGCGCGTGAAGAGCGCGCGTCCCACGATGGCGCTCATTGGCCGCGTGGTGCCCATCAAGGACATCAAGTGCTACATTCGCGCGGCGGCGATCGTCCGGGAACTGCTGCCCGATATCCACGCGCTGATCATGGGGCCGACCGATGAAGACCAGACCTACTACGCCGAGTGCGCCGAGATGGTACGTTATCTCGGGCTGGAGAACACGATCGAATTCACGGGCCGCGTGAACTTGAAAGACTACATGGGCAAACTCGATGTTGTGGTTCTGACATCGATCAGCGAGGCGCAGCCGCTGGTGATTCTCGAAGCCAGCGTGTTCGGTATTCCGACCGTCGCCACCGACGTCGGCGCGTGCCGCGAAATGCTGCTCGGTTCTTCGACCGAAGATCCGCCGCTCGGGCCGGGTGGCGTTGTCACTCCGCTATCGAATCCATCGGCGACCGCGGCCGGTATCGTGCGCCTGCTCACCGATCCCGGCTTCTATTCGGCCTGCGGCGAGGCCGTAAAGAAGCGTCTTGAACGTTACTACAACAAGGCAGATCTCGACCGCGCCTACGGCGAGATCTACGCCCACTATCGCGAGGCGGCGTAAGCGATGGCGGGCATCGGATTCGTACTTCGCAAACTCACGCAGCGCGACGATCTGCTTGGCGTGCTGGAGGGTTATGGCCATTCGGCGATGGCCGCCGCCGGACCGTGGCTGATCACCATCGTCTCGCTCACGTCGATCAACCTGTTGAGCGCCGACCGCGCCGATCCGAACGACGTCGCAGCGTTTCGCCTGATCACGATCTACAACTTCGGATTTTCGCTGGTCTTCGGCGGGCCGATCGCCCAGATCATCACACGTTATCTCAGCGATCTGATCTACCACAAAAACGTACGGCCCGCGCCCGGCATGCTGCTGGCCGCGCTGGCTTTGACGGGCGCGACGCAGATGCCGGTCATCGGGCTGTTCTACGGCACGGTTCTGCAAGCGCCTCCCGTGGTGAAGGCCGCGGCGATCGCCCACTACTTTCTCGTCGCGATGTTGTGGATCGTCGGCGTCTTTCTTACCGCGCTCAAGGAACACAAGGTTGTCACCGGCGCGTTCGCCGTGGGAATGGGCATCGCGACGATTGCGTCGGTCGCGTTCGCAAGACCGTACGGAACCGCGGGCATGTTGGCGGGTTTCACCGCCGGACTCAGCCTCATCTTCTTCCCATTGGCTGCGCGCGTATTCGCCGAGTACCGCCACCGCGTCGAACGAAGTTGGGAGTTCCTCGGGCACTTCAAGAAATACTGGCCGCTGGCGATTTCCGGCTGCGCTTATAACGCCGCGATCTGGGTCGACAAGTGGATCATGTGGTTCGCGCCGGAACGCGAGGCGCTGCCGATCGGACTGATCTCCTATCCCGACTATGACTCGGCCATGTTCCTGGCCTATCTGTCGATCATCCCGTCGCTGGCGCTGTTTGTTCTTAGCATCGAGACCGAGTTCTTCGAACGCTATCTGCGTTTCTACGGCGAGATTCAGCGCCACGCCACGCTCGACCGCATCCGCAAGAACCACGCGACGATTCTTGAATGCATCATGGAAAGCGCGAGAAATTTCCTGGTGCTGCAAGCAGGCTGTTCCGCCGCCGCGATCCTGTTCGCACCGCAGGTGTTTGACCTGCTGCATCTCAACGCCATCCAGTACGGCATGTTCCGCGTCGGTGTGATCGGCGCCGCGTTCCATGCAATGTTCTTGTTTCTTGGCATCATGCTGTCGTACTTCGAACTGAACCGTATTACTCTGCAACTGAACATCTTGTTCCTTGCCACCAACGCGGCCTTCACGTTTCTTTCAATGCGCGCCGGCTTGGCCTGGTATGGATTCGGCTATCTGGCCGCGGCCGTCGTCACGTTTGTAATCGGATTCCTGGTTCTGTCGCGCGAGTTGAACCGATTGCCCTACGTTATTTTCGTGCGCGCGAATCCCTCGGTCCGATGACGTGGATCGACACGCGCGGCAGCGGGCGGCGCGTGTCGTTGCGCTTTCCGTTGGGGCCGATCCAGAGCGTCGACAGCCCTTCGACCACAGGCCCCTTCTTGCCCGCCGCTTGCCCGCGTAGCTGGAGCGAGTAGTCGCCGGCCGAAGCGTCTTTCGGTATTGTCACGCGCAACGGCACGATCGGAATGTTGATGTTGTCTCCATCGCCCGAAGGCCCAAAATGTTGATCGGCGCGGAACTGCCCGCGCGCTTCCGGATGCCCTTCGATCCACACATCGACGGCGCTCTCAAACCCCGGCTGCTTGATCAGCAGCGCTTCGAGCGTAACCGTCTCGCCGGGCGTCGCGGAAAGTTCCTCCGGCTCGGCGAGCAATTGAAACGACGGCTCGGCGTCATCGAAATGCAGTCGGTAAGCGAAGTCCGCGCCGGTGCGGCTTGTTCGGTCGCGTACAACAAGCTTCGCCGTTTCCGTCTTCTTCGGCGTGTAATAAAGGCTGCTGTCCGGGTTGCCGATGACTGTCCCTTGGCCGGTCATCAGGTCGTCGTGTTCGGCGAGCAGCTTTCCTTCGCCATCGAAAAGTTCCAGCACCGTGTCGATCGTCGGAAGCCCGAGTTGCGCCGCTAGCGTCCAGGCATGAAACGGCTTGCCCTGTTCGAGCCGGATCTCGTAGCTGTGCTCTTTCTGGGTCAGCACCGCATCCACCGCATCGCCGCCAATTTCAACCGACATCGCTTCGGTCGCTCCGTGTTTCGTCCGCAGCCACAAGCGCCACAGGCCCGGCGTAGCCGCCGCCGGAATTTGAAAGCGCGCTTCCCGGCCATCCGCCGTCAACGCGTCGATCGTTTCGATCTTGTCGCTGCCGTCAATCGGCATTGAAAAGGGAAACGTCATCCGATAGTGCTCGGCGCCGCGCGCGCGTTGCAGATAGGCGCCAGTCACGCCATCGAGCGCCTCTCCTTCGAAGCGAACGCGATAGGCCGATCCAGGCCTTGCGCCAAGCGGAAAAATCGAACGCACCACCGGCAGCTTCGATATGTGCAACGCGTAGCCGCAGTTGCCCGCGCACGACACACCTTGCGGGCCGCGATACTGATCGACTTTCAACGTGTAGCGCGCCGTCTTCGGAAATGTCACACTGAGCCTCGGCGTTTCGAGGTATTCATCCTGATCCTCGTTGAAGGCAGCCTCGTTTCCTTGTTCGTCGTAAAGCGTCAGAGAGCATTCCAAAAACCCGCCGCGCTCGATCGACTGCAAATCGAACAGCCAACGCTCGCCCGCACGAGCCTCAAAGGTGAACCGGTCCACGTCGGCCAGCGTCTTCATGAAACCATGAACGACCTGCGGCTTCAGTGCAATCGTTTGAGCCGCCTTGCCATTCGGTTCGATTTCATTGACCCCTTCGAATTCGAAAACATTAAACAGGCGCGTGTTCGTCACGCCCTTCGCCGTTACCGCTTGCAGGCGATGCGGCCCAAGCGCGGCCGTGCGATCCACGCGCACCCGCCCGCGCACCAACTCCGCCTTCGCTTCTATCGTCTCGACCCACTGCAGCGCCGCCGTATCGAAGCGCGCCGAAACGAAACCGCCGAGATCCTTGCCGTGCAACTCCACTTCGATGACCGCCCCCGCCTGCCCGCCAAGCGGCGCGACACGCGTCACGTGCGGCGCGGCGCTGACAGTTATCGCGAACAACGCAACGATCTTCATCCGAACAACTCGCGCACCGGCGCGCCGTCGCTATTGATTCGCACAGGCCGGCCGTTCGTGCGGTACTCCTTGTGATAGTCGATGCCCAGCTTTTTGTAGATCGTCGCGCCGAGGCCTTCGATCGACACCGGCCGATCCTTCGGCGCGCCGCCTTGCGCGTCAGACGAGCCGATGACCTGCCCGCCCGGAACGCCCGCGCCGGCGGCGGCGATAGAGAAAACGCCCGGCCAGTGATCGCGCCCCGCCGAGTGATTGATGTGCGGCGTACGCCCGAATTCGCCAATTGCCAATACCAGCGTCGACGCCAACAGCCCGCGATCGTCGAGATCCCCAAGCAACGCGGCAAACGCCTGATCGAATACAGGGAACGTCTTCTTGCTCGCTTCGTCGTTGCGAATATGCGAGTCGTACCCGCCTTGAAAAACCGCCGCCAGCCGCACGCCGTTCTCAATCAACCGCCGTGCCAACAGCGCGCCTTGTCCTGCCGCGTTGCGGCCGTAAGAGTCGCGCAACTTCGCCGGCTCCTGTTCGAGATCGAACGCCTTGCGCGCCGCCGGCGAAGTCACCAGATCGAAGGCCTTCTGATAGAAGTGGTCCATCCCTTCGACCAGCTTGCTTTTCTCGGCCGCGCGAATTTCATCGTCCATCCCGGCGAGCAATCGCGCGCGCGCGGCGGATTCTTCGAGCGACACCCCCGCCGGCAGCGCGAGATCCTGCACCTTGAAATCCTTGCGTGCCGGATCGCCCGTAATGAACGGATCGTACGCCGCGCCGAGAAATCCAGCATCGGCCGAAATATCTTTCTTCGGAATGCAGACAAACGGTGGCAGGCCCGCGCGCGGGCCAAACTCTTTCGCGACCACCGACCCAATCACCGGGTGCTTGAACGCATTGTTCGGGCGCGATCCGGAGAAGATGTACTGCTTGGCTTTTTCGTGAATCGCTTCTTTCGAGTAGACGCTGCGAATAACCGAAAACTTCTTAAAGCTCTGCGCGCAACGGGGCAGCAACTCGCTGAAGTGCACCCCCGGCACGGCCGTCGGAATCGTCTTGAAGCCGCCGCGAATATCGGCGGTCTGCTCGGGCTTCGGGTCGAAAGAGTCGTGCTGGCAGGGCCCGCCCTCGAGAAAGAAGATAATGCAGTTCTTCGCTACGGCGCTGTCGGCCGCGGATAACAACTGCGGCAATCCAATGCCGGCGATTTGCAGAAATTCACGGCGGCGCGTCATTGGTTGAGTTGAAACTCCTTCGAGTTGAGAATAGCCCAAAGCACGTTCTCGAAGGCGCGGCGTCGCGAGCGGCCCGCCTCCTTCTCCGCGCCAACGAAGTTCTCGGCCGCGCGCCACTCTTTCTCGGAAGGCGCACGCGAGTAAGCGCGCCGGTACAAAGCATCCAGCCCGGCGCGGTCGTCGAGCGTTTTTTCAAGCAACTCCGCCAGCACGTTCTTCGGCGAGCCGATCTTCTCCCGCATCGCATCGGCGTTCATCAAATGCAGCGCCTGCGCCAGCGACGGCGCCTGGCTGCGCGGTTCCATGATGTCGCGGCGCGGGTGCCCAAACGTCGTAAGAAAATATGTCGAGCCGATCGACGCGACGAGATCCTTCGCGGTCGTGCCTTCGGGATAGTTGCCGAAGGTCTGCGGCACGCCGGTCACTTGACCGACGGCGTCGAGCAGCACTTCGGCGGGCAGCTTACGGGGCTCGTAACGCGCCAGCAGGACCCGCTCCAAAGGATCGCCGCCGTTGGCGCGTCCTGGCGCGCGAGCGCTGGCTTGATAGGTCTGCGAGTTGAGGATCAGCCGGTGAATCGGCTTAAAGCGAAAACCGCCGTCGATGAACGCCTGCGCAAGCTGATCGAGCAGCGCGGGATGCGAAGCCATATTCGTCGAGCGGAAGTCGTCGGCCGGTTCGACAATGCCCGCGCCGAAATACTCCGCCCAAATGCGATTGACAGTCGCGCGCGCAAACTGCATCTTTTGTGTTCGAGTGATCCACTCCGCCAACGCATCGCGCCGTTCGGCGTTAACGGCCGGCGTCGTGCCGTCAAGGAACTTCGGCGCGACCGGCTGCTTGCTGACCGGATGCAGCACTTCGCCTTCGCGCGTGTTGTACCAAACCCGCCGGTACTGCGCGTAGCCGTGTTTCACTTTCGTGCGTCCGAGGAACGCGGCCATGCCGTAGAAATCGTCCTGCGTCAAATTTTCGAGCGGATGATTGTGACACTCGGCGCACTCAATGCGTTGGCCCAGAAACAGCCGCGTCACAGTCGGCGTAGCCTTCGAAACTTCGAAGGTCTTCAGCATGAAATCGATGGCCGGATGCCAGAAGTTGCCCGCCGGATGCACAGTCGTATCGCCGGTAGCGGTGATCATTTCGCGTGCCGCTTCATCGTACGGACGATCGGCGCGGATCATCTCGGCGAGCCAGCGCTTGTAGCTCGCGTTGGTGCGGCCCTGCGAGTAATATTGCGAGTTACGAAACCAGTCCTCGAACTTAACGAGCCAGTGCGACGTGTACTCGTCGCGATTGAGCAGTTCGTCGATCAACTTGGCGCGGTCGAGCGGCGCGGCAGCCTCGGCTGGAGCGCACAGGCCGCTCCGGCACGGCCCCAAACGGGCGAGTTGCTCGCCCGACGGCCGGGCCGAAGCGAGCCCGTTGTGCGCGAGTTCCTCGGTAGTCGGTAGCACGCCGATTGCATCGAGATAGACGCGGCGTCGGAAGGCATCGTCGCCGCTCAAAGGATACGGCTCGATCCGCACTTCGCGCAGCTTGGCGAAAACCTCCCGGTCGATAAAGTTCGTGGGCGCGCGCTGGCTGACAGACGCCGCCGCGCCATCAAGCACAATGAACTGCGCGGTCGCCGTTCTGCCCATGCCTCGCGCAAGGACCGTCGTCAACCCGCGGCCCTTTGCCTTGACCGCGCCCGTCGCATCGACAGTAACGACCGCCTCGTCGTTCACGGCATAACGCACCTCGCGCGTCATATCGCGCGTTGTGCCATCGGAAAGCCGGCCTGTTACCGTGACGTTCGCAGCCGCTCCAGGCGCGGAGAGAATCTGCTCGCGCGGTGTGATTTCGATCGAGACGATGCGCGGCCCGGACGCGTTGCGCTTGCCGCCCTGTTCGATCCATTGCTGAATCACGCGGTACTCATCGGCGGATTTCGTAAGAATGTGTCCGCCGCCATGCGGCGCCGCGAACGACGGTTTGCGGAGGATCAGCGAGTTGTCGGCGTTCTTCAAATCGATGCGCCGCGAGACCACAGTGTGATCGGCCGCCGGGTCGCTCCCGTAGAGCGAAAGCTTGAAACCGGCCTGGCCCGCGGGCGACCCGTGGCACCCCGAACTGTTGCAACCCTTGGTCGTGAGGATGGAGATGACGTCGCGCTCAAAGCTGACGTCGACGCCGGCGGCGAGAAGGAGAATGGAAACCAGGGGCGGCATGGGTCCGCTAAAGTTCTACACGATTAGAATACTCCAACTGGCAGTTCGTTGTATGCGCGCTGCTGTTCGCTGCGGTTCTTTCGGCGCAATCACGGCAGTTCGATCTATACTCGCTGGACGTTTCGCCAGGTTACCTTGTGCCCACGGAGTAGGGCCGGATGGAGTTGATCGAGGATCGAACGGAATGCGGCCATCGCAAGCTTCGGCAGCTTCTGCTGCTAACGACATCGACGCCGGCTGAAATCTGCTCATTGGCACGTTGTCTACGGCAGACCGCCCGCCGGTAATGAAAGTCTTTTCGTTTCCGGGATCAGCGGATAGCATCGTCCGCACCGCGCCTAACAGGGCGTCGAACATCCCGTGCATGATCAGCGCCGGATCCGTCCTGCGGTTTCCGGGCCGCTTCGTCAGCGTGGTGTTCGCCGCTTCCAATGCGGAAGCCGTCGATGCGTGCAGCGCCGGCGCTACGGGCGCGACACCGTGGATGGATATCTGATTCACATGATGCTAAACAGTGGCGCGGCATGGATCGGTTGTGTGACTCCGCGGCGAGACGCTGGTTCTCGGCTCGTCGGGGCTGTTTCGGGTTAAGTAGAGGTGTTTATATGCGCGGCAAGAAGTGAATTGGGTTCCGCAATTGGTCTTCCGTCCAAGTGAGCCAAACGTATCGCAGGCCGTCGATCGCGGTGCCGGTCGTGTGACCGTTCGATGTCAGCAATACTCCGGGCAAGTCGGACGATTTCAGGAATTCTTCGAAATGGCCGCGCATCGTTCGAACATCGCGCGTGACCAATACCCTGCCATCGGCGAGAACTCCTCGGGCCGGCCGAAAGTGGATGGACGGCTCACGCAGTTGCACCCCGCGAGCGATGTCTGGATCGAGATTGGCATCCGCTTGAAATCGAATGTTCATCAGCGCTTGCCAAGCGCTGCCTTCGCCGCGCCGCTGACAGTAGAACTCCTAGTCGACTTGGCAGTCACCAGTGCCTCCCGCGACTGGACGGCGCTCAGCAAGTCGCATTTGTGTTTACGAATTCTGCAACGCGTTGTTGAATTCTCAAGGATTTAGCCACTCTCTATCAGGGCGTGTAAGCAGGCGCGCATTGTTGTAGGCCATGTCCATACGAAGGGCTGTTCGAATCCGGTAAACCTTGCCGGGCCGGTCCTTGTCCGCCACGAGCGCGAGGTCCGCCTTATCAGGTTGGATCAAACAGAGCGGCAACAGCAGCTGGATTTTGCTCTCGGTTGGATACCACGTCGGAATGGCAGTCTTGTAATTGCGAATGACCTTTTGCTTGATGAACTTGGTCGCGCCTTCTATCGCTGCCATCGCTAGATTCTAGAATCGAAGATTCTAAATCAGAGTACTGCAACAAACGAAGTTACGCAGCGAGTAACTTGACGATGTCCTCGATAGCGCGGTCGGCCTTGTAGTATGCGTTTTCGAGTGCGGAGTGGGGTTTGTGATCGGGCGACGGCCGATGGTGAAAGCGGCTGTTGGCAAGGGGGCCGCACAAGCGTTTGTGAAAGAACAGGAACAGTAGTGCCACAGTAATGCCTTTGGTGGTGAGCCTGTAGG
>VFZW01000207.1 GCA_016871055.1 Acidobacteriota bacterium
GTCGACCGGTGCACCGAGTGCCGAACCATCCGGCAGCTTGAAGGCAGCGGTTTGACACACAAACGGCCGCTGATGCGGCCCTGAAAAGATTGGGCCCGTGATCGCGTGATTGACGAGCGAGATCTGGGTAGCCGGAATGTTGAAGCCGGTAAAGACCTCCACAGTGTTCTGTCCCAAACGCAATCCCCCAACCAGGCCAACCAGCGCGTGGCGCTCAGGATCGCGGTGAAACGATGCGGTGACGGCTACTCCGTTGCGCTTCACCGTGACCCGGTTGAGCGGCATGCGTTCCGGTACATCCACGCGGAGCAGCGCATCGCCGCCGCTGATGCGGCCGGGGTCGTTGGAGACGGAGACGATCTGTGAATACGCCGCGAGCGCGCCGGCGCCGATCAGAAGAAGCAACATTTCTCTATTCTTGCTGAAAATTTTCCAGGGCAAATCCGCTCGAGCGGCTAGAGGTCCAAATATGAATCTAAAAAAGATCGCAGCGTCCGTCGGAACCGGCGACGCGAATCGAAGCGTCGATGTCGCGACCGTCCAGTTTCTATTGAACTGTGTGCCCGCCGTCCGAGGTGGTCCGGCGCAAGAACTCAAGATCGACGGCAAGATCGGCGGGTCGACCATTGAGGCGATCCGCGGCTTTCAGCGAAAACGATTGAACGGCTTCGCCGACGGCCGCGTCGACCCCAACGGTCAAACGCTGATGCATCTTTGGAGCTTCGATCCGACATCGGGCTTCAGCATTCCAAAAGGCGGCCAACCAGTGTCGTTCGACTGGTACGGCGCTTTATCGGACGCGGTGGCCTGGTACAACAGCCTCCCGGCGGGAACCAAGGGTTCCGTGAAACAGGTGGCCAGCAGCTACTCGGATAAACAGGGCGGCACTAGCGGCATTAAAGGATGATCGAAACAACCGCGTTTGTGAAAGAGGTGTTGCTCCCCTGCATGCAGCGAAATCCGCGGATCGACGACCGCTATTCCTGCTTCGCACTGCGAGTGGCGGATTCGCCGATTCATGGCCTTGGCGTCTTTGCCGCCGAAGATATCCCCGCCGGCAGAAAAGTGATTGAGTATACCGGAGAACGAATCGGCCCCGCCGAAAAAATCCGCCGCTCAATTCGGCCGATCCAATTTCTCTTTCGCCTGAACGACGACGTATACATCGACGGCGGCGTCAACGGCAGCGGCGCCGAAATAATCAATCATTCCTGCGGCCCAAATCTCGTCACCCGTCGTGCGCGCGGCGACCATGTCCTGTATTTCAGCGCCCGTGCCATCCGCGAAGGAGAAGAGCTTACGGTCGACTATCGCTTTGCCCCCAACGGTCCGCGTTACGAATGCCGCTGCGGCGCACCCAACTGCCGCGGCACAATCAATCGCCTTCCGGAACCAGTTCAAATTGATGGCGCGACGCGCTCGCGAATCCGCGCCACCCACTCATAGTGATGAATCGGAACGAACAACTATCGCGGTGCTGCGCGACCAGGCAAATATCGCGCGGGACTACTGTAAGGCGCGCCGCGCCATCACCCAAACATCCGGAAAACGCATCATCACACTCGCCGGATCGTTCTCCAAGGCGCGTAACCCTTCGATCATCGTTCGGACCTCTTCGGCGGAGAGAATCCCTTTCGCCTCGGCCGCCACGCCGGTCGCCTCGGCCGTCAGTCGATACGTTCGCTTCAAGGTCGATTCGTCGTGCTCCAATTGCATAAACGCGCCCGCCTGAATGTTCGACGCACCCGCCTGTTTGAACAGCGGCACAAGCCGGCGTCCAATCGAGGGATTCTGAAAAACTCCCTGCCAGACTTTGTTCATCAGTGCGGTCGCGGCCGTCACCGGATAGCTGATGTCGATCGCGAAGTCCGCCTCGAAAGCGACGACATACCCGCCCGGTTTCACGACGCGCAACATCTCGCCAATGACGTGTAACGGATCCGCCATGTGAATCAGCAAAAAGCGGCAGAACACGATGTCGAAGGTTCCATCCGCGAATGTCAACCGCGTGGCGTCGCCTTGTTCAAATCGGACGCACGGCGGACTCTCGGCCTGCGCGGCGTACTCCACCAGCGCGTTGTCGTATTCAATTCCGACGACTTCCGCGGGCTTGATCACCTCGGCCAGCAATCGCGTCGTGTTGCCTTGTCCGCAGCCGAGATCCAGGCATTTGGCATTCGGAACCTCCGGCAGCTTCGCCAGCACCTCGCGCGTCGGCGGCTCCAGAATCGCGGCCAGCAGTTGTTGGCGCTCGGCGTTGCGTTCGTCAATGGTATAGCTCATGGCGTCGTGACAGAATACGGCGCCACACCGGAATCGGATCTATTTCGCCGCCGCCAATTTCTCCACAACCTCGTAGTGGAACCGCACAAACGTATACAGTGACGATTCCAAAATTCGCTCCTGATCGCTGTGTGCGCCGAACCCCTTCGGCCCGTCCTCGGTATCGATCATCGGCCCGACGCCGTAACACTGCACTCCCTTCGATCGCAGAAACGCCATGTCCGTCGCGCCGGTCGACATCGTCGGCAAAACCGGAACGCCTTGATAGTGGTTCTTCGCCACCGCCTCGATCGTTTGAAACGCCTCGTTGGAAATGCTCGAAGGCGCGGCGGGCGGCCGCGCTGAGTTCGGTAACGCCGTCAGTTTCACGGCCGGATCGTTGATCACGCTCTTCAACATCTCCATGAATTTCGGCATGTCTTCATCGGGCAGCGCGCGGATGTCCAGTCTCGCTTCGGCCTCCGACGGAATCACGTTGATGCGATACCCCGCCGTCATGATGTTCGGCGAAATCGACGTGCGCAACATCGAGTTGTGCCGCGGTTCATGTACGGCGAAGTATTCCTGAATCGCGTCCGTCTTCTCGGGATTCACAATGTTCAGATAGCGCTCTTTCTCCTCCGGGCTCGACACGGACGCCAGCCGTTCGAAGTAAGCGCGCGTTGTATCGTTCAGCCGCATCGGCGGCTGCCAAGCGGCAACCTTCGCCACCGCGTTCGCCATGTGCACAACCGGGTTCGAACGCAGCGGCACCGAGCCATGCCCGGCCACACCCGTCGCGACGTGTCGCACGCTGCGCGGCAACTTCTCCGTCGTCTGCACCGTCACTGAGCGCACTCGCCCGCCCATTCGATTCACGCTGCCGCCTTCGGCCAGGCAGTACTCGGCGTCGATCTCCTTGAAGTGTTCACTCACCAGAAACGCAATGCCCACCGACGTCGCGCCCTCTTCGCCGTCTTCGGCCAGAAAGATCACATCTCGGTCGAGCTTCAAATTCAGCCGCTTCACCAGAAGGATCGACATCAGCGCCGCCGTGAGATTGTCTTTGTCGTCGACCGTCCCGCGCCCATAAATATAACCGCCCTCGCGATGCGCTGAAAACGGCCCATGCGTCCATTTTTTCGGATCGATGTTGACCGTATCGGTATGGCCCACGATCAACAGGGGCTTCTTCGAGCCGTTGCCTTTTATGCGCGCAACGAGGTTCGGCCGCTTGATCGATTCGTTCGCGAAATTGGGCCGCATGAAGATCTTCGACTCGATGCCTTCTTTGTCCAGCACCGACTTCAAGTAGTTGACGACGGGCTCCTCACTCCCGCCGGGATCGGTCGAATCGATCTGCACCAGAGCCGTGAAGTGCTTCAGCGTCTCCTTGTCGATCGCGGCCCAATCCTGGGCGCCCATGGCAGCGGCCAGTACAAAGATGAATCTCTTCATGGATGCCAGGGTAACAGGTGTTCGATAGAATGCGGCTGATGCGCATACTCATGACCTTCCTCGCCGCCTCCGCGCTTTATGCGCAGGCGCCAGCCGAGATCAAGCTCCGCCCCGATCTCCCCGCCGGCGAGGAACTGTACTCGCCCGAAGCCAACAACGTTCATGTAAAGCACCCGGACGAAAAGTGGGTGCGCAAAGTAAAGAGCCCAACGCTCGAAGTCTACCCGGTCAAGAATCCGAACGGCACGGCCGTTATCATCGCGCCCGGCGGCGGATTCACGATCCTCGCCATTGAGCACGAGGGCCGCGATGTCGCCAAGTGGATGAACCAGCGCGGCGTCACAGCGTTCGTGTTGCGCTACCGCGTTGGCCTCGAATCGGGAGCGATTCAACCGATGGACCGCGCCGCCAGCATGAAGGCTGGGATCGAGGACGGGCTGCTCGCGATCAAGACTGTGCGCGAGCGCGCCGCCGAATGGAAAATAGACCCCAAGAAAATCGGCATAATGGGTTTCTCCGCGGGAGGCTACGTCACCATCGGCGCGGCCACGCAGTACGAAGCCGCCAGCCGCCCCGACTTCGCCATGCCGATTTACGCCGTTGCACCCGCCTACAAAGTCCCTGCCGGCGCGCCGCCCGTCTTTATAGCCGTCTCTTTCGACGACAACGAACGCATGACCTCGGCGGCAACCGCGCTCGCTGACAACTGGAAGAAGGCCAAGCTGCCGGCCGAACTGCATATCTTCGCCGACGGCGGCCACGGCTTCGGCATGAACCGCAAGGGCAAAGCGTGCGACGCCTGGACCGGAATGATGGAATCGTGGATGATTCGCCGGGGCCTTCTGCCACAATGAAACTCGTCCAGATCTTCGGCGTCAAAAACAGCTCCGCCGCCCGCGCCGCCGAGCGGTTCTTCAAGGAACGCGGCGTGCCAATCCAATACGTCGACCTCAAGCAAAAGGCTCTCGCGCCGGGCGAGATCAAGCGCTTCATCGACAAATACAAGCTCTCCGGCATGTTCGACGCGGAGAGCAAAGAGTACGAGGCCTCGGGACTCAAGTACATGCGCATGAGCGAATCCGATCTCCTCACCAAGATCGAAAAGGAGCCAAAGTTGCTGAAGCTCCCACTGGTGCGCCACGCAAATCTCGTTTCCATCGGACACGACGAAGAGTCGTGGAAATCGATGGCCGCCGCCGTCAAAGACGCCGCGCGAAAGTAGACTAAACTAAGGGTTCGCCATGCCTGACGCCTCATGCCCGATTTGCCGCGGAAGCGGTTGGAAGGTGGAAGAACGCAACGGAATTTCCGCCGCCGCGCGCTGTGAGTGTACGCGCGCCGACGTGCGGAATCAGATCAACGAGGCCAGCGGAATTCCGGCGCTCTATCAATCGTCGTCGCTCGACAACTTCGACGCACAAGGCATCCCATCCCTGCAATCGGTCATGCTGATCGTCCGCAGCTACGCCCGCGAATATCCGGTTTGCGACAAGCCTGGCCTTCTGCTGATCGGCGAACCGGGGACCGGCAAAACGCATTTGGCCGTCAGCGCATTGCGCATGTTGATCGCCCGCGGTTTCGGCGGCGTGTTTTACGACTACCAGAACCTGCTGCAGCGCATCCGCTCCAGCTACGATCCCGCTTCCGGAGGCGGCGACCGCGAGGCCTATTCCACCGCGCTCGACGCCGAAATACTGCTCCTCGACGACCTCGGCGCGCATCGCATTTCCGACTGGGTCGAGGATACCGTCACCAGTCTCATCACCTACCGTTGCAACAACCGTAAGCCCATCATCGCAACAACCAATCTTCCCGATATCGAGATGGCCGGCGGCGAGCGCAGATCGCTCTCGGCCGGCGGCACGGACTACAAACGCACGCTGATCGACCAAATAGGAATGCGGGCACGCTCGCGGCTATTTGAGATGTGCCGCGTAATTCGCATGCCCGCGCAAGTTGAAGACTACCGGATTCGCAAAGCGCGAATCAGCTAGGCATCTGGAACGGTTCGTCGGCCGAACCGCCGTAGATCGACGGCACCTTGCCGCCCATCGAGCGCAGATACGCCGACAGTTGACCGCGATGATGAATCGAGTGAATGTTGGCCCAGTTCAAGTAAACGACGGCCGGGAAGTTGAACGCGCCGAAGAAGTTGCGCTCCGAGGCCAGCGCCTCGCCCGACATCGCTTCGACCGCCGCGATCGCCGCCGCGCGGTGCGCGTTCCGTTAAGCAATGACGTCCGAGCCGGACTTAATGTCGTCCGGCATCGGAGCCATGAACTTGTCCATCGCGCCTGTCGCGCAGAATTCGAAGAACGCAATCTCGCTCGACACGATGTGATAGGCGAGCTTCAACGCCGGCGTCGACTTTGAGTCCGGCGAGTGTTCCATCTGGCCGTCCGGCATCGCGAGGACGACTCTTTCGGTGGCGGTAACTTCACCGTTGCAAGCCTGTAGCAGAAAGCTGCGTAGGCCCGCTGCAAATTCGGGATTCATGATACAAATGCTCCTGGAGGAAAGGGTGGAACTGCTATGCATCCACGCTAACTCATCTCGTTCGCAAACGCGAGCGAAACTTTGTTAATAATTTCGGGTTCTCATAGCGTGGCAGCAGTACTTGAGGCGCAAGGACGCGTATATCAGTTGACCTTTTACAAGGCGGGGAGCTAGTGGGTGCGCGATGTGCCGGCCGATCCCCGCGTCCTTGGAGCGGTGGGATTTCGCCTCGGTGCTGGGGGCGCCGATGTCCCGTCGGAGCCCTGGCCCGCGCTACAGCCCGGCGAAATCGCGGCGCCGCTGTATTGCGCCACGCCGCAAGATAGGGCGTCTCACGCCGCGGACTCCGATCGCGCAATCATTGTCCTTCGCGATCCACGCGACATTGTCGTATCTCTGGCGGCTTCCTATCGAGCCAGCCATGCGCCCAGCAACACAACGCGGTTGCTTCGCGGCCCAATCAATGCGGCATCTCCGCGACACCGTCTGCTGCTCGCTATGTTCGCGTTTTCATCGTGGAGCGAACGGCTGCGCAGTTGGGCGAATCCGCAAGGCATCGACAACGCTCTGGTTACGACGTACTGCAAGCTCGTCGCCGATTAGTTCGGAGAGTTCGGGCGCATCTTCGATTTTCTCGACTGGAAAATCCCCGCCGCGACTTTGCGAGAGGTCGTCTCCGAGAACGATTTCGCCTCTCGCACCGGCCGCGCACCCGGTGAGGAAAACACCTTTAGCCACCGCCGCAAAGGACAGCCGGGCGATTGGCGCAATCACTTCGACTTGGAAACCGGGCGAGCGTTCGAGGAATTGTTTCCGCGGCTATTGATTGATCTCGGCTATGAGCAATCGACCGGCTGGTGGCAAGCGCTCGACGCGCCGTGCGAGCAGCCGCCGCCGCCGGAAGAACTTGAACGCAAACAATGGCTCACGGTATTGGAAGAGTTCAACACTGAGTTGAACGTGGTTCGAATCGCCGTCACCGCGCGCATCGCCCTCGAACAGCGTTGGAATTATAAGCTCGGCTTCCTCCCGTTGCGCCGCCTGTTCGGCCTGTTCAAAGATGGAAGTCGATGAAGTACGCGCTGTTCGTTCTCTCCGCCATCCTCGCTTCGGCGCAACTGAAGCACGAAATGGTCCCGATGCGCGACGGCGTCAAACTGTCGACGTTTATCACGCTCCCACCGGGCAAAGGGCCCTTCCCGACAATCCTTGTGCGCACGCCTTACGAAATCCGCAATCAACGCAATGGCTTCGTCGATGTCGGCTACGCCGTGGTCGAACAGAATTTCCGCGGGCTATTCAAGAGCGAAGGCAAATGGCCGGTCTTCGGCGCGGAGATGAACGACGGCTACGATGCGGTGGAATGGATCGCTGAACAGCCGTGGTCGAACGGAAAGGTCGGCATTCTCGGTGGCAGCGCTCCCGGCATGGCCGCGCTTCTGGCGATGATGAGCGGCGCGCCGCATCTCACCGCCGGCTTCATTCAAGTCGCGCACGCCGATCCCTATCACACCGTTACATATCCAGGCGGGGTCTACCAGGCCGGCCTCATGGATAGTTGGGTCAAAGCGCGCGGCGCGGAAATTCCGCCGCCCTTTCCGCGCCCGATTTTCCGTCGCTTCGACGATGAGTACAAGCGCCAAACCATCGGCAACTTCGCGTCGAACGTAAAGATTCCCGTGCTGCATCAATCCGGCTGGTTCGACATCTTCACGCAAGGTTCGATCGACGCGTTTAATACCATTCAGAAGTTCGGTTCCGAAAAAGCCAAGGGCAATCAGAAGCTCATCGTTCACCCGCGCGGCCACGGCGGCAAACTCCCCGGTGAACTCCAATGGCCCGGCGAGTTTCCCAACGCCGACAGCCTCCATCGCAAGTGGTTCGACTACTGGATGCGCGACATCGACACCGGCGTTCGCGCCATGCCCGCAGTGCAGTATTACGTCATGGGCGATCCGCGCGCCCCGCAAGGCCCCGGCAACACATGAAAGAGCTTGGCGGGTTGGCCGCCCGTCACCGCTGCGACGTCCTACTACCTCCAGCCGAGCGGCGCGTTGCGTCCCATCGTACCGAAAGACAAGACCGGCAGCCAGAGCTACGAATACGATCCGCGCAATCCAGTCCCCTCGATTCAATCGCGTGCCGGCGATTGGCTGAATCGGCCTCCGCTCGATCAGCGCGCCGCGAAGGATCGCGCCGACATTCTTCGCTTCCGTACGATGCCGCTCTCCGAACCCGTCGAAATCGCCGGACGCGCCTCCGCCGAGCTCTTCGTTTCGACCACGGCCAAGGACACCGACTTCTTCGTGCGGCTGATCGACATTCATCCCGATGGCTTCGAAGCGGTGCTGGCTTCCCAACCGCTGCGCCTGCGTTTCCGCGAAGGCTTCGACAAAATGCTGCCGGCCGCGAAGAATAAGGTGTATCGCATCGAGATCGACATGTGGTCGACCGCCGCCGTCTTCGCCAAAGGCCATCGCATCGGCGTGCAGATCACCTCAAGCGATTCGCCTCGCTTCGACAAACACTCGAACACGTGGGAACCCGTCAAGTCCTACGATGCCGCCGTTGTTGCCACCAACACCGTGCATTACTCCGCCGACCGCGCGTCCCGTGTCATCCTGCCCATAGTCGCCGTCAAGAAGTGAAGCTACAATGCTCCTATGCTGCTTGGAGCCGTTACCTACAACGTCCTGAAAGACTGGGATCTCGAAAAGCTGATCACCGAACTGGAGAAGGCGGGCTTCGCCGGTGTCGAACTCCGCACCTCGCACGCCCACAAAGTGGAGCCCTCGCTCCCGGCCGCCGAACGCGAACGGGTCAAGCGCCGCTTCGAACGCAGTAAGATCCGGCTGGTGAGTTTCGGTTCCGTCGCCGAGTTCCATTCGCCCGACCCGGCGGTCCGCAAGAAACACATCGACGACGCCAAAGCCTTCATCGACCTCGCTCACGACACGGGCGCCTGGGGCGTCAAGGTCCGCCCCAACGGCCTTCCCAAAGAGGTCTCGCCCGAGCAAACGATCGCCACCATCGGCGGCGCGCTGCGCGAACTCGGCGAATATGGCATGGGCCGCGGTGTTGAAATCTGGATGGAAGTGCATGGCCGCGACACGCAAGTGCCAGCGGTTTCGGCGAAGATCATGCAAGCCGCCAAACACTCCAACGTCGGCGTGTGCTGGAACTCAAATCCAACCGATGTTGAAAACGGCAGCGTGAAGCAGTCGTTCGCGCTCCTGCGGCCATGGATCAAGAACGTCCACATCAACGAACTCGCCAGCGACTACCCTTATCGCGAACTCTTCAAGCTCCTGCGCGAATCCAAGTACGATCGCTACACGCTCTGCGAGGCGCAAGAGAGCAAGGAGCCCGAGCGATTCCTTCGCTGGTACGCTGCCCTCTGGCGTGAGTTGAACCGCGCATGAGATTCGCACTTGCGTTTATCGCGGCCGCCTCGCTGGCGGCCGCGCCGGTTACTCCCGAGTCGCACTTCGGCCATCGCATGGGCGCCGATTTCAAAGTCCTCGACTGGGACAAAGTCGTCGGCTATTTTGGCGCGCTCGAAAAATCGTCCGATCGCGTTCGGGTGCGCGAATACGGAAAGACCGCTTACGGTCGGCCGATGATCGTCGCCACCATCGCCGCGCCCGAAACGCTTCGGAATCTGCCCAAGTATCAGCAGATCCAGAAGAAACTCGCCGACCCGCGCCTTACTCCCGCCGAGGAGGCCGCGCGCCTCATGGAGGAAGGCAAGACCGTCGTGCTCATTACCTGTACGATTCACGCCACGGAGATCGCATCGACGCACACTGCCGTCGAATTCGCTTACAAAATGGCCACGGCGACGGACCCGAAATCGCTCGGCATCTTGAACAACACGATCGTAATGCTTGTGCCGTCGCTCAATCCCGACGGTCTCGACATCGTCACCAAGTGGTATCGGTCGACGTTGAACACGCCGTATGAAGGAACGTCGCCGCCCGAGCTCTATCAGAAGTACACCGGTCACGACAACAACCGCGACTGGTACATCTTTTCGCAGCCCGAGACGCGCGCGACCGTCTCACAACTCCATAACGCGTGGCATCCGCAGATCGTCTACGACGTTCATCAACAGGGCTCCAATTCCTCGCGCATGTTTGTCCCGCCATGGATGGACCCCATCGATCCCAACATCGATCCGATCATCGCGCAGTGGTGCAACGCCATTGGCGCGTCCATGGCCGCCGATATGACTTCGGCCGGCCTCAAGAGCATCGCGCTCAACGCCGTCTACGATTACTGGACGCCCGCGCGTCACTATCAGAGCTATCACGGCGGTGTGCGCATTTTGAGCGAAGCCGCGTCGGCGCGCCTGGCATCGCCGATCACGATCCGCCCCGATGCGCTCCGCGCCGAAGCGCAAGGTTATTCGCCCGCGCGATCGTCGTGGAACCATCTCGAAACTTGGCCTGGCGGAACATGGCGCCTCCGCGATATCGTTGACTACCAACTGGTCGCCTTCGAAAGCCTGCTCAATCAGGCCGCAACGCGCCGCGCCGATCTGTTGCAGAGTTTCTACCGCATCAATGACCGCTCCGCCAAACGCATGGATCCGTTCGCCTTTATCGTTCCTGTCGACCAGGCCGATCCGGGCTCGACCGGGCGATTGCTCGAAACTCTGCGCTTCGGCGCCGTTGAGATCGATGTCGCCAAGGCGTCTTTCTCCGCCGATGGCAAACAGTACAACGCCGGCGACTATATCGTCCGCATGCAGCAGCCGTTCAGCAGCTTCGCGAAGACTCTGCTCGAAAAGCAGAATTATCCCGATCTGCGCCTTTATCCCGGCGGACCGCCAAAGCGCCCCTACGACGTGACCGCGCAAACGCTGCCGCTACTGATGGGCGTTCGCGTCGATACGGTTCGCGATTCGTTCGCCGCCAGCGCGGAGCGCGCTACGGCTCTGACCGCGCGCGGGGAATCGATGAGCGCCGCCGATGTCAACACCTACAAGCGCGTGAACGCTCTATGGAAGGACGGCAAACCCGTCTATCGCGACCGCACGACCGGCAAGTTTTTCCTGGAACCCGGTGAAGGCCGCGCTGCCATCGCGCGCCCGCGGATCGGCCTCTTTAAGAGCCACACTCCGCAAATGGACGAAGGCTGGACGCGCTGGCTCTTCGACGAATTCGGCTGGCAATACGTCTTGCTGAAAAACGATGACATCAAAGCCGGCAATCTCAACGCCAACTACGACGTCATTGTTTTCCCCGACCAATCGAGCGGCACGATTCACGCCGGGTACTTCAAGGGATCGATGCCGGACAACGTGACCGGCGGTGTCGGCGAAGACGGCGCCAAGGCGTTGCGAGCATTCGCCGAAAGCGGCGGCACGCTGGTGTTCCTGAACAAGTCGTCGGAGTACGCCGCCCAGCGGCTCGGCATCGAAGCGAAGAACGTCTTGAGCGGAGTCTCCAACCGTGATTTCTATTGCCCGGGGTCGCTATTGAATGTTCGTATGAAGCAAGGCCACCCGCTCAGCTACGGATTGCCCGCCGAGTTCGCCATCTGGGCTGAAGCCTCGCCCGCGTGGGACAGTCCGCACAGCGCCGCCAACTACGCCGCGACGAAGGTCCTCGCATCGGGCTGGCTATTGGGTGAACAACATATCGCTGGAAAATCGGCTCTCCTCGATGTCCCCGTGGGCAAAGGGCGCGCGATCCTGTTCGGGATGCGCCCGCAATACCGTGCGCAGAGTTATCTTACCTTTAAGTTGCTGTTTAACGCGCTGCTTTACCGCTGATTGCCCCGCGCTGCGGCCAGCAGTCGGATCCACATTTTCGATTCCCAGGTTTGCCACCTCATTTAGAAGTCGGTGTCGAAGATCGCATCGGCGTCCTCCTGACTTACTAGCCCGAAGTTCCCCTTGGCAAAACGGGGCAATCGACACACTCCAAACGAGTTAGACGAAGAGGAGGGTGTGCGGCGCTGGGAACAAAGTGTTAGTATCTATCCAATAAGAT
>VFZW01000208.1 GCA_016871055.1 Acidobacteriota bacterium
ATCGATCGACACAACGAAAGCCCCAAGCCGTTCATCTGGACCGCCAAGGCCAACGACATCCTGGAAAAGGTCAAGCGCGCCCGCAAGGCTTTGAATAATGCCCAATCCGTTTGACGCACTACACTAGGCGGGCGATAAGATGACATTCATGACCCGTCGTCACTTCGGCCATCTCGCCGCGGGCAGCGCGGCGTTGTCGGCGCAAAGCCCAACGTCCGTTGTCGACATCGGCCAGCGGCGCGAGCTGTTTGTCGACCGCTACCTGGTGGACCGCCTCGCCGGCTCGGCTGCGTTGCGGCTGCATCATCCACAGCCGCGCGAAATCGTGCTGGTCCACGATGCCGAATGGGAAGGCACCGGCAGCGGCTACCACAGCGTCTTTCAAGACGGTGGCCTCTACCGCATGTACTACAAGGCTTACCACCTCGATATTTCGAGCGGAAAGATGCGCGCCGACAAGCATCCCGGCTTCTGCTGTTATGCCGAGAGCGACGACGGCGTCCGCTGGCGCAAACCGAACCTGAACCTGGTGGAGTTTCAGGGCGGCAAGGCCAACAACATCGTCCTGGCATCCGGCACGTTTCATGGTGTCAATCTCGATGCCGCGCACCCCGCGGTGTTCAAGGACGACAATCCGGCAGCGCCCGCGAACGCGCGGTACAAGGCCATCGTGCGATCCGCCGACAGAAAAGCCCACGGCCTCTTCGCGCTGCAATCCCCAGACGGATTTCGGTGGTCGCCGATGAGCGCCGCGCCCGTGATCACCAACGGCGCATTCGATTCGCAGAACCTCGCGTTCTGGGACCCCGTCGGCAAGCAGTATCGCGCCTACTGGCGGGCATTTACGGAAGGCGTTACCAACGGCGAGGCGTGGAAGCCGAGTGGCCTTCGCGCGATTCGCACCGGGACGTCGCCTGATTTTCTGCATTGGAAACAGTCGGACGATTTGCGCTACGTCGGCTCGCCGGCCGAGCAGCTCTACACCAATCAAGTGAAGCCATATCATCGCGCGCCGCACCTGCTCATCGGTTTTCCGACGCGCTATCTGGAACGCGCGTGGTCACCGTCGTTGCGCGCCTTGCCGGAGCCGGAGCACCGGCAGCAGCGATCCGGCGCAAGCCTCCGCTACGGCACCGCAGTGACCGAGGCTCTTCTCATGGCGAGCCGCGATGGCGTGCTCTTCAACCGTTGGAACGAGGCGTTTCTGCGGCCCGGCGCCGAGCGCCCCGGCACGTGGAACTACGGCCACCAATACATCGCCTGGCATCTCGTGGAGACCAAGTCGCCGCTGGCCGGCGCCGCCAACGAGCTCTCGCTCTACGCCAGCGAGAGCTATTGGACCGGAGACAGCAGCGAGGTTCGCCGCTACAGTCTGCGGCTGGATGGATTCGTGTCGATCAACGCGGGATACAACGGAGGCGAGATCGTAACGAAGCCCGTTCGCTTCGAAGGCAGCCACTTGCATCTCAACTTCGCGACATCGGCTGCGGGCGGCGTGCGTGTCGAGATGCAGACTCCCGAAGGCCGCGCCATTCCCGCCTTCGCCGAAGCCGACTGCGACGAAATGTTCGGCGATGCCGTCGACCGCGCCGTTTCGTGGAAGGGTTCCGGCGACGTCGCCAAGCTCGCCGGCACGCCTGTCAGGTTGCGTTTCGTATTGAAGGACGCGGACCTATACGCGTTCCGGTTCGCGGAGTCTGGGAAATGAAACGCCGCAGCTTGTTTGAAGCGAGCTTCGGCGCAACTCTGGCCGCCGCAACGCCGCCCGGGATGGAGCCGATCGACTACGGCCGGTCTTTTCTGCAAGGCAAGTGGGCCGAGAACCGTGTACGCTTCTGGGTCGAATCGCGCACGCGAATCATCGGCCCCGAAGTCGTCGATTACTATCAGTGCGCCTCCTGCAAGAGCGAGAACACCTTCGCGCCGAAGGATCTCTTCCACAAGGAGAACTACGATTTCCTGCCCGTCTTCGGGCCGCAGGACGGCGCGATCTTCCGCCGCAAAGCGTGGCTGAATTCCGACTACCGGCAGGTCCGAAAATCGGCCGAGATGTGGGAAGGGCAGACTTACAAATTAGTGAAGCCGCGCGGCGCCCGCCTGCTGCGTTCGAATCGCGAGATCCGCGAGGCGACGCACGCGGGTGTGCCCATCGTCGCGCAGACCGAACTCGCCGATCCCTCCACCGGCCTGCGCGCCATCATCGAATTCCCGGTGAAGACGATGAATATTCACGACACGCGCGATCTCTATCAAGTGGACTCCGGCCCGGTCGTGTTTCCCGATCTCTCGCGCCGCTACCCAAGGCCCGCCGAATCGCTGCGGCTGGCTTTTGTCGCGTTCAATGCGCCGGGCTTCGCCGACTTCGTGATCGAAGCGCCGACGCCGATTCCCGAAGGGGCGCGTGTTCATCACTATTCAAAGTTGGAGAGTTTCCCGGCCGTGAACCGGTTGTTTGCGTGTAGGTAGCGCGCCACCCGTCGTAAACTAGTCTTCTTCATGCAAGTGGCGATCTTGATTGCGGCGCTGGCGGGGGCGACAGTCCTATTGTTCGTGCAGCCCGCGTGGTGGCTGCCGGAAGCGATATCGGCTCACGCGAAGAATTACGACTCGCATCTGCTGCTCACGCTTTGGGTGATCGGCGTGTTGTTCGTCATCGCGCAAGCGCTGCTCGCCATCACGGTCTTCCGATTCCGCGATCGCGGACAACAGCCGAGCGCGGTCGAAGGCAATCACAAGCTTGAGTTGATCTGGACGACCACGACCGCGGTGATCTTTATCGGTCTCGCAATCGCAGGCCAAGGTATCTGGGCGGGCGTGCACCTGCGCTCCTCCGCGGACGCGCTGAAGATTGAGGTTCTGGCGAAACAGTTCGCGTGGTCGTACCGCTATGCGGGGCCCGACGGCGCATTCGCGCGCACGGACGTGAAGGCCATCGACGACGCGGGCGGTAATCCGTTCGGCGTCGTGGGAGGCGACGACATCATCGCGCCGATCCTGCGTGTGCCCGCCGGCCGGCCTGTTGAACTGCTGCTCAAGAGCCGCGACGTGATTCACAACTTCTTCGTGCGCGAGCTGCGCATCAAGCAAGACGTCGTGCCGGGCATGACGATTCCGCTGCGCTTCACCGCCGATAAGCCGGGCGCCTATGAAGTGCCGTGCTCGGAGTTGTGCGGCCTGGGCCACCACCAGATGCGCGGCACGCTGGTCGTGATGCCGCCCGAAGAGTTCGACGCGTGGCTGCGTGAAGGAGCCGTGCGATGACAATTTTCTCGACCGATCACAAGGTCATCGGCAAGCAGTACATCGGGCTGTCGCTGTTCGCGGTGCTGATTGGTATGGCGCTGTCGCTGGTGATGCGGTATCACCTCGTGCACCCCGACGCGAAGGTCCGGCTGTTCCAAATGTTGTGGCCCGACGGCGCGCCGGGCGGGCAGATGACGCCGGAATTGTATCTCTCGCTGATGACCATGCACGGCACAATCATGGTCTTCTTCGTGCTGACGACGGCGCCGCAAAGCGGCTTCGGCAACTACTTCCTCCCGCTGCAAATCGGTGCGCACGACATGGCGTTTCCGGTCTTGAACATGCTCTCGTTCTGGACGACAGCGCTGTCGTTCCTCGTCCTGATGGCCGCGTTTGTCGTCGAAGGCGGCGCGCCGCTGTCGGGCTGGACGGCCTATCCGCCGCTGTCGGCGCTGGGCAAAATCGCAGGTCCGGGGCAAGGTCTCGGCCAGGACTTGTGGGTGCTTTCGATCGCACTGTTTTGCGTCGCCAGCCTGATGGCCGCGATCAACTTCATCGCGACGATCATCGAACTGCGCGCGCCCGGTGTCGGCTATTTCGACATGCCGCTCACGGCGTGGGCGTGGTTCGTCACGGCGCTGATCAGCCTGTTTGCGTTCGCCGTGTTGCTGGCCGGTGGAATCTTGTTGCTGCTTGACCGCGTGGCCGGCACGAGCTTTTTCATTCCGGGCGGGCTCGTCGTCAGCGATCAGATTCAGGCGCGGTCGGGCGGCTCGCCGATCCTCTTTCAACATCTGTTTTGGTTCTTCGGACACCCCGAGGTTTACATCGCCATCCTGCCCGGCATGGGCGTCATCAGCACCGTGCTCAGCGTGTTCAGCGGCAAGAAAGTCTTCGGTTACCGCGCGATGGCATACGCGCTGCTCGCCATCGGCGGACTCGGCTTTCTGGTGTGGGGCCATCACATGTTCATCAGCGGCATGAGCCCGTATTCGTCGGTGGCGTTCAGCGTGTTGACGCTGGCGATCGGCGTGCCGTCGGCCATCAAGACATTCAACTGGATCGCGACTTTGTGGGGCGGACGAATTCGCTTCACGGCGGCGATGCTCTACGCGCTCGGTTTCGTTTCGCTGTTCATCACCGGCGGCGTGACAGGACTTGTGCTCGGCCAGCCCGGACTCGATCTCTACTTCCACGACACCTATTTCGTCGTCGCGCATTTTCATCTGATCATGGGCGTCGCGGCGATCTTCGCGATCTTCGCCGCGCTGCACTACTGGTTCCCGCTGCTCTACGGGCGGTTCCTGAACGAGACCCTCGGCAAGATCCATTTCTACGGCACTTTTATTGGGGTCTATGCCGTGTTCGTGCCGCTGCACTTCGCCGGCATCGCGGGCAACCCGAGACGTTATCCCGACTTCAAGGAGTACGAGTTTCTGAAGTCGCTGATGCCGCTGCATGTCGGCGTCACGCACGCGGCGTATTCGCTGGCGGCGATCCAACTGCTTTTCTTCTTCAACTACTTCTGGAGCCAACGAAAAGGTAAACTCGCGGACAAGAATCCGTGGGGAGCGGCGACGCGGGAGTGGACCCATGACTAACGTCGCGCGCACTGGACAAACGCTGCTCATCGTCGCCAGTTCGATGCTCTTCGCCGCGTTCACAAGCGCGATGGTGGTGCGCCGCGCGACGGGCACGGATTGGATCGCGCCTTCTGTGCCAGTGTGGTTGTGGGCGGCGGCGTTGTTGGCGCTATCGGCGAGTTGGCTCGTCATGCGCGGCCTCTATCGGCCCGCCGCGCTGTGTGGTTTCCTGCTGGTCGCATCGCAAATCGCCTACGCCGCATCGCTGCGCATGGGTGATGTGGCGCAATCGTTCGCTGCGGTGCTGGTAACGGCCCACGCGGCGCACGCGCTGTTCGGCGCGTGTGCACTGTGGTGGAAAGGCGAGCGGGCGTCGTTGTTCTGGCACTTCGCGGGCGCGTTGTGGTTGTACGTGTTGTGGCTGATCGGGGTGTGGGCATGACAAATCCGCGCGGCGTCAAAGTCTTCGGCATGTGGCTCTTCTTGATGAGCGATCTGCTGACCTTCGCGACACTGCTCGTTTGCTACTCCGCGCTGCGCTTCGCCAATGGCGAATGGCTTCGGCCGTTCGCGCTGCAACCGGCAATCGTGTTCTCGACCGTGATGACGGTGGTGTTGCTTACCTCAAGCCTGACGATGGTATGGGCCGTGGCCGCGATGAAGGAAGGCGATCGCGGCGCAACCGCGAAGTGGCTCGGCGCCACCATCCTCGGCGGCATAGTCTTCATCGGCCTGCACCTGACCGAATGGAATCACTTGATTCACGCAAGCGCGATCACGCCCGCGACGCTGTTCGGCTCAGTCTTCTTCGCCGTGACGGGGTTACATATGGCGCACGTCGCGGGCGGCGTTGTGTACCTGAGTGTTCTGACGGCCGGCGTCGCACGCAGCAAGTTCAACGAAGAAGACATCGAGACCGGCGGCCTCTACTGGCACTTTGTCGATCTGGTCTGGATGTTCGTGTTTCCGCTGGTCTATCTGATGGCGGTGCAGTCATGACGAACGTGCGCGTGTGGCTGGCGTTGGTCGCGCTCACCCTGATCGAAGTCGCTCTGGCCTGGGTGAAGACCGCCCCCGGACTGATGGTGGCGCTGCTGCTGGCGCTGTCGTTCGCGAAGGCCGCGATGATCGCATGGTGGTTCATGCACCTGAAAGACTACCGGCCGAAGCCGCTGCTGCTGTTGCTGCCGTTCCTGTTCGTCTGCGTGGGCTTGTTGCTGGTGCTGCTGCCCGACGGCGTGCGCGCGGGGGCGATGCGATGACGGTCTTGTTTGCCCAGTGCGTGATGTGTTTTCGCAACGCCGAGATGCAGAATCTGGCGCAGTCGGCGGCGTTAAACGCGGGGATCCTGGTGATCGCGTTGCCGCTGCTGGCCGGGATCGGCGTAATCGCTAGGTTGGTCTGGCGCCGTAGGTAAGCGTGCGCCACAGCCACTCGGCGGGACCGTATCGAAAACGCCCGAGCCACCACATACTAAACGGAACTTGCAGCGCGTAGAAGCCGACGCAAAGGGCGAGTCCGGTGGCCGGCGGGATGCGGGAGAACATTCCGAAGCCGTAGCTGAGCGCGATTATCGTGAACGTGAGCGAATGCAACAGGTAGTTGGTCAGCGCCATCCGGCCGACGGCGGCGAACGGCGACATCCACGCCCGCCCGCCGGCCAATAAGAGGATCGCGATGTAGCCGAACGTCATCCCGGGGCGGCCGAGAAATTCGCGGATGAACCCCATGTGCGTGCGCCAGAGCGGCTCGGGTTCACCGGGATGGAGGTAGCCCCAGAGTTGATCGGCCGTGGTCCAGACAAGGGCGATCGGGAAAATCGTGTACGCGATCCTGCGCAGCATCGGAAGATGCTCTTCGGGGTTCGTGAAGACGCGGCGGCGAGCGCACCAGAGGCCAAGAAGGAAGTTAGTCAACAGTTCGGTCGACCAGCCGATTTCGCTCGGCAGGTGATTGAGGTTGTATTTGTAGCGAGCCTTTAAGATTTCGGTGAACGTTCCGGAACCGTAGACTCGTGTATCTTCGTTCAGGCGCTTGGCCTGGTCCTGTTGGTTGCGAACACGGCGGAGATCGCGTTCGATTTGCGGCTTCTTTTGCTGATCGAAGTCGTCGTAGGTTGTCCCGCCGAGCGCGAGTGTGAGCGGGATGAAGGTAAGGCAGAGCGCCCAGACGATGAGCGTCTTATCCGTTCGATTCCGAAAAAGCAGGAGGACAAAACCAAGCAGCGCGTATACGTGTAGCACATCGCCCCACCAGACCAGAAACATGTGCAGCGCGCCGATCACAAGCAGCACCGTCAACCGGCGGAGGTAGACGCTCGTAAAGTTCCGCGAGTGGCGCTCGGCGGCGCGTATCATCTGCACGCCAAAGCCGAGGCCGAACAAGAACGAGAACATCGTATAGAATTTTCCCTGCGCGAAGATGTAGATGAAGAGCGTCGCGAGCCGGTCCTTTTCTTCGGTCCAGAAGAGATTGGACTCCCAGCGGAAAAACGCATCCGGCGGCGCGATGAACAGCGGCATGTTGATCAGAAAAATGCCGAAGACGGCCAGACCGCGAAGAACGTCCATCGCCGCGATGCGCTCCTGCCGCGCGACGGGCGTAAGGGGAATCGGCTCCGGTTCGGGTTCCGGTTCGATCACGCTATCCGGTTCGATCGCTTCCGGTTGGTCCTGATCAGACATCAAACCATCGTAAACGATTCAGGCAGCCGGTAAGGGCTGCCTATGATCGTCCAAAATATGGTGCGGAGAGGGGGACTTGAACCCCCACGGTGTTACCCGCTAGCACCTCAAGCTAGTGCGTCTGCCAATTCCGCCACCTCCGCAAACTCGTGGCTACTGCTTTTTCTGTTCGGCCGGGGGCGCGGGCGGGAGCGGAATCTCCTGCGTACTCACGTCCTTACCAGTCACCGGGTCAAACAATGTTACCGAAGGTTTCGGGGCTTCCGGCGCTTTGCCGGCCCCCGGATCGACCGTGGTCTCCAACACCGACTTCGAACCGCCAACCGAGGATCCCGACTTCTTTGTCGCCAGGACCGACAAACCCAACGACGTCACCATGAACAGCACCGCCGCAATGGTCGTCGCCCGGCTAAGAGCCGTCGCCGCGCCACGCGGGCCAAATACAGTCTGGGAGCCCATGCCGCCGAATGCGCCAGCCAGATCGGCCGCCTTGCCGCTTTGCAACAACACGACGACAACCAGGAAGAGGCACACGATCACATGGACGATCGTGAGAATGACAGTGAGAATCATGACAACAGCTACCAGAGTAGCGCACCTAGCGGTACGCTGCAATCCCGGTGACGCGTTCGCCGATAACCAAGCAGTGGATGTGGTCGGTGCCCTCGTAGGTTTTGACAGTCTCCAGGTTGCACATGTGGCGCATGATCGGATACTCGTCCATGATCCCGTTCGCGCCGAGGAGGTCGCGGCTGACGCGCGCGCATTCCAGAGCCATGGCGACGTTGTTCCGCTTCAGCATCGAGATGTGCGCGGCGTCGAGCTTGCCCTGATCCTTCAACCTCCCGGCGTGAAGGGCCAGCAGTTGCGCTTTGGTGATCTCGGTGATCATCCACGCCAGTTTTTCCTGGACCAGCTGATGTGACGCCAGCGGCTTGCCGTCGAACTGCGTGCGCGTAACGACGTAGCTCCTCGCCGTCTCATAGCAGTCCATCGCCGCGCCGATCACGCCCCACCCGATGCCGAACCGCGCCTGCGACAGGCAGGCCAGCGCGGATTTCAGGCCGATTGCGCCAGGCAGCATCGCCGAGGCGGGTAGGCGGACGTCGCTCAGCAGCAGGCTCGACGTGATCGACGCGCGCATCGACATCTTGCCGTGAATATCACGCGTCGTGAAGCCGGGCGTGCCCTTTTCGACGACAAACCCGCGGATACCTTCCGGCGTGCGCGCCCAGACGATCGCGACATCGGCGAGCGATCCATTCGTAATCCAGGTCTTTTCGCCGTTCAGAATCCAGCCGTCGCCGTCGCGCTCGGCGCGGGTCAGCATGCCGGAAGGGTTGGAGCCGAACTGCGGTTCCGTCAGCCCGAAACAACCGATGGCCTTGCCCTGCTGAAGCGCCGGCAGCCAGCGGGATTTCTGCTCCTCGGAACCGAAGCTCAGCAGCGGGTACATCACCAGCGCGCCCTGTACACTGACAAAGCTCCGCATCCCGGAGTCGGCGCGGTCAAGCTCCTGCATGATGAGGCCGTATTCGACCTGGCTCATGCCGGCGCAACCGTAGCCTTCGAGGTTCGCGCCGAAAAAGCCGAGTCCGGCCATCTGCGGGACAAGTTCAAGCGGAAAGCGGCCCTCGCTATAACAGGAGCGGATGACCGGAAGGACCTGCTCGTCGACGAACTGGCGTGCGGTCCGCCGGACGAGTTTTTCCTCCTCGGTAAGGACGGAGTCGATCAGGAAGTAATCTACACCCTTAAAGGCCATGACTCATTTTCCCAGATTTGGCCGCCATCCAATCTCGCCGCGTTTGCGTAGTTCTTTATGAATGCGAACGGTGTTCATCAGCGGCGCGACGGGCTACATAGGCCGGCCCCTGACCGAAGCGCTGCTCCGGGCAGGCTTCGATGTGTTGGCGCTCGCCCGCCCGCAGTCGCTCCGCAAGCTGCCGATCGGTTGCCGTCCGATTCCGGGCGACGCGCTGCGGGCGTCGACATTCACCGATGAAGTGCCGGCCGGGTCGACCGTTGTGCATCTGACGGGCGTGGCGCACCCGAGCCCGGCGAAGGCGGCGGCGTTCCGGGCGATCGACCGGGTTTCCTTCGAGGCGTCGCTCGAAGCGGCGATGCGCGCGCGGGCGGCGCACTTCGTGTATGTGAGCGTCGCGCATCCGGCGCCGGTGATGAAGGAGTACATCCGCGTGCGAACCGAGTGCGAGCGGATGCTGGCGGACTCCGGTCTGGCGGCGACCGTTCTTCGCCCGTGGTATGTACTCGGGCCGGGGCATTGGTGGCCGTATCTACTGAAGCCCTTCTACACGCTCGCGGCCTTGCGGCCGGAGTGGAAAGCGACCTCCGAGCACCTCGGGCTGGTAACGCATGCGCAGATGCTGCGAGCGCTGGAGTATGCGGTCGAGAACCCGCCCGCGCTCGGCACGAATGTCCTTGATGTCCCCGCGATCCGCGCGGCTCAGCCGCGCAGAAGTTTGGGCATCGCGATCGGCTCCTTGGAAGCGCCGAGACCCTTCTGATTAAACACCGAGACAGCCTGCGACAGTTTCGCGAGATCGCCGCCTTCTTCCGTCGTCATCTCATGCTCCACCCAGTTTGAAAGTGGGATATTGCGGAAGAACAGGCGTTCCTGGAGCACCATCGACTTCTTGTTCACGAATAGGGACTTGGACTCTTTCATGTAGTGGCGCTCCTCGACCCGGAAGTCGGCCAGGAACGTGTCAAAGCTTCGGCTGCGCGTTTCTTCCTCGGCCTTGCGGACCTTTTCTTCGGTCAATTCTTTCTGCGAGGTAAGCTGCGCGCGCAACTGAGCGATGAGCTCGCGCTCATGCGCCACCGCCACCTCCATCCGCGCCTGCATGATGAAGAATGACAGCAGCGACGATCCCGCGGCGACGAACACCGGCAGAAGCATCCAAATCATAGCGTCCGAATTCATAGCTACACATCCATCGGCGGGTAGCGCGAAAAACTTTTGGCCTAAAGCGAAATTTCTAGAGGAAAGACAGCTAAGGCCGGATGCCTTAGACCGGACTAGGGTTTCCCCGCCCCAGCAACGGCGTGCGAATTAGATCGCGCACGACGACCGACTCGGCGCAAACCAAGCCTGCTGTTCCCGGACTCTTCGAAGAACCATGCAACCCAGCGCCCGACGCCGGTGCGAAATCAGGGATGTGCGAGCGCGTCCCATCGGCCCGAAGTGTTCCGGGCCTTCGATCCGGAACGAATTAAGAAGCGGGCCACGAAACATCCTGGAGCCACCCGCCGGGATCGAACCGGCGACCTGCTGATTACGACGCCAGCTCAGGCAAGTCTCCGGCAAGAATTCTTTTCTCATTTTCTCTTGATCCGGTGAGGGCTACGGGCGACGTGAGCACGTCACAGTGTTCGGGAGGGTTTTGGAGCGAGTTCCTAACAACAAATCGGCTCAGATTGGCTGGTACGGCACGAGCCGGGCCAAGCGCTCAGGCATGGGACGGGGCGCCGGGCAAGTGAACTCGCCGAAACTCCACTGGATTGGGCGAGTCGGATCGTAGTAGTGGAGGAAGAAGGTGATTCGCCCACCCGAGATTCCGGAAGCACGGTCCTGCAGATGCTCGACGACGGTGGAGCCATCTTCCGAAAGAAATGCCTCATCGTAAGCCACCTGAGCGTAGGCATTCGGGGCTCTTTCCATGGTTTGCCTGAACTCGCCAACATCGAATGACGAGTCCGCTCCGGACACCGCCACTTCCACCAGGGCAATCGATATCACGCGCCCTCGGTATTCCGCCGTTTCATCGAAAATTCCGAGCGATCGGTAGGAGTTGTCGAGGTCCTCTTGCCATCGACAGTCATCGCACGGCACAACGTAAACGCCCATGCATTCGACGGATGGCTCGCTCATCTCAATTTACTCGCGGCTTCGGTTCGCCGAAACCGACTGGAGGACGGCGTCCAGCGAGAGTTCCTTCTGCCAGTGCTCGCGTTGGCGGGTGTAGCAACCGCCACCGGACCGCCTGAGGCACAAGAACACGCCAAGCCGTCCGCGCCGAGTTCGCGTTCTAACGCGCCGAATGCTTTCCGATGAGATTCCTCGTCCGTCATGCTTCCCGCTCCGCAGCCTTCGCCAAGAACAATTCCACCCGATCCGTGGTCCAGGTCACCACGCCGCAGCCGAAGAAGTCGGTGTCCTCAGTCCAGATTGGGCAACCGAGCGCTAGGGCCGCGGCCAGCACCGGCCAATCGTCTTCGTCGCGCTTGTCGATGCGTTGGCGGGCAACGGTTTCGAACGAAGCGTACGTCTCCGTTTCCACAGTTTGCACAAGCTGCGTAAGAAGATCGAGCGTCGCCATCGCCGGCGCGACCGGAATCTTCCGCGCCTCCAGGATTCCCGGCAAGTGCTCGCGCGTTTCCAGGAACGCAATATCAGGGGCCATGAACTCCACTTGCCTGGCGAATTTCCGCGGTAACCCCATCACGCGCGACCCGAGCACCGCGCGAATGAGGATATTCGCGTCGAGCATCAGCATCGCTAGATTCTAGAATCTAGTAGTGCACCGAAAAGCCCGGATCCCATACGTTCGCGTAATTTCATATCATAAGGCGATGTCTTGATCATAACAGAGACGAGCGGCGATACCCGGATTCAGTCTTGTCAAGATTTG
>VFZW01000209.1 GCA_016871055.1 Acidobacteriota bacterium
CTAGCAGCCCGTGGTTAAAGTCCCTATTCTGAGGATTGGCGAAAGCGGCAAAAAACCGAGGCCCACAGATGCCCTACAGCGCATTCTCAGCGGCCAGTTGACCATTTGGTATCCCCGCAAAAGAGTCTCGAATCGGCATTCCGGCCGGATTCCGACTTAAACCACGGGCTGTTAGCGCGAGAACCGCGCCGGCCGAGAACCATCGTTCCCGCTCACCAAGCGACCAGGCGTACGCGATGATGAGAAATACCAATCCAGCGTCCTGGCCCCATGCGACAGTCGAGATCAGTGGCGGACACATCGGAAGGAGGATCCACAAGTACGGCGGTACTCTGCCAGGCCGCGAATACAAATACACTCCAACGATTATTCCAGCCGCTTGAAGCGCCGCCCACAATAGGTACGCATTCCAAAACGACAGGTGCGCGAGCGGCGTCAGCACCAGTTTGTAGACGGCGGGCCGCAGGTAAATCGCGAAGAAATGGGTGCGCCGTGGAGCGATGTTTTCCTCGAAGATGATTCGCTGATCCGCTTGCTGCCTCTCCACGTTGTACATCTCATGCGCTGGCAACCGCCCTGCGGAGTAGTAAAGAGGAAAGTCCCATGCCGGCAACCAAGGCATCTGCCGTGCAATTGCCAAGATGCAGATGGCCGCCACCAGGAGGCCAAGCATAGGAGCCGCCGCGCTTCGAATCCAAATGGTCAAGAACGAATTCTACCAACTGTTACAATCCCCCCATGGGGCTGCAAAGGGTTTGGGCCGTGTTGCTCGTCGCAAGCGGAGCTTCGGCGCAGGAAATCACCGCGACCATCACCGGCATTGTCACCGACGCTTCCGGCGCCGCAATCGCCGGCGCCGAGGTCGTCGCCACCCACCTCGACACCGGGGCGACGCGGCGTACCAAGACCGCTGCCGAAGGCGAGTACACTCTGCCGTCCTTGCTCATCGGCAGTTATCGGGTCGATGTCACCAAGACCGGCTTCAAACCCGCGCGCCAGAACAGCATTGCCGTACACATCTCCGATCGCGTTCGCGCCGACTTCAAGCTCAACGTCGGCGACGTCACGCAATCGATCGACGTCGAAGACACCGCCTCGCTCATCTCCACCGAATCGAGCGAACAAGGCGGCCTCATCTCCGGCGATCAGGTCCGCGAACTCCAACTCAACGGCCGCAGCTTTATGTCGTTGATCGAACTGCTCCCCGGCGTCTCCTCCGACATGCCCGACCGCGTCGATCCCAATACGCCGCCCACCATTTCCATCAACGGCGCTCGCAATTCCGCCTCCGCCTTCAACATCGACGGCGGTACGAACTCCGACGTCATAGTCGGCTCCGGGTCGCTCAACACTTTCACAAGTGTCGACACCATCGCCGAATTCAAAGTCGTCACGTCCACTTTTAGCGCGGAATACGGCCGCGGCGGTTTCTCCCAAGTTAACGTCGTTACTCGCGGCGGCACGCGGCTCTTCAAAGGCTCGCTCTATCACTTTGCGCGCAACGACGCTCTTGACGCCCGCGACTACCTCACCCGCCAAGTCCTTCCGCTCAAACTCAACAACTTCGGCTACAACTTCCACGGCCCGCTCGATAAGAAACGCAACAGAATGTTTTTCTTCTGGACGCAAGAGTTCAATCGCATCCACACACGCGGCGAGGCCGTCAATACGCAGGTTCCGGAGATCGCGCACCGCAACGGCGACTTCACCAATCTGGCCGCCACCGCTGTCGTCGATCCCGACACCCTCGCGCCCTGGCCCGATCGCATGATCCCGCGAAGCCGCATCAATCCGATCGCCAAGAAACTCCTCGATAACTATCCGGCTCCTAACTTCCGCGGCCCGGGCACGCTCAACTACACCAGCGCCAACGGCGCCACGCAATTCTGGCGGGAGTACATGCTTCGGCTCGATCACAATCTCTCCGAAACGTTTCGCATCTACGGGCGCACCACCCTCGACATCTCGGACGTCAAGAACCCCTACGGTGGCTGGCAAACGGCTTCCGTGGCCACGCGTATCCCGGGCATCAACGCCACCGTCGCCAACGTTGACGGCCGCCATGTGAATCTGAACATCACCAAAGTCATGCGGGCCGGTTGGCTGAGCGAGACGGTCGCCACCTACTCCGCGCGCCGGATTACGCTGGATCCCGCCAACCCCGAGGTCGATCGCAAGTCGCTCGGCATCGATCTCCCCAAGCTGTTCGACAACGGTTCGAATACCATTCCCAATTTCTCGCTCGGCGGCAACTATGCCGTTCTCAACATCGGCCGTCCATGGTTGAAGAACCTGTTCAACTTCGATGTTTCTTCCAACATCACCCGCATCGCGGGCCAGCACACGATCAAGTTCGGCGTCGTCGCGGCCTATGGCGGCAATCGTGAAAACCCCACTGGCCCGCTCATCAACGGTCAGTACGCTTTCAACACTCAATTCAGCCGCCACCCGGTTGCCAATGCCCTGCTCGGCCTTCCCTCCACCTACAGCGAAGCCGAACGCCTGGTCGTTTCACACGCTCGCTTTGCCATGGTAGAAAGCTTCTTCCAGGACGACCTTCGCATCCTTCCACGCCTCACCTTGAATATGGGCGTCCGTTACTCGAGCTACTTGAACCCCTGGGATACGCGAAACGTTCTGACCAACTTCGTTCCCGAGTTGTTCGATCACGCCAAGGCCGTCCGAATCAATCCGGCCAACGGGCAACGCGTGCCCAACTCGGGCGACCCGCTCAACGGGCTTATCATCGCCGGAAAAAACTCGCCCTACGGAAAAAACATAACCAACAATCTTCACAACCTCTGGGCGCCGCGTTTCGGCTTCGCCTGGGACATCACCGGCCGGAAGAAGACCGCGCTGCGTGGCGGCTACGGCATCAACTACACCCGTCCGCTGATCGGATCGTTCATCAACAATGCCTTCGACAATCCGCCCTTCAATCGCTCCGTCACCATCAATCTGCCGCCATTCATGGACCCCTCCGGCGGCGGCGCACTCGCCGGCGAACCCGCACCGAACCTTACCGTCATGGCCACGCCGTTGCAGTCGCCGTACGTGCAGCAATGGGGCCTCGGCATCGAACAGGAAATGGCGAAGCGATCCGTGTTGAAAGTCTCCTACCAGGCCAACAAGGGCACTCATCTTCTGCGCCCGATCAACCTGAACAATTCCGAGCCGCAACCGCCAACCCCTGGGATTAACGTCAACGCTCTCCGGCCGTATCAAGGCTACGGCAACATCACCGAACGCCAGCCCACGGCGAACTCCACCTACAACTCACTGCAAGTCAGCCTCAACCGCCGCATGTCGCGACAGTTGACGATCACGCTCGCTTACACATACTCCAAGAGCATCGACAACGCCTCCAGCGACCGCGGCGGCGGCGACGTTCCGCCCGACACGAGCAACGCCCGCAAAGAACGCGGCGTCTCCGACTTCGACCGCACCCACATTCTCACATCAAGCTACATCTACGAGCTGCCGAAACTCACGCGTCATCGGCAGACCGGGTGGTTCATCAACGGCTGGCAGTTCTCCGGCATCACGCGTATGAACTCCGGGCCCGCGTTCGACGTCGTCATGTCGACCGATGTCGCCGGTATCGGCGGCGCCCAGAACCAACGGCCGCTTCTGATCGCGCCCGTTACATATCCGAAGACGGTCCAACAATGGTTCAGCGTAAACTCGTTCGGTCGCCCGGCTACGGGCACGTTTGGAAATCTCGGCCGCAACACGCTGCGCCGCCCCGGCATTCATCGCTGGGATTCCGCCGTGATGAAACACTTCTACCCGTTCGAGTCCCGGGCCCGCTATTTCCAGTTCCGCGCCGAAGCGTTCAACTCGCCCAATCATCCCAGCTTTACGACGGTCGGCACGACGCTAACGACCACCACAACCGCCGTCGACCCCTCGCAGAACAGCTTCGGCGTCGTTACAGGTACGCGCGATGCTAGAGTATTACAGTTCGCCCTGAAACTCTATTTCTGAGGTCCGGCCATGGCTAAATTCGAAACTCTCAAAACACTCGAAGCGATCAAGGTCAACAAAAAGACCGGTATTCAACAATCGCAGCGTATCAATCTCTCGTTCGGCTCGATCATCGAGGATCCGTTCGAGGAGCGCGATTGCCTCCGGTTCCTCCACCTCGGCGAGATGTACGATGTGAAGCTCCCCGAGATCACCGGCTACTACAAAACAATTGGAGGTCCGGACTCCGATCCCGCGCCCGTCCCCAAGGCTGAGCCCGCCGCCAAGAAATCCGAAGCGCCCGCCGGCCCATCGCTCAAGTTCGAAACTCTGAAATCGAACATGACCGCCTCGCGGGCCAAAATTCCTGGCGGCTGGTTGGTCGCGATCGGCCACGGCGTCACCTTCATCCCCGACGAGAGCCATTACTGGGATGGAAATTCGATTTAACTCTCGTCCTAACGGCAAGAGCCGCCAAGCGGCGGCTCTTACTTCTTCGCAACGAAGCTGGTTAGTTCGGTGAGAGAATTTCCGACCCAACCTTCAGCGCTTCACTGTGTAAAGGACTGATCCGCGGCGGAGTAGCACCCGCGGAAGTCGCCACCGCATCGCGATAGGTCTTGATCGCCTTCTGCGCGGCAACGCGGTCGCCGGCTTCCAGCGCCTTCTGCCACTGCCGCAGCAGATCTTGCAGGTAGGCGTTCAATTGTGCGTCCGGCACGGCTACTGATGTCGACCCAAAGTTGTTGCGCCAGATCGAAAGATCCGCGGCATCCACTTGGCCGTTGTCGGCGCCCGGCAACGCGTCCCACTTCTCTCCGTAAACGCCAAGCTGCATCGCGCGTTCGATTCCATTCCAAAGCGACATTCGAATCACCCGCACACTTCCGTCACTGAATGCGAAACTGGCGGATCCTGCGCGGGCCGATGCAAAGCTAACACGGCCATCCGGGCCAGCGAACATTGACAGCGTCTGCGCTACGGTCGCCGGCGATTGGATCGCTGGAAGAGCTTGCCGCATCAACTCCCTGCGATCGGTATCGTTCGCCGCCAAAGCCAACACCTTCGCGGTCGCGGCGGTGAGTTCGGATGCGATCGCGTTGAACATCGCAATCCGCCCCAGCGAGGAACCCGGTGTCGGCGACCACACGATCGACAACCGCCCGTCGGAGGTGCCCGTCGCGTTTGCCGTTTCCGTACCGGTCACACCGGGCTTCGGCGTTAGCGCCAGCGTCCACGTCTTACCAACCGCCGTGTAAGACGAGGCCTTGAATCCATCCCATTCGCCGTTAGTGGGCAACCCCGCCGCGTTGGCCGCGTCGGCGAACGTGGGGGGCAACGTCTTGTGGACATCCGCAAGGTTGTGCACCGCGATCCCGAATTGTTTCAAATTATTAATGGCCTGAGCGCGCGCCGATCCCTCGCGAACCTTCTGAATCGCGGGCAGCAGCATTCCAATCAGGATCGCGGATGTCGAAATGACAACCAATAGTTCAATGAGCGTGAAGCCGGCTTGGCTTGGGTTTTTTTTTCAATCCAACGGTATTCATAATTTCTCCTTGTGATTTGGCCGGTATGCCTTACACAAGCCGGCGTCACAGGAGAAGTGTGAAAATGCGGAACAGAGTCGATCACAATAATTGCGCTGCCGCCGCGTTGCGGATTACGGCTTCACGGGCTCGGCCGGCTTTGACGGCTCAGGCTTGGCTTTTGCCGGATCGGCGGCAACTGGCCTGCGGAAGCGCTGCTTCGGCACTGGCTTCGCGCTCGCAAGTTCAATGAAGGTCTTCAGCAGCGTGTCCTTCGCCTCGGGCGCGAGCATCACCTGTCGCACGCCATTTACCGGTTCGGACAACGCAAACGCCTTATCGGCCGATCGCACCGCGTACAGTACCGCGGCGAGTTCCGACGTCGGCGAATCGTACGGCATCGCTTTGGCCGCCTTATACGCATCAACCACCGGATGCGCCGTCGACCACGCGAACTCCTTGTCCACGGCCTCGGCGGGGAATACCACCTGCGTACCCAGGGAAGGGCTGATCGAGTAGATCGGTGTCGGCCACCCGGCCGCCGCTAGCGCCATCGCACCCTTGGGATCAGCCGCAACCAGATGCTTGACCTTCGCCTTCACAAGCTCGGGCACATCGCGCAGTTTCAGCATCTGCAACAAGTTCGTCGGCGGCCCAGCGAGCACGACAATCGCGTTCTGATCGAATTGCGCCGTCAACGCATTGCGCACCAACGCTGGAGCAACCGCCGTATCGACCAGTTTGTGAATGCCGTGTTCGTACTGCGGCTTACCTTCGGCGTTCTTTCGGGAAAGCGGCACAGTCAACATCGGCGTGTCGTCTTTCATCGCGCCATCGGCCAGCAGACCCACGGGCAGCGTGCGGGAGAACGATCCGAACGCGCCGGAAACCGCGCCCGCGTAGAACCGGCCGACCACTTCGCAATACGCCGCGGAGCTGAGATTCGAGCGCGTGCTCGACACGACAACAACACGGCACTCGTTCAGGCCGTCGAGCCCGTAAAGGACCGCCAACGCCAACGCCGTCTCCGGCCGCGATCCCATATCGCAATCGAAGATCACGCCAACCACTGGCTTTCCTTGTCCGAAAAATTGCATGGTGTTAGCCGAGGTTTAAGCCGTCGATGCGCCCGGTCGAATCGCCGAAGTCGTCGGTCTGCACGCCCAACCGGTCCATCATCGTCAGGTACAAATTCGAGATCGGCGTCTCCTTGCGATATGTGATCCGGCGGCCGCCCTTGAAGTGATTCCCGCCTCGGCCCATCACCATCACCGGTAGATCCTCGTGCGTGTGCCGGTTGCCATCGGAGAGCCCGGCGCCATATACGATCATCGAGTTATCGAGTATCGACGCATCGCCCTCTTTGATCGACTTCAACCGCATCATCCACGCCGCGAATTGCTGCATGTGATACTCGTTGATCTTGGTCACCTTATCCAACAGCTCCATCTTGCCCTGATGGTGAGTGAGCGGGTGGTGGCCATCGGCGATGCCGATCTCACGATACGGCCGCGAAGTGCCTTCGCGCGTGACCAGGAAAGTCACGATTCGCGACATATCAGCCTGGAACGCCACTGTGATCATATCGCTCATCAGCCGGAAGTGTTCGGCGAAATCGGCCGGAACGCCATAGGGCTTCGGCATGCCGGGATCGATCCTTGCGTTCTCGCCTTCGGCTTTCTCAAACTGCTTTTCGATTTCGCGAATCGACGATAGATACTCATCGAGCTTGCGGCGATCGGTTGGCCCAAGATCGCCCTGCAGCTTCTTGGTATCGGCCGTCACATGATCGAGTACGCTCTTTCGATACTTCGCCTGCCTCGCCCGCGCTTCGGGCGACAACACCGGCCCCTTGCCGAACAACCGCTCAAACATCGCCCGCGGATCGAGCAGCGGCGGCAGCGGCTGCGTCTCGCTCTTCCACGAGAGATTGTTGGTGTAGGCGCAGGAATACCCGGAATCACAATCGCCCGCCTGCCGCGCGTCTTCCAGACCAACCTGCAACGACGGGAACAGCGTCGCCGAGCCAACCTGATTGGCCGCGATTTGATCGCAGGAAATTCCGGCCTTGATGTCGACCATCGTCTTCTTGACATGAACGCCCGTGAGATACGAGCCACAGCAGCGGCCGTGATCGCCCGCGCCATCCAGCAACGCGCGCCCGCCGTTCTGCGTCAGGTTCGAAAGGATGTTGAACTCATTCCGCAGCGGTTCCAGAGGGCGCAAAATGCGCGGCAGTTCACCGGTGAACGTTCCCTCTTCCGTCGGCGTCCAATGCCGCATGTCGAGGCCGTTCGGCACATAGACGAACGCCATACGGACCGGCGTTTTGCCAGGAATCTTCGAGGAGTTCATCGCCGGCGCCATCGCATCCAGCGCCGGCAGTGCGATCGCGGTACCGAATCCGCGAAGCAGTGTACGTCGGGAGAGAGCTTTCTGCGTGATCATCGTGTTGCCACCTGTTTGGGTTTGGGTGCGGTTTCTGTTGTCGGAGCCTCGCCGCGCCGCATCTGGTACGGAAAGCTCTCCACTATCTCTTGAATCAGCATTTGGAACGGATAGTTCGATGCAGCCATTTTCTTCAATATCGCATCCGTCGTGCGCCGGTCGTAACGTTCCAGTCCGCGACCCAGCGCGTACGTCATCATCTTCTCGGTCATGCAGCGCGCAAACGCGGGAACTTCTTCGCGGAGAATTGCCCGGAATTCGGTCGGAGTCTTATACGACTTTCCGTTGGGCAGCGTGCCGCCCGAGTCGATCTCGAACTTGCCGTCCTTGGTGCGCCACTTTCCTGTGGCGTCGTAGTTCTCAAGGCCAAAGCCCATAGAGTCCATGCGGTCGTGACACGACGCGCAGATGGCGTTCGTCCGGTGCTTCTCCAATTGTTGGCGTAACGACCCAGCGCTGCCGACGGCGTCTTCATCGAGCGGCGGAACGTCGGGTGGCGGCGGCGGCGGCGGCGCGCCAAGAATATTTTGCAGAACGTACTTGCCGCGAATCACCGGCGAAGTGCGCGTCGGATAGCTCGAAACGGTCAACACACTCGCATGGCTCAAGATGCCACCGCGTTCGGCCGACGTCAATTCAACGCGCCGGAAATCGGCGCCCGTCACGCCCTTGATCCCATAGTGCTTTGCCAGCACTTCATTCACGAATGTGTACTTCGCATCCAGAAACTCTCCGAGCGGCCGATTCTCGCGCAGCATCGATTCGAAGAACATCCGCGTTTCGGTGCGCATCGCGTCTTTCAACTCCGGCCCCCACTCGGGGAACAGCTTTGGATCGGGCTTCACCGAATCGAGATTGCGAATTTCAAGCCACTGCCCGGCGAAGTTATCCGCCAGCGCCGCCGCCTTCGGATCGGCCAGCATGCGCTTCACCTGCGCCGCCAGCGCGCTTGGGGTTCGCAATTTGTTCGACTCACCGAGCGTCTGCAACTCTTCGTCCGGCATCGAACTCCACAGGAAGTAAGAGAGTCGCGTCGCTAGTTCGCTATCGCTGATCTTGTGCACACGCAACGGATCGGTCGGAGCCGGATGCCGCTCCACACGGAACAGGAAGTGAGGCGAGGTCAAAATAGCTTGAATCGCAAGCTGCAAGCCCTGTTCAACCGACTGCCCGTCTTTCTTGGCCAACGCGACGAATCCTTCGAGCGGCGCGACATCGGCGCGAGTTACCGGGCGGCGATACGCTCGCCGCGCCAGTGTCGTCAGAATCTTCGATACGCAGGCCTGCCCGGAGTTCGGATCGCAGATCAGAATCTTTTTCCGCGACGCCCGCTCGACCTTGGCCGGGTAAGGTCCGATGAACTTGATCATGTTCAGGAACTTGTTCAGCTTGTCGCTGAACGCGGCCCGATCATCGAGCGTCAGAACATACGGATCGTCGATGAAACCCGCCCGAAACACGTGGTCGCCCTCTGGCAGGAACACGCGGAAGTGCTCTTCGGAATACGGGTTGAAATAGACGAGTCCGGAGGGCTTCGTTTCGACCATCCGCTCGTGGATGAGCTTGCCGTCCATCCAAAAACCCATCTTCACCGGCGCGGCATCTTTGGCGCGCTCGCCGGGAAGTCCGATGGTAATTTCATACTCGCCGTCCCAGTCAACACGATGTGTTACTTCGATGTTCGACCGCCCGATGCGCCGGATTGTCTTGTTCTTGCTGTGGTACTCAAAATCGACCGGCTTGGCGGGCAGTGGATCGGCGCCCAGCGCGCGCGAGGCGATCGTCTCGGCCGCTTCCAGATAATTCTGCATCAGCACCGGAGAAATCGTCAATACGTCGCCGATATTGTCGAACCCGTGGCCGGAGTCGTCGGTCGGAAAGTCCTTCTCCGCGCGAAAATCCACGGCCAGCAAATCGCGAATCGTATTCGTGTACTCCGAACGATTCAAACGCCGCGCGGTCACGCGCCCCGGATCGGGCTTGGTGTTGCGGTCGGCCTTATCCCACTCGGCTTCCAAGAACGCCGTTAATCGGGCGATCTCTTCAACACTCGGCTTCGGCAGACCCTTGGGAGGCATCTCTCCGGATCGGATTTTTTGCACCACGCGCTCCCAGGGTTCGCGCGCCGCCAGGACGGATGAAGGCTGCGTAAAGGGACGAATGTCGATCCCGCCCGACTGCATACGGTCGTTGTGGCACATCACACAGTTCTTGGTCAGCAACGGCTGCACGTCGTGATCGAACGATTTCGGCCTATCGGACTGGCCGAGCAGCAGAAGTCCGCCGATGAAAATACCCCAGTGGCGCATGTTTGAGCTACCTACTACGATAACGCCTTAAGCGTTGCAAATGTTACCGTTTGCAGGCGAACCAGACACTCAATCCAGCGCCAATCAGCGAGGGTACGAAGAACGGAAACCACCCGATCGCCTCGCGACCCGTCAGCCAGAAAAAATACGCCGTCGCTGCAACGCCGAGTCCTGCGATCACTAGGTGTGCCGGCACACGACACGCATCTATCGCCCCAGCGGCGAAAAACACGACGACCGAGGCCAAGAGTCCCAATAAACGCACGGGACTGTCGAGAAGGTCGATGAACCCTTTGAACAACTCCCATAAAAATCCCCAGAACGAAGCCGTGCCCGCCGTGGCTGTTCGAATCGCCACCAGCGCGCCGCCCAGCAACACTGCAGGAAAGACTAAGACCGCGCACAACAAGTAGGCAAGATAGTTCACAGTCCTACTAGCGCGCCCGGATCGCCAAACTCCTCATTCCGCCGCTCGGGACGTAGGCCGGAACAGCGCCATAAAAACGACCGCGCATAGGACCGTCAGCACCAGTGGAACCATGAAGATGCTGGTGTAGTCGTTCTTGTACATGTCGGCGATATAGCCCGCAAACCAACTCCCGACTACCATGCCCGCGCCGAGCAGCACGAACGCAATCAGACCCTGCGCCGACGCACGAATCTCGGGCCCCGCGACTTGATCTACATAGATGTAGGACGCCGTGAAGAAGCAGACATAGCAGATGCCGTGAAGCGTTAGCGATGCCAGCACCAGCCACAGCGGACCGCCGAGCGCGAAGATCGCATACCGCACCGGCCACGCCAGAATACCGACAGCCATCGTCCCGCGAATGCCCCACTTTTTCAACATCTTCGGCAGAAAGATCATCGTGAAGATCTCGGCCGCCTGCGCGATCGCCATCCATGCCGGCGCCTGGCCATCTGGCAGCCCGATCGAATAAAGGAACGGCCCAGTCAGGATGAAGTAGAACATCAGTTCGGTCGCCACGACAAACGAGAGGCACAGAAAGATCGCGAATTCTTTGTTCTTCAGCAGTTGCAATGCACCCAGAAACGCCAGCGGACTATCGTTCTTGCGCGCCGGAGGCGTGTGTGGCAGCGTGAAACAAAAGACACCAAGAATGGCGGACAACCCCGCCGCCACCCACATGCCGTCGAATCCGCCGAGCCCGCCCACCGCGCCAGGAATCCATTCGCGCAGCACGATGCCAAGCAACAGCCCGACCGCGATCCACCCGATCGTGCCCCACACGCGCACCAGCGAAAATTCGCCTTCGGCCTCGGGCATGTGATGAAAGCAGATCGAATTCGTAAGCGCCAACGTCGGACCATAAAGCAGCGCCCACAGCAGCATCCACATCAAGACGCCGTCGTAGTTGGTGGCCGTCGCCATGATCGCCAAAGGCGCCGCGCCCGCCAGATGCAAAACTGCAAGAAGCTTGTCCGTCGGCACAAATCGATCGGCGAGTTGACCGATGAAGAACGGCGCGATCAGGCAGCCAATCGGCAACAGCGAATAGATCCCTCCTATCTGGCCATCGGAGAGCTTGAGGACTTTTCCCATGTAGGCCGAGAAGTCCGGATACCAAGCCCCCCAAACCATGTACTCGAGGAGCATCATTACACTGAGGCGAAAGCGAATGGAGGTGAACAAGCTTGTTATCTTAGCGCGGTTGCGGCAGGAACGGGGAGACGATGTATCGCCGGTAAACGCAGCCGCACTATGCCGCCCGCCTGACTTAGCAGCCCGTGGTTAAAGTCCCTATTCTGAGGATTGGCGAAAGCGGCAAAAAACCGAGGCCCACAGATGCCCTACAGCGCATTCTCAGCGGCCA
>VFZW01000210.1 GCA_016871055.1 Acidobacteriota bacterium
GTTGCTAGAAACAGAGTCCCTCCAGGTAGGCGTCTACAACATCCAGGTCGGTTCAGACATATCCGAAGCCGCCGCCCAAAACGATCGGGTTTACTTCGTCGAAACCGGCCGCGCTATGATCGAAGCCGGAACCCAGAAACTTATTGTCGAGCCAGGTGCGCTCGTTCAAGTTCGGAAAGGCCTTCCACTCCACATCCACTCGGTTCATCAACCTCTGAAAATGCTCGTTTTTGAGCCGAAGCAGTGACCGCTAGGCCAAGCCCTGGGCCGTCGGACTTCCGATAATCTATATTATGTTAACGTAGTCCAGTGCCCGCCGCAGCCGCATCCCGACCGCAACGATCACGATCCCCGACAACAGCAAGAACGATCGATCCGATACCGGGTCGATGATCTGGTGTAGCGTCCCAGCCACCTCTTCGAACATTACAGCCAGAGTATGACCCATACCTGGCGACCCTTCTTGGATATCATTGAATGCCTCACCTTTACGGTAAGGCAGTCGCCGTAGTTTTGCCCATGGAGGACTCGTACTGCGAGTTCTACGTTTTGAGGCCACCACGAAAACTAGACCCAAAGTCCTAAGGTGCGAACGCCAGCCCGCCGGCCGTCACGACACTGTCGCGATCGATCTGCCATCCCCGGTAGTCCAGCAACCGGCCCTTCGCGGACGGCACGGCTCGCAGGAAGGTATAGAGCGGCGCCGACCCGCACCAATTGAGCGGGTCCTGCCCTTCCTGCACGTCCGCCCAAAACGCCTCGGTGCGGCCCCCAGCGATATCGGCCAACCTTCGCCGGTCCCGCGCCTCCACCTCGGCGATGTCACCGGCGCGATACGCCCGGTCGTCTCCATACCGCCGGCCGACATGGGCCAAGTCGATCCCCAACACCCAGACCAACCGGTCGCCGAACTTCACGTTCAATTCGCCGAGCCGGTCCAGATACCTCCGCACCTCATCGTTATCCTCCGGCGCTCCGCCAAGGTAAATACTCCTCGCGTAGGATCCGCACAACAACGGCAGGATCCGAATATCCGGCCCATAGAGATACTGCAGGAACACCACCTGGAACTCGACCGAGTGCTCCATCGAAAAGTAGTAGTCCTCCTCGACCGCCCCTGGCCCCCGCACCGCCGCCAGCGCCGTATGATCCACCGCCGACGTCCCGAACGGCGTTACGAAAGGCCGGGCCGTGGTCCCCAGCTTGTCGATATCGCCGTAATGCGACGTGCCCAGAATCACGAACGTCTTGTCGAGCGCCGCAGCTTTCGACAATCCGGCGGCCAAGCTCCCATACGCCGCCGCGTAGCAGTCGCTCACGGCCTCCGGGCTCGCATGCGGCGCCGCGATCGCCCGAACCGGTTCCGCCGCTTCCCTTTCCACTTTGCGAAACCAAGTACCTAACGCCGCTTCGGCGCCTTCTCGATCCCCCGGATAATTACCGGGCCCGGCATGGGAATACTCGATCTGTTCCACCGCCCGCCACGCCGCGAATCGTTCTTCGCGCATGCGGTCGAAAACCTCGTCCCGCAGAAACCCGGACTCCGACAAAACCTGTTCGAGATGCGCCGCCAAGTTGGTGTTATCCAAATCGCCGGTCGCACGAGCCAGCGCCGCCCGCAGGTCGACATCGGTCAGTTCACCGTCGAACACTTCCAGCGCGCGCAACAGCAGCGGAGGCACGATGATTTGGCGGTCCGAGAACCCGTTCTTGTCATGAATCACCAGTCCCGGCCGTGCGCGGTCCGGCGAAGGAAACAGATCGAGATCCCCGCGCAAGGCGGCCAACCGGCGGCTCATGTTTCGATTATGGCCTGAACTGGGCCAGACACTTCTCCGCGTCGGCCAAAAACTCGCTCTGTCCGCCCATCGGTGTCGTCGGATCTCGCATCCACCGAATCGCCGTTTCCAGCGGTTCGCGCGCATCGCCGTTCCTGCCCAACTTCACGTACAGGCAACCCAGCAGCGATCCCAAGTTGCCTGCGCGCCCTTTGTAATTGCCGTTTTTGGGAGACTCCTTCACCAACTGCGCGGCGCTCTGATAGGCCTGTACATATGGCCCCAAGGCCTCTTCGTAGCGCTCCAGGACGTACAAATGCCCCGCGTATCGCTCCAACACCTGTATCTGATTGTTCCTCGCGCGTGTATCGACTTTGTCCACGGCCACCACCTCGGCCGCGACCGCCAGCATCTTTCGGTCGATCACCAGCGCGCGCTCAAGGTCTCGAACCGGCGGCTCGCAATGCCGAAGCACGTCGACCAGTTGAATGCCGATGGGAATAATGCGGCTCCGCGTCCGCAGCTTGCCTTCTTCGCGGGCGATCAGTTTCCGTATCTCGGCCATACCGGCCTCGGCCATCGGAAGAGCCTCGGCGCACTGGTCCGCCATCAGCAGCGCCCGGCTTAGCGCCTGATAGCTATTGGCCAGCGGGACGTGCATCTCGATACTCTCAGGCTGCAAGTCCCGCTGCCGCAAGATGCTGTTCAGCGCCGACCGCGCATGTACCGAAGCACCCGCGAAGTTTCCCGCCGACTCCTCGAACTCCGATCGCATCCGGGCCAGGTTACTTCGATACCGAGCCACGCGTAAACGGTCAAAGGCGGTTCCCGGCGCCGTCTCGGGCGGCAACTCGCGGTCGACCTCCACCCACGCTTTTCGCGCATCGCCTGGCCGGTTGAGCGAAGCGTAGATCCTTCCAAGCTTGGTCCACGTGTAGCCGAGGACCGCTCGCGCCCGGACGGTCCGCTCGGACCTCAGATTCCAATAGATCGACTTCTTATAGCTGGACTCCGCCCCCGCCAGGTCGCCCAGGTTCGGCGCCCCTGGATAACCCTGCAAATCCGCCAACCGGTCATAGGCCATCGCCAGATCGGCGACGACCTCGCTCCGATCGCCCGCCTCTTTACCGATCTGTTCGAAATGCTCCAGCGCCGTCGTCACCAGAATCTTCCGAGCCTTTGTCGCCCCTGTCGCCTCCATCAGCGCCGACTCCACGTCGAACAGGAACTTGTGGGTCAACTTGCGCCCTTGCTCGAACTGCTCTTGAGCCAGCGTCTTCTGCCGCTGCGATTCCACCAGTGCCGCCGCCGTTTCCCTTCTCGCCGACTTCGCCACCATGCTCTGCCGGTCCGCTTCCCTTCTCGCCGCCTCGGCGATCCGGGCCTGCCGCGTCGCCAGCGCCGTCGACACGGCCAGCCCGGCGACCAACAACGCCGCCGCGGACAACGGCAACCAACGCCGCCTTACGAACTTGCCCACGACATAGGCGACCGATTTCCGACGCGCCTCCACCGGCCGTCCATCCAGGAAACGCTCCAGGTCGTCGGCCAACTCCGCCGCCGAACCATACCGCCGCGCCGGGTCGCGATCCATCGCTTTCAGCACAATGCGGTCCAGGTCCAAGTGCACCGGCTCGCCGCCCGCCGTACTCGGCGCCGGTCGATCCCGTTCGCAGACCTCCTTGATCAACTCGGCAAACGGCAACCCCGCACGCACCGCGGCCGCGCCGCTAACAAGCCGATACAACACCGCGCCGAGTGCGTAAACGTCGGTCGCTGTCGTAATCGGCGCGCCCGTCAACTGCTCGGGCGTCGCATAATCGGGCGTAAATATCGCATTCTGCGTTAGCGTCATCGAATGCCCATCTCCCACGATTTTGGCGATGCCAAAATCGAGCAGCTTCGGATTCCCCTCCCGATCCACCAGTATGTTGCCCGGTTTAATATCGCGGTGCACAATGAGGTTTCGATGCGCATACGCCACCGCGCCGCACACCGTAATCACCAGTCGACACCGCTCCCGCATCGATAGACGGCCGGCATGTTCGGTAATCGGAACACCGTCGACATACTCCAGCACGATGTACGGCCGGCCGTCGGTGGTGGCGCCTCCGTCCAGAAGCCGCGCGATGTTGGGATGCACCAGTTCGGCCAAAATCTGGCGCTCCTGCCGGAAACGTTCGAGCAACCCTTCCCCCGAACGAAGTACCTTCACCGCCGCCAGTTGATCATAGGTGTTGTCGTCGCGCGACGCCAGATAGACTTCACCCATCCCGCCGGAAGCCAGCGGCGCGACGATCCTCCACGCGCCGACACGCTCCGGCGCCGCCTCGCTCAACCAGCCGCGCGCGGATTCGCTTACCACCCCTTCAATCGTTGATCCCCCCGTGGCATCGGCCGATATCAACCGCCGCAAATCGCCCAGCAACGTTTCGTCGTGTCCGCACCGCTCGCGCAGCCAAGCCTCCTGCGCCTCCGGAGGCAGTGCGATCGCCTCATGGAAAAGAGCTTCGACTTCCCGCCAGCGGTCGAGCTTCATGCCGAATCCGACTCCATGCGCGTTCGCAGCCATGCCTTCGCCGCGCGCAGATCCCGCGACACCGTCACGGCGGCAATTCCCAGCGCCTCGCCAATCTCGGCTGCCGTCATGCCACCAAAATAGCGCATCTCCAGAATCTCCGCTTTCCGCGGATCGACCACGCCGAGATCCTCGATCGCATCGTGCAGCGCCAGTATCGCGCCGTCGGATCGCAGCGACAGGTCGTCGATCCGTTCCAACCGGAGATGGCGCCGGCCCTCTCCGCGCTTCACCGCCTGGCGCTCCCGCGCGAAATCGACCAGAACCTGACGCATCAGCCTGCCGGCGATAAAGAAAAAGTGAGAACGGTTCACCCACTCTGGCTGCCGCTGATGCGAGAGCCGCAGAAACGCTTCATGCACCAGTTCGGTGGGCGATAGCGGGGGCTCGAACTGCGTCACCAACCGCGACCGGGCCAACTGGCGCAACTCCGGGTAGACAATGGCCGTCAACTCGTTAGCGGCGATCTCATCCCCCAGCCGCCACCGCAGCAATAAACTCGTTACTGTGCCTGGTTCGTGCCGGATAAAACGCCCTTTCCCGATTGAGCGTCTTACCGTGCGTAAACGCCGCGCAAAAATTATCATCAACCTCGAACTTTTTTTGCGCCCGTTTCCGCGTACCATAGGGCCATGGCCCTTCTTAACGCCACCGAGATCCAGGCGGCGCTCGATTCCCTGCCCGGCTGGTCGATTCAAAACGACAAGCTCCATCGCGATTACCAATTCCCGGACTTCGTTCACGCCTTCGGCTTTATGGCGACGGCGGCGATCGCAATCGAAGCGCTCGAACATCACCCCGAGTGGTCCAACGTCTGGAATCGCGTTTCGATTGATCTGACGACGCACGATTCCGGTGGAATTACGGCGAAAGATATTATTCTCGCCAACAAGTTGGAAGCCATCGCGAAACGATTACTTTAATCAATGAAAATTCTCCCCCTCCTTCTTTTTTCCGCCGTCCTCGGCGCACAGGAGCGCTTTGCCGGCTCCGATGATCTGGATCGAACCATTCAGGAAGCGTTGGCCGCCGATCAGGCGCCGGGCGCGGTCCTCTGGGTCGGACAGGGCGACAAGATCCTCCACCGTAAGGCGTACGGCAGCCGCAGTCTGACGCCGGCCAAAGAGCCGATGACCCTCGATACGGTCTTCGACGCCGCCTCCCTCACGAAAGTCGTGGCGACGACGACATCGATCATGAAGCTGGTCGAACAAGGCAAAATCCGTCTGAACGATGCGGTGTCGGCCTACCTCCCCGGCTATCAAGGCGGCAAAAGCCCGATCACGGTGCGTTTGCTGCTGACCCACTTTTCCGGGCTGCGCCCCGACGTCGATCTGGTCCCCGAATGGAGCGGCTATGAGACCGGAATCCGCCTGGCGATGATCGACAAACCAACCGGCGCACCGGGCGAACGGTTTGTCTACTCCGATATCAACTTCATCCTGCTCGGCGAGATTGTCCACAAGCTCTCCGGCAAGCCCCTCGATGTCTATGCGCGCGAAGAAGTCTTTGCGCCGCTTGGGATGACCGAGTCGCAGTTCAATCCCCCGGCCGCGCTGCGCCCGCGCATCGCTCCCACCGAGCACTATCCGAAGATGGCCGCGCCGCTACGCGGTGTCGTGCATGATCCGACAACGCGTTTCATGGGCGGCGTCGCCGGACACGCGGGCCTGTTCACCACCGCGCACGATCTGTCCCGCTACGCCCGCATGGTGCTGGGCCTCGGCGAGTTGGAAGGCAAACGCCTGGTCAGTCCGCTCACGATCCGCAAATTCACGGCGCCGCAGTCGCCGGCCGATCAACATACCCTTCGCGGCTTAGGCTTTGACATGGACTCGCAATTCTCCGCCAATCGGGGCGAACTCTTCCCGATCGGTTCGGTCGGACATACCGGCTTCACGGGAACGTCGATGTGGATCGACCCTGCGACGAACACCTATGTCATTCTCCTTGCCAACAGCGTGCACCCCAAGCGTAGACCCCCAGTCACCGCCCTTCGCGCCAAGGTGGCCACGATCGTCGCGGCTGCCGTCGGCACCGACGCACCGGGCGCCGTTCTCGCCGGATACAACGAGACCATGAACGGCGTGCGGCGCAATGCGATTCGCAACGGCGTCGTCGTAACCGGCATCGACGTTCTGGAGAAGGAGAGCTTCGCGCGCTTCAAGGGCAAGCGGGTCGGACTGATTACGAATCACACCGGCGTGACCCGCGACGGGCGGCGAAACATCGACGCAATGGTCGCCGGCGGCGTGAAACTCACGGCCATTTTCGCACCCGAGCACGGCATCTTCGGAATCGAGGATCACGAAAAGGTACAGCACACGATGGATCCCAAGACCAAGGTGAAAATCTGGAGCTTGTACAGGGATGAAAAGCGCCGTCCTTCAGCCGAAATGCTCGCCACCATCGATGTGCTGGTCTACGATCTCCAGGACATCGGCTCGCGCTTTTGGACCTACACCAGCACGATGTTGACCTGTATGGAGGAGGCGTCGAAAAAGAGCATTCCATTCTACGTGCTCGACCGCCCCAATCCGATCTCGGCCACCCGCGTCGAAGGACCGGTACTGGCCAAAGGAGAAGAGAGTTTCGTCGGAATTCACACGCTGGCCACGCGCCACGGCATGACCGTGGGGGAACTCGCCAAAATGTTCCACGCCGAGTTCGGTATGAAAGGATCGCTCGAAGTGGTGGCCATGAAGGGCTATCAGCGCGGGGATTGGTTTGATTCCACGGGACAGCTCTGGGTCGATCCCTCGCCGAATATTCGATCGCTCGAAGCGGCGCTGCTGTTTCCCGGCGTCGCGCTGCTGGAGTACTCGCGCAACTATACCGTCGGACGAGGCACCAGTTCGCCGTTCGAACATGTGGGTGCGGTGTTCATCGACGGCTCGAAACTGGCGGCGTACCTCAACGCGCGCCGCATCCCCGGCGTGCGCGTATATCCGACCCGATTCACGCCCACCGAGTCGAACCTCAAGGGGCAAATGGTGCAAGGCGTGAAGTTTTCGATCACAAACCGGGACGAGTTTCAGGCAACGCGTTTGGGTCTCGAACTCGGCGCGGCGCTGCAGAAGTTGTATCCCGGCAAGATCGAGTTCGCGGTGAACAAGAAGTTAATCGGCAACCCCGGCGTCATCGCGGCCCTTGCCGCGGGCGACGATCCCCGAGTGATCATGGACAAAGGCGCCGACGAACTGGAAGCGTTTCAGGCCCGGCGCGCGAAGTATCTGATCTACAAGTAGGAATTCGCGCGAGAGGCGACAACTCTAACGCAGCGATTCAGCGATCCGAATTTCCTGCTTCAGCAGTTCATTGACATGGTCGTCGAGATCAATATTCTTGGCCTCGGCCTTAGCGGCAAGATAGTCTTGCACTTCCGGTTCAAGATAGATGGGCATGCGCAGGACGGCTCCCGGACGGAAGAACTTCCCTCGTTCGGCATTGTTGAAATCGTATTCAGGTTTCATTGGTAATTCTCTTCACCCACGACCAGCCCGTGGCGATCGACTCCGGCATCGAATCGTTGAACGTCCGGACATATAGGTGATTGTATCCGGACGCGATCCTTCGAGTGGTACTCCGTTTCGACGCACAAGATACCCACGATATGCGGCGCGCCGACTACCATTGAGGAGATGACGATATTGCCATCCAATCGCCCCACCCACCCTCCCGGCGAGATGCTACGCAAAGAGTTTCTCGAGCCACTCGGAGTATCGCAGTCTGAAGCCGCGGCCCGGATGGACATACCGTTCCAGCGCCTCAAGGCCATTGTTAACGGCCGCCGTGCCGTCAGCGCGGAGACGGCGCTTCTCCTTCAGGAACTGACCAGATGGGGCGCGGAAATCTGGCTGCGATTGCAGGCAAAGTGGGACCTCTGGCACGCCGCGAAGTCGCGCCGAACGCGGTCCACGGTGCGCCCGCTCCAAAATGGCCGCCACCCACAGAACTCGCCAACGGACACTCGGGGTCTGCAAAGATAAAGCCAGGAGACAGCGCCAAGGTAGTAGTCGAACGCCCGGCCCACATTTCGCCGCACGAATGCTCACCATCGCCGACTTGGTCAAGGATCTAAGGCACTTGGGTGTACCTGACGGAGCAACCGTCATGCTCCACGCCTCAATGCGCGCAATCGGCGCCGTCGATGGCGGCGCTGCGTCCGTCGTTCGCGCACTCGATGCGGCCGTCACACCATCGGGGACCCTCCTAATGGTGCTAGGGGCGCGCGACGATTGGGCATGGATCAATGCACGCCCTGAAGAGGAACGTTTGGCGTTGCTGAGCAAGGCAGAGCCCTTCAACGCCGAACAAACCCCAGCTGATCCGGAAGTAGGAGTGCTTGCCGAGGTCTTTCGCACAATGCCCGGCACTTGCGTATCAGACCATCCGGAAGGCCGTTTCGGCGCGCGTGGTCTCAGGGCTCTCGATTTGACCCGCGATGTGCCTTGGAACGATTACTACGGGCCCGGTTCACCCTTACAGCAGCTCGTCGATCTTGATGGCTTCGTCCTGCGCCTCGGGGCGGACAGCAACACCGTAACGCTGTTCCACTACGCCGAGTACCTCACCGATCTCCCAAATAAGCGGCGCGTCCGCCGCCACCGCCGCGTTGCCGGACCGGGAGAGCCTCAAGTTCGTGTTGTGGAGTGTCTGGACGACAGTGACGGAATCACCGATTATCCCGGCGAAGACTACTTCGCCGACATCCTCACGGACTTCATGAAGAACCACGGAGGCAACCGTGGTCTGGTCGGGAATGCCCGCGCCGAATTGCTGCGCGCCTCGGAACTGGTCGACTTCGCAGCCAATTGGATGTCGCGCAACCTGAATAGAGTGTGACGCTGGAATCGAGTGATAATCAGCCCTCGATTGGTCAACCAGGGCGGGCGAGCATCGTGTGACACTGCTACTACTGGCTCACAAGGCGGTGGCACTGGCGGAGCATCGCGCCGGGCGCGACTTGAATTTTGCGCAGTCAGGGGAAGGACGTTCGCGGCAGGCTGTAGAGGGCCCTAGAGGTTGCGCGGGCTGTAGGACCGATCGAGTTCACCTCCGCCAGCGGCAAGTGCGAGCCGTTCGCCGTCGTAAAGTACCTTACAACCGGCTGGCTGAAGAAGAAGTTGGGCGTAAAGGAATGACTGGAGTGGCATCCCCGACGGCCGCGGTCTAAGCCAGAACGAGTTGGTGCGAGTCCTCCTGAACCGTCTGCAGTGGGCGATGTTGTTCAGTTTGGAATCGACTGAGCCACTTGGTTTTGGCGGTCTCGGCAGTGGCCGCCACTGCGCCGCTGACAGACACTGCTCGAATCCAACCAGCCTCGGCATTGCACCGCGAAGAACGGGCCCTTTCAGAATGTAGATCGCGTAGGACATCACAGCGTTTAATGCGCGTACTGTGGATCGTCCACTCGGAAAATGGCGCACACAGGGGGTTCCGGGAAAGATCCTCGCGGCCTTCAGCCGTCGAAATGTCCCAACTCCCAGCGGCGACTGCAACCCATTACTTCGCCGGGCGTGGCGGAGAGTACGGGTCGGGCGTGCCCTTTGGGATCGGTGGATACAGTTTCAGGCTCTCCTCAAAATCAGTGCGGAGTTTCGTCATCGGGTGGTTTACCCAACTGTTGTGAGAGCGAACGTCCCGCTCCTCCTTCAGATCCGTGAGCAGATTGACGATCTTGGGGAGCGGTAGCGTCTGGGGCGGGTCGTACATGTTCACCTGCCAGATCATGTGCATTTTCCAATTTCGCCATTTGACGGCATGCATTCGGTCGGACACATACGCGATGAACCCCTCGCGACTCGACCGTTCCTGTTTGCCCTGAAAAAACGCCAATTGATCCACGCCGTCGATGGCGCGATCCTTCGGAACTTCGGCGTTTCCGGCACGAGCGAGCGTTGTGAACAAATCGGCGATGTGGACGATCTCGTTGCTCACCCCGCCAGAGGGGATCTTGCCTGGCCATCGAATGAGGAACGGCGCGCGAAGCGAGGCCTCCATGGCGGTGAAGTAAGTGCCGCGCCAGGGACCGCTGTCACCCTGCCAGGGATGAGTCGCCTCCGGACCGTTATCGCTCGTGAAAATGACGATCGTGTTGTCTTCGATTCCCGCTTGCTTGACTGCGTCGAGTATCTGGCCGGTCCGATGGTCCAGTTCAGCCAGACAGTCGGCCCAATCCCCGTTCCCCGTTTTGCCCCCGAACTCCGGATGCGGCAGCGTCGGCATGTGAACCAACGACAACGAGACGTAGGCGAAAAACGGCTGGCCGGCGCTTGCGTTCTTCTTGATGAACGAAATGGCGCGTTTGGTGATTTCGTTGTCCATGTTTCGCCGTTGCTCCACGTCCAGGTCGGCGGCATGCCGGGCCTTTTCCCCCTTGCGCGCCTCGTAGATGTGTTCGGCTGGAACGAGCTTAGGATCCCAGCCCTGTTTCGCACCAATAGACGGCCAGAGTGAACGCGTGTCGTTCGCCACGGGCCATAGGGCTTCCGTGTAAGAGCGCGGAATGCCATACCATTCGTCGAAACCTCGATTGGTGGGAAACCGCGCTTCGGTGCTTCCCAGATGCCACTTACCCCAGGTTCCAGTGGCGTAACCTTGGCCCGACAAGAGTTGCGCCAACGTAACCTCCCAGAGTGTCAGCCCTTCGGGCGCACCCCCGCTTGGCACCGTGTGGGTGCCGGATCGAATCGCGAGACGGCCGGTCATCAGGGCCGAACGGGACGGTGTGCATTGGGCCTCGACATTGAAATTCAGCAGGCGCAGGCCCTCGCTCGCAAGTTTGTCGATGCGGGGAGTGGCGGCGCCGCGAAGAATGCCGCCGCCGTAGACGCCGAGTTCGCCATAGCCCAGGTTGTCGGCGAGGATCAGGACGATGTTGGGCTTTGCCGCCCCGGGACGCTGAGCCGGCGATGCGGATGGCGGCACGTGGAAAGAGGAGAGCAGAGCGGACTTAGCGAGTTCGCGGCGAGTCATCTGGTTAGCCTACCTTACTCAGTCCCGCTCCGGTGGGCCGTGGCCACCACAGCGGCACGCGCGCCGCCGAATGTTCCCAACAAGTCCGCCCGTATGGTCCGGCGCACCAACACATGCAATAACGCGCCGATCAATAGTGCGCTCTGCGGTAATTCTAGTTCCGGTCTGGCTTGTGACCTTCGGTTCCCTGTGGATGGGTGTGCGGCGAGACGGCGAGCTTTGCCCACATCTACTTTGGACCCTGCGTTCTTTGGTGCAATGGTCGCCAACGTGTTGCTCGCGCACCATCGCAGACTCTGGGAATGGGAGCGGCGAACCACCAGCGAAGAACGGTTACGTTCACGCCGCAACGGATTCGCCACCGGCTGCTGAATCGGCCGCACCTCGGCATTCATCTTGTCCTACAGCGCCTTCAGCCGCTCCACAATCTCCGGGTTCCGCGCCGCGACATCGTTCTGTTCCGATCGATCGTTTTCAAGATCGAAAAGCATCTTCACCCCCGGAAACAGATCAGGCCGCGCCTGCTCGTTGGGAGCGAGAATCGTCACGCCGTCCGGAGCGCGCGGACCCATGCGGCGTGAGCGATGACACCCAGGAGCCCGATGAAGAGCTATAGCGAAAGTGTTGCTCTGACGGATCTTAGCCCTCTTTGAATCACCGCTTTCGCCGTCAAGTGGTTGATGTGACAACGCTTAACTCACATTTATTGCTACTATATGTAGTCAT
>VFZW01000211.1 GCA_016871055.1 Acidobacteriota bacterium
GTATACAAATACAAGCAGGCTGCCAAACAGCTTTGTGAACGTTTCCATCGGTCGCCAGTCTCCTGTTCTCGTCTTGACAACAAGATCATCCGACAGACGACCGATGGTTTCAACATTTCAAATGTGTTTGGCTAGTCTTTCCTACGATGGCGATCCGCGTGCGTCGTACCTGCTAATCGACGCCGGTGCGCCCGCAATACGTCGAGTAGAGTACGATGTGGCAAAGGAATCGAAGGCGCTGGTTGATCGCGGTGTGCCGCACGCGGAGTGGATCGCGGCGATGCTCGCGGGAGGGCGCTTCCTCATACCATGAACATTTCACGAAGAGCATTGCTGGCCGCGCCGCTGTTGGCGGCGAATGGCGCGCCCGTGTTTCGCGGGATTTATCCGATTGCGCAGACGCCTTTTCATGCCGATGGAACTTTCGACGCGCCGACACTCGGCAAACAGATCGAGTTTCTGGCGCGCATCGGCTCGCACGGCGTGGCGTGGCCGCAGTTGGCGAGCGAGTTTTGGTCGCTCACGCCGGAAGAGCGGATGTCGGGCGCATCGGCGTTATTGAAGGCCGCTCGCGGCAAGGCGATTCGAACTGTCATTGGCGTGCAGTCGGACGACATCGACCTTTCGATGCGGCTGGCGCGGCACGCGGAAGAGAATGGCGCGCACGCGCTGATTTCGCTCCCGCCGAACGGCGTTGGCCTGCGCGAGTTTTTCATGAAGATCGCGGCGGCGTCGAAGCTTCCGATTTTCTTGCAGGCCGTCGGAAAAATCTCCGTCGACGATGTCATCGCACTGAATCGCGAAGTACCGGCGGTGCGGTTTGTGAAAGACGAGGCGGGCGTGACGTTGCCGCGCATCTCGGAGTTTCAGGCCAAGGCGCCGCAGCTTGGCGTGTTCACAGGCGCTCATGGAAAAACGATGATCGATGAGTTGGTGCGCGGCGCCAGCGGCTCGATGCCCGCGGCCGGGCCCGCCGATCTGTATGCGCGTGCGTTCGACCTGTGGCAAAAGAAAAAGGAACGTGAAGCGGCGGCAGCCTTCGCAAAGGCCGCGGTGTTCGTGCCGGAGTTCGAGCAGTATGGCATTGAAGGTCTGAAGTATCTGCTCGTGCTGCGCGGCGTATTCTCGAATCACGTGGTTCGGGGGCCTCGCAACGGCGATGTCGGGGCGGTGGCGACAAAGTTCAAGCTCGACGACGCGGGCAAGCGCGCGCTGAAGATTTTGTGGGAAGGAGTATCGCGTTGAACCGGCGCATGTTTTTGGCGATGCCGCTCGCCGCGCAAGGAATGCAGCGCATCGATTCCGTTCGCACGTGGGTGATGCCGCTGTTGCCCACAGCGCGGTTCGGCACGGCGAAGTTCAAGGACGATCACGACCCGGCGCGAACGCGGTGGTTCGGGCCTTTTTCGCAACTGGCGGGATCGATACTCGTCGAAATCAAGACGACCGGCGGGCTGACTGGTTACGGCCTCGGTGGCGGCGGATCGGCCGCGGTACATGTGATCGAGACGCATTTGAAAGATCTGCTGCTGAGGGCCGATCCGTCAAACATCGAGCTGTTGTGGGAGCAGATGTATCAATCGTCGCTGTTCTACGGCCGCAAAGGCGTTGCGATTCAGGCGATAAGCGGCATCGACTTGGCACTGTGGGATCTCGCGGGCAAGTCGGCGAATCAGCCGGTGTACAAACTGCTGGGCGGCGCGACGAAAGACAAAGTCGCGGTGTACTTGACGAGCAAGAACGTCGAGATGGGCGTAACGCAGGGTATCCGCGCGTTCAAACTGCCAATCGATTCGTCGCCGCATGAAGGCGCGGCCGGCATGAAGAGGGCCGCGGATGAAATAGCCGCCGCACGCAATAAAATCGGGCCGGACGCGCAGTTGATGATCGATGTGTTGTGCCGCTGGAACGTCGACTACACGATCGAGATGGCGGAGCGATTGGCGCCGTCGAAGCTGTATTTTATCGAGGAGCCGCTGAACCCCGACGACATGGCCGGTTATGCGCGGTTGTGCGAGCGCGTGCGATCGACTAAGATCGCGCACGGCGAACACGAATACACGCGCTACGGTTTCGAAAACGTAATCGCGCGCGGAGCGGCGCATGTATTGCAGCCCGACATTACCTGGAGCGGCGGGTTGACGGAGCTGCGCAAAATCGCCGCACTGGCGAGTGTGCATCAATTGCCGCTGATCCCGCATCGCGGCGGCAGTTTGTATGGCCTGCACTTCGTGCTTGCGACGGCACACTGCGATTTGGCGGAGAGTTTCGGCGTCGGCGAGAAGGGCAACGATATCATGGCCGCGATGTCGCCGCGATTCGCCAACGGATATTTGTATCCGAGCGACAAACCGGGGTTTGGCGTCGATATTACCGAAGCCCTGATTCAGAAGCACGCCAGACGCGCGTGATCGTTTCGACGGCCTGCATTGTTCCGTCGACCGGCTGAGTGTAGAAGTTCGCGAGCCGTGCGTGTTGATCGTCGTAGTTGCGTTCGAAGGCGAGTGCCGTGTGCTTGTCGCGATGCCACAACATGTCGGCCACGGCGTTGTAGCCGGCGCCCGTGATGACGCGGCGCGCACGGGCGTAGAGGTTTTGGGCTGGGTAGTAGTCGATGCCGCCGAAGGGCGCGATGACGACGGCGGCCTCATCGGCGAGCGCGCGCAGGGCATTGACCTCTTCCGGCGGCCCCGAGTGAACGATGAGCGTCAGGCCATCGCGGTCGAGCGCGCCCGGCACGCGAGTGCGAATGCGGTCCGGCGCAAGGCGGATCGGGCCGTCCAGCGTAATCGCGCCTTCAATGCCGAGCGGCTCGGCTTCGATGATTGCGGCGAAGTTGTGCATCGCTCTTGACACACGCAGCCGGCGGGCGATGTGAAGCAGCGGCGTGCTTGTGTCGCGCCATTCGTCGCGAGGACCATGGGGAAACACATCGGTGATCACGAGGCCCGCCTCGACTCGCACATCGATGTCGATGACCGGGCAGCGCGCCAGTGCCGCGATGCCGGCGGAGAACGGCGAATCGCTGACGATGCGTGCATCGATGCCGAGGTCGCGCAGGGGCAGGCATATCGCCAGGGCGCGCGTTAAGTGTCCGAGGCCCGCGCCAGGCGCGTAGTAAATCAGCGGCCCGCTCACAACAGTTCGAGAAGCACTTCGATTTCGCGGTCGGGAGCAAACTCCGTAGCTACGTGCCGCTTCCCCGCCGCCGACATCGTGGCGAGCGCGCTGTCGTCAAGCGCCAACGCGCGCGCGGTTGCCTCGCCGGCGGCATCGCGCGATTCGGCGGCGAACAGAAATCCGTTCTCGCCATCGCGAATCACTTCCGCCATTGCACCCGCGTCGGAAGCGATTGGCGCCACGCCGCACGCCATGGCTTCGAGCAACACATTTGGCATGCCTTCAAACATGGATGGCAGCGCGACAAAATCGCACGCTGCGTACAGGCCCGCCAACTCGTCGGGCGGACAAAACGGCAACCGCAGATTGCGCGGCGCGACGGCGGGATCGTCTAGAATCGCGGCCGTCACGGGATCGAGCGTGCCAACGGTCAATAGCCGAATCCGGTCGAGCAGCCCTCGGTCGCGCACCGCCTCCAGCCAGAACGGAATGCGTTTCTTCGCTTTCAACTCGCCGAAGAGCCCGATTACGCGAGCGCCATTGGCGCAGAGCAGGCCGCGGACTTCATCGCGTTTGGCGGCATCGCCGGGCAACAACTCCCACCGCGCGACATCGACGCTGTTCGGCGTCCACAAGACACGTTTGGACGGATACAACGCCCGAATACGTTCGACCTTCTCCGCCGTCACCGCTCCGATGGCCGTGGCGCGCTCGAACGCTTCGCGCACCAGGCCCGCGCGCTGCGGGACGAACCAGTCGCGGTCGAAATCGTTCCCGCGCACCAGGACGGCCGAAGGCAGGCCACCTAGCCACGCGGCGAAAGTCACGGCGTGATAGCCGGCCTCGGAGGCGCCGAATCCAACGACATTGGTGTACGGCCGCCGCGCATGGCGTTCGCGCACGAATAGCCACGCCTGATTTGGTGCGAGCGACGATTCCGGATCGTGCGGGATGAAGATGTCGGAACCGCCGTCGCGCTCTTCGACGCGAACGTCCATCGTGAACGGCGTACCAAGCAATAGGACGTCTACTGCCACGCCCCGCCGGCGCAGTCCCCGTACTTGGCGCGCGCAACTGACAGCCATGCCTCCCTTGGCGGGCGGATAGCGATCGGTGATCCAGAGAATGCGAACGCTCAAGGCCTAAGACTCGCGAGGATCGTAAGGCCGTTGCGTGGGAACCGCCGCACCTCCACGGCCAAGCGACGACGAATCGGCGGGTGTGAAGTAGCCCGCGCCCGTTCCGAACTGCTGCGCGTATTGACCGCGCGTCTCGGCGATCTCGGTATCTTCGGTGTCTTCGTAGCCGTCGGACGACGATGCACATTGCGGGCACGCGATTCCATTTGGACCGGGCACGCCATGGAGCATGCAGATCGACCGCCCGCACATTCCGCATGCGCCAGCCGCGGGTTGCCCGCACTCGCGCATCACCAACAATCCCGATTGCCACTGGCATTTCATTTCGCACCTCCCGCCGCCGGACGCATGGCATAGAGCCGTACGAACAATCCAGCCGCATCGGCCGAGGGCGCCGTTCCTGTCGGCTCGTCGCCCGCGCTCTTAAATGCATAGTATTTCTGCAGCTTCGCCACCATCACTCCGTTCTTCTCCGCGAAGGTAATTTTCTCGGATCTCCTGTCCACGAGTTGTTGCGATTTGCCGGCATCCCAGTTCAGCCGTTGCGGCGGGATCAACGACGCAGTCAGAGTCGTGACCTTCTTCCACTTCGTTTTTGTTTTGGTTTTTCCACGGGAATTGCGCTTCGTGCCGACGACCTTGTGCGTCGTATTGTCGATCGAAAACACGGCCTCGGTGCCGTCAAGCAATGTGAGGCGCAGATGGCAGAGCGGGTCCTCGTACACCGTAAGCTTGGCGCTTTGATAGGAGTACTTGCCGATGTCTTTCGTGCCTTTGGCCTTCGATTCGGTGGTGCCCGCAAGATCGCATTCGACACGCACTTTTTCGTTCGGATCGATGTCCTGGCTGAGTTGCCGCAGCAGCGGACGGATGATGGTGCGATACTCGTCGGGCACATCGACGGCCTTCAACGCATACTTTGCTCGCAAAGACATGACGAAGAAAACAACCAAGCCGATCGTAAGCGCCACGCCGATGTACCAGAGGTCGAATGAAATGAAGACCAGCAGCAGAAAGATACTCACAACCATTGCAATGCACGAAAAGATCACTCGCTTGTGCGCCGACTTCTTGCGCTCTTCGACGCCCAAGTCCCAACGCTGCAATTCGCCGAGCAGCTTCAGCAATGCTTTCGCGCTCCAACTGCCGGAGATCTTTCTCGTCTCGATCGCTTGGCGCGCCGCGGGCGTCAGGTCGGCGAGCGTGTTCAGCGGCTTTGCGGGTGCGGGGTTCATAATTCGGTAAATACCCTCCTTAGCTTGTCATGGATTTCAGGCCAGGAAAAACATCGCTTCGCGTGAATTCGTCTGTTCTCCATCTCGAACATCACGCGAATCGCGTGCGCCCACGCCCGCAAATCGCCGGGTTCGGCTAGCATACCGTTTTGGCCGTGGCCGATCAACTCGCGCGTTACGGCAAGGTCGGACGCGAGAACGGGAACGCCTGCGGCCATCGACTCGATGACCTTCACTGGACAACAGCCTTGATAAGTGTTGCGCGCGGTTTCGATCAGCGGCGCTGTCGTGAAGTGCATCGTCGAAACCGCGCCGGCGAGTTCACGTGGCGGGAGAGGCGGATGGATCAGCACGCGCCCGTTCAGGCCTCTGTTGACGACGCGCCGCTCGATCTCTCGCGGGTTGTGGGCGCCGTTGTGGATGATGGCCAGGCGTGCGCCGTCGACCCGCGCTTGCGCGAAGGCGTCGATCAGAAATTCGACGCCTTGCCAGCCGTGCAGGCTGCCGATGTAGCCGCACCACGCGCCATTGTTCAGCAGCGGAATCGGGTTGTCGGCGGGATCGGCGTCGAAGAACTCGGCGCTTGCGGCGTTTGGGATCGTGGTGATTTTCGCGCCGTCGACACCTTCGCTGATCAAGGCGCGGCGTGTAACATCCGAAACGGTAAGGATGCCAATGGCGTTACTGAGGCAGAAGCGCTCCATGTCGCCGATCTTTGCTTGCAGCGCGGCGCTGTTCAAGAAACCGGGCCGGGAGTAGGGCAGTTCCCAGGAAGGTAGCGCGTTGACTTCGAAGACCGATTTGCAGCGCGGCGCGGCGCGAAGGGCGGGAACGCCGCCCCAGGGGTCACGGAAAACGATTCGCTCAAGCGTCGCGGCGCGCGCCGTGACGTGATGCGCGACGAACTCGGCGAACGCCGTCGCGCGCCGCAGCACGTCGCTGTGCGTGGAGGGCATCCGGACGATTTCGATGTCGCCAGCGCATTCGTGCACGGGCAACTCCGGCGCACCGAGACACAGCAGCGTCAGCGGTCCATGTGACTCCGCGAGCGCCGTCGTCATCGATCGAATATGGCTGGATGACCCCTTGGGCAGAGGATATCTGTCGAACGCGATATATACCGACCGGGCCGGAGACATCGCGAAAGAGTTTATCATCGTCATCGTGAACCTTTCTCGTCGCGCACTTGTTTCTTCCTTGTTACTTCCCATCGCCGCGCAAGGCCGCCGCCTGAGGATTGGCATTGTTGGCGGGCGCTTCGGCACATCCTTTCAGTTCCACGAGCACCCGAACGCCGTTGTCGAAGCGGTCTCCGATCTGCATGCCGATCGTCGCGAGCGCTTGATGAAAACGTACAATTGCGGCAAGGCCTACAACTCGCTCGACGAGCTATTGAAGGACGAGAATGTCGAAGCCGTCGGGCTCTTCACGCCCGCGCCGGATCATGTGCGTCACGCCTTGCGGTGTTTCGCCGCGGGCAAACACGTATTGTCGGCGGTGCCGGCGGCGACATCGCTCGAAGACTGCGCGCGGCTGAAAGACGCTGTGAAGCGGACGGGACTGACCTACATGATGGCCGAGACGAGCCACTATCAGCAGCTTACGATCTCGGCGCGAAAGTTCTATCAGGAGGGCGCTTTCGGTCATCTGTACGCGTGCGAGAGCGAGTATCATCACGCGGGTCTCGACTCGCTGTTCTTCGAAGGAAAAGAGCGCACGTGGCGCTATGGCTATCCGCCGATGTTGTATCCGACGCACTGCACGGCGCACTTGATCAGCGTGACCGGCGAGCGGCTGACAAGTGTGACGTGCATCGGTTGGGGCGACGGCGATCCGATCCTCAAGGACAACGTCTACAAGAATCCGTTCTGGAACGAGACGGCGTTGTTTCAAACGAACCGAGGCACGTCGTTCCGCGTGGCCGTGTGGTGGAAGGGCGCGCATCGCGGCACCGAGCGCGCGCAGTATTTCGGCGACAAGATGAGCTTCTTCTTCAATCACCCAAATGGCATGGGTCCGGCGATTGTGCGCTGGACGACGCTGAAGGAGAAGGACTCGGGCGGTTTCGATCGGCAGGGATCGGTGCTGGAAAAGTACGAAGAGAAAAAGTGGTGGTCGACCGGCATGTTGCCCGCGCCGCTGCGTCACAACAGCGGCCACGAAGGATCACACACGTTTATTACGCACGAGTTCGTCGGCGCCGTGTTGAATCAGCGTAAGCCGTCGGTGGATGTGAATGAGGCGCTGGCGTACACCGCGCCCGGCATCGTCGCGCATCAATCGGCACTGCGGGGCGGGGTGCAGATGAAGGTGCCTTCCTTTGATTAAGATTGGCCAAAAAGCCCCGGAATTGAAGCTCACCGATTCGACCGGCGCGTCATTCCAGTTGTTGAGCTTCAAGGGGAAGACGGTTGTGTTGTACTTCTATCCGAAAGCGGACACGCCCGGCTGCACAACCGAATCTTGCGAGTTTCGCGATCATTCGGAGGCGTTCGCCGCGAAGGGTGCGGTGATCATCGGTATTTCGCCCGACACCGAAAGAGCGCAGACGAAATTTCAGAAGAGATTCGATCTACCGTTCACGCTGCTTGCCGATGCCGACCACACTGGCGCGGAAGCGTATGGCGTGTGGCGGGAGAAATCGATGTATGGGCGCACGTATATGGGTGTAGCGCGGACGACCTTCGTGATCGGGCCCGATGGCAAGATCGCGCACATCTTTGACAAGGTGAAACCAGCCGGCCACGCCGAGGAAGTGCTGGCGGTATTGTGACGTGGCGCGACGCACTGCGACCCGCATATCACCGGTTGTACCGGATGTGCGTACGGACCGCTTGCACCATTGCGGACGTCGCGCGCCCGCGCGATTTGCCGCCGGCCATGTTGCGCTTCCGCGTGTCCGAGTCGTTGTCGATTCCGCTATTCCGCAACGTCGGCTTGAAGTGCGCGATGTTAATTGAAGAGAGTGTCGCGCTCGATGCCCGTGCACGGGTGCTCGATTTCGGGTGTGGCTGCGGACGCACTATGCGCTGGATGCTCGATCGGCACCCGGCAGTCGATTTCACTGGAGTCGATTGTGATTTCGAGGCGATCGATTGGTGCCGCACCGCGTTTCCGCGCGGCGAGTTTCATGCCACTCAGCCTGCCCCCCCCCACTTCCATTCGGCGATCACACATTCGACGCCGTGTATTGCATTTCGGTGTTCACTCATCTGGATGAAGCCTCGCAGGATCGGTGGCTGGGAGAGCTTGCGCGCGTGCTGCGGCCGGGTGGCCGATTGGTGCTGACAATTCACGGCGCTGTTGCGGCAAAGGCTCTGGACACCAGTAGAAGCGTTGCGCTCCACGAACGCGGATTCTTCCACGCGCGGTCGCGCAAGCTCGAAGGCATCATGCCCGACTGGTATCAGACCTCATGGCACACTCCGGAATACATGGCTTCACGGATGGCGCGGCATTTCGTCGACATCAACGTCTGTCTGGTCGCAGACGGCACACAAGACGTAATCGCTGCTACAGCTCTTTGAGCTCCGCAATCGTCGCGCCGTTGCCGCCCTCCGCGGGCGTCGCCGGGTAATGTTTCGTCACCAGTGGACTCCGCCGCAGCAACTCGCCGACCATCTTCTTGAGTACGCCCATGCCGTGCCCATGCACAATGCGCACGCGGTCCACCGACGCCAGCGACGCCGTGTCGAGAAATTTCTCCACCGCATCGCTCGCCTCTTCCCATCGCTGGCCGATGATGTTGATCTCCTTCGTCACTACATCCCACGTCGGGCCGGCAGTGAGCGTCACGCCGCTTGGAAGTTTTGGGCCGACAGGCCCGTCGGGCAACGGTTCGGCAATGTCGTCGTAGGGCACGCGCATCTTAATGTAGCCCGCTTCGACTTCGACATCGCCGTTGGGCAGGAAGCGTCGCACGCGTGCAGGCTCGCGAATGCCGCGCAGCCGCACGCGCGAGCCCTCATCGATCGCGAGCTTGGACTTTGTCGTGTCCTTCTCCGGAGCGATCGCTTCGCGTAGTTCTTCCTTGAATTCCGCTTGCGCGCGCACCACTTTGCGCAGCGCGATTTCCACTTGCTTGTTCGACGTTCCGCTTTGCCGCAGCGTGTTCAAGATCTCCTGCGCCTGCTGCTCGAAGCGCTTCAACGACGCATCGGCGCGCTTCTCCAACTCCGCGCGTTTGGCGTCTTCCTTCTTGCGAAACTCTTCTCGCTCCTTGGCCGTTTCGCGCTCGGCTCGTACGCGTTCCTCGGCCAGCGCCATCTGCTTGCCCTTCACTTCATCGAGGCGTCGATGCAACTCGGAGAGGAAGCCCGCGATGTCGCGTTCGTTGGTTGACATCGCCTGTTTTGCGCGTTCGATCAGCGCTTTCGGCAGGCCGAGCTTCGACGCGATCGCAAGGCCAGCCGATCGCCCCGGCGCGCCTGTCAGCAGTTGATACGTCGGCGAGAACTCCTCTTCGTTGAAGCCCATCGACGCCTGCACGACGCCCTCTTGCGTTGCTCCCCAGACTTTCAGCGGCATCAAGTGCGTCGATGCAAGCGTAAACGCGCCGAGCGCGCGGAACTGCTCGAGCACCGCCACGCCGAGAGCGCCGCCTTCTTCCGGATCGGTCGCGCGGCCGAGTTCGTCGAGCAGGACCAATGAATCCGCCGTCGCCGAACGAATCATCTGTCCGATGTGGCGCACGTGGCTCGAAAAACTCGACAGGCTCTCCGAGATCGACTGATTGTCTCCAATGTCTGCGAGCACCTGATCGAAGATCGGGAACTCCGCGTCGTCGCACGGCACGGGAATGCCCGATTGCGCCATCAGCGAAAGCAGTCCCGCGGTCTTCATCGTCACCGTTTTGCCGCCGGTGTTTGGCCCTGTGATCAGCAGCGTGCGGCGAACGCGGTCCATCGTGAATGTCGCGGGCACAACCTGTTTCGCTTCTTGCTTCAGCACGTCTTCGAGAATCGGATGGCGCGCGTGATCGAGGGAAAGCGTGTCGCCGAAGCGCGGCGTTACGCAGCGGAACTGCCGCGCGAAGCGCGCTTTGGCGAAGATGAGCTCCAACTCGGTAAGTGCGTGGATCGTCGCCTTGATCGCCGGTCCTTGCTCGCGCAGCGTTTCGGTTATCTCCAGCAGTATGCGATGGCACTCGCGCATCTCCTGTTCGGAAAGCCGGACGAGCTCGTTGTTGAGATTGATCGTTTCCAGCGGTTCGACAAAGAGCGTTGCGCCCCTGCCGCTGGCCGCGTGAATGACGCCGGGTACCTTCGATCGCGCGCCGGCGACGAGCGGAATTACGAAGCGGTCGTCGCGGATTGTGACGAACTCGTCTTGCAGAATTCCCTCGTCTTTGTGCTGCCGCAAGAACTTTTCAAGCGACTGCTGAATGGCATCGCGCTGGCGTTCCATCGAGCGGCGAAGGCGTTCCAACGCCACGCTGGCGTTGTCGGTCAGCGTGCCGTTCGGGTGCAGTTTGCCGGAGATCGACCGCAGCAGCGCACGCAAGTCCGCGAGCGCGCCGGAGCGCTTTAGCAGCAGTGGGAACCGCTCGTTGGCGCCTTGAATCGCGACGCGCACTTCGGCCGCGCGGTCCAGCCATTGCAGGATGTCGTAGATCTCCTTGCCATCGAGCGACGCGCCTTCGATGCCCAACCGCGCGAGGCCTTGGTCGATCTCGGGCAGACCCGAGAAGCGAATCGTGAAACCCTTTTGCCCGGCCGATTCGTCGAGCAGTACGCGCGCCTCTTCGGTCTCGGCGTGTGCTGTCTCCAACGCCCGTCGATCTTTCGACGGCTCGAGACGATCGAGCAATCGGCGCGCGGCGGTGGAACTGATCTGGCGCGCGATAAGCGCTTTCAACTCGTCGTATTCGAGAAGTTCGAGACTACTTTGCTGCATGATTGGCGAGGACCCGTTCGATTACTTCCAGGGTGCCTTCGGTGATGCGCATCGCGCTGAGCTCTCTGCGATGAAACCATCGCGCGGCTTTCGAATCGCTGCCGGCGCGCGGCGATTGACCGGGCGTGGCGCGGCAGATGTAGTCGATCAATACGTAGTGGTACTCGCCATCGTTGACGATCCGTTCGAAGACTTCGGCGAATTGCACGGCGTCGAGTTCGAGGCCCGTTTCCTCGCGCACCTCCCGGCGCAGCGCATCTACCAGCTTTTCGCCTGCTTCGACGACGCCGCCTGGCAACGACCACCATCCTTCGTTTGGCGGTTTGCCGCGCTGGATCATGACGATGTTCTCTCCGTCGATGATGAGCGCGCCGACGCCGAGAATGGGGCGCTTCGGGTGGCGGCGATCATCGCTCAATACTGCACCGAACCCTTCACGTCCACGCGCACGCGATAAACCGACTTCAGCGCCGTGACGTAGATGGACGAAAAATCGGCGTCGCCGAACGTGATGTTGCGCGGCGTTTCGGGAAAATCGATTTTGTTGATCAGCTTGCCGTCGGCGGAGTAGACGGCGACGTTGTTGCAGGTAACCCAAAGA
>VFZW01000212.1 GCA_016871055.1 Acidobacteriota bacterium
CGCTTTTGTTGCTCTGGCGCGTGATCGACGCCGATAGTCACGGTGTGGAAAGCGCCGTGCGCGGCGCGGGAATCGGCAGTCTGCGCGGCCTTTTCGAAGGCCACCGCACCGAAGACGGGATCCCGTTGAGCCGCATCGTCAACAACACCCCCTCCCTTTTGGTGTTTCTCCGCCACGCCGGCTGCCCGTTTTGTAAACAGGCGCTCGCGGATTTAGCGGCCGCCAAACCGGAACTAGACCGGCGAGGCGTGCGAATCATTCTCGTTCATCACAGTTCGGAGGGATCTATCCGTCCTGTGCCCGGCATTTCCGCCGCCGCCGATCGCCTTTTCTTTTATCGCCAGCGCCCGCTCATCGCGCGCCAGCCGCGGATCGGAGCCAGGGGAAGCCGCATAGGATCCTACTTGCGAAATGACAGCGACCATGCCGACACCGATTATCGGCGAAGAAAGGCCCTGCCCTCCGGGACCGCGCCATTGCGGCCACTGCGCCATGAGAAGCGCGGAGAAAGACAGTAGACCAAGCAATCACGAAAAGGGCACCATTCCTATGTCCGAGGACTCACGAACAAACGGCCTCACTCCGGGCTGTTGTCTTTCGATAGGATTGAATGACGGATGATGCTGGAGCCCGAGCCCGTCGAAATCGAGGAAGTCATCGGCAGATTGCCCGCCGATTTCGGGGACCGCATTTACTTCATCGCATTGCGGGACCTCCGATCTCCCGCTGCTGCCGACGACGTTCGGAGTGAAACGATGTTGCGGGTTATCCGCGCGCTGCGCGATGGTGCGCTCCGCAACCAAGCGGCGCTTCCGGGTTTCGTACTTGGCATCGCTCGCAATGTCATCCGAGAGCAGTAACGTTTGGCAAACCGTTACGACGAAATCGAAGCCGCGGGCCAGCCGCAGTCGCCGTCACCCACTGTCGACAGCGCCGAGCGCGAGGCGCTAAGGATGGCGCTCGAACGGCTTGATCCGCGCGAGCGCGAGATCATCCGCTACGCATTCTACGACGATCTATCCCACGATGAGATTTCAGCGAAAATGGGGATCATGCCGGACCGGGTTCGGCTCGTGAAGTCCCGCGCGCTGAAGAGCTTCCGTGAATTCTACTTGCGGCTGACCACGTCGCGGCAAAAATAAAAATGCTACAAACACCCCAGTACCGCCACTTCATTACGGAGATTGCTTGAACCACCAGGAAGCACGCCAGCGCGAACTGGCCGAACTCTACGTTCGCGGAGAGATGTCCGCGAGCGACCGCTCGGCGTTCGAAGAGCACTTTTTCGGTTGTGCGGAGTGCTTTGAAGAGGTCGAAGCCCTCGACCGGATGCGGAGCGCGGTGAAGGAGGCCGTAGCTGCGGGTGAGTTCACCGCGAATACGCCCGCGAAACGTTCATTCGCCGCGGGCGTCGGCATTGCGGCCGCGGCGCTTTTCGCGGCCATCGCCGGTTGGAGTGTGCTTGTCGAACAGCCAAGGCTGGCGGCCGAGGCGCGCCGGGAACGGGAGATCGCGAAAGAACGAATCGGTGCACTCGAGAAGGAGATGGCCGGCCGAGAACTCGCCTCGTCTTCGTTACCTGTCCTGATCCTGGAGGCAGCGCGCGACGGGGAGACGAACAACATCCGCGTACCGTCTGGCGCAAAGCAAATTGCACTGTGGATGGAGCCGCCGCCTACTGTCGCCGGGCCGTTCCGGCTCGGCATCTTCACGCCGAAAGGCGCGGAGATCGAATCGGTAGGCGGCCTCGCCCGCAATCCACAAGGCGCGCTCGCGGTGTCGATTCCAACTCGCCGGCTGCCAGCTGGAAGCTATCGAGCGCGGTTGTTTGGCGCAAGCGGCAAGCTGCTCGCCGAGTACGCTTTCGGCGTCGCCGAGTAGCCGGTGGCGGTTACGGAGCAACGGCAATGGTTGCCGCTACGCTATCGGGCGTACCGGTTACCGACACTTCGATTTTGTCCTTGTGCAAGCGGATGCGGCGCCACTGATCGGCGCCTTTGAACATCGCGGAGGTCCGCACCTGCACCGGTTTGCTCGCGCCGAGCGCGATTGGCGAGATGTCGTCCGTATGGCGGTGTCCACAGAGAATCATGACGACGTTCGACGAGCCACTCACGGCCGCCGCGAGCGATCTGCTGAAGAGATCCGACGCTCCGATCGGAATGTGCAGCGCTAGCACGACCTTGTCCTTGGGGTACTTCTTCAACTCGCCGGAGAGCCATTCCATCTGCGCGTTCAAGTTCGATTGCGCCGCTTCACCGTTGTCGAGAATCGCGAAACGGTAGCGCGTGCCGTCAACTTTTTTCGCGAATGAATAGTATGTGCCTTTCCTGAAGCCCGGCAGCGATTTGCGCCATGCTTGACGCGTCTGCGCAGCCACCGATTGATCGCCGACGGGCGCTTTCGGATTTTTCGGATTCCGGCGGTAACACTCGACGTCGTGATTGCCGAGCACCGGATACAGCTTCACCTGCAGCTTCGAAACGGGCCGTGTGAAACTCTCTATCTGCCCGTAGACGGGCGCGCCAGACGCCGTGTCGAAGCACCACGCGTCAATCATGTCGCCGGTATGAATCGCGAACGCGGCGCTGCCGGGCTTGAATGCGGCAACGAACTTCTCCAGCGTCGCGCGCGAAGGTCCGTTCGACGCGCGCGCGGCGGCGATCTCAGGATGAATACCGTCGAGCTTGATGACGTGCGTGTCGGTGAAGTGCACGAAATCGACGACCGCGAGCAGAAAGAAAAACATACGCTAGGCCCCCAGTTTGCACTCGGCGTGTATCGCCTTGACGGCCTTTTCGAGGCCATCGCGGCTGACGACCAGGTTGATCGTTAATTCGCTCGATCCTTGCGCGATCGCAATAATCGAGATTCCTTCGCGGCTCACGGCGGTAAACACGCGGCCAGCAAGACCGGCCACGCCGCGCATGCCTTCGCCGACAACGGCAAGCAAACCCACGTTTTCGTCGACCAGAAACGGCTTCACGTAGCCGTGTTCGATCTCTAGAGCAAACGCGTCCTGCAGGCTCTTCAAAACCACCGGCAGTTCGTCTTTGCGAATCAGGAAACAAAAACTCTGCCGGTAAGACGAACTGGAAAGCGTCAGCACTTCGGCGCCCACAATGTCGAGCGCGTCGATGGCGCGAGCCATCACCCGCGTGCCGGAGATGGCGCCGGACGCCGGTTCGACCGAGACCAGCGCAACGTTTGCCATGGACGTGACAGCGCGTGCGCCTGGCGGCTCTTCAAGCGACGGGACGATTTTCGTGCCCGGCGCGGCGAGGTTGAACGAGTTCTTGCTCCACACCGGGATCTTCTTTTCAACTAGCGGCGCAAGCGTGCGAGGGTGGAGTACCTTTGCGCCGTTGTAGGCGAGTTCGGCGGCTTCGGCGTAGGTCACTTCATCGAGCACCTTCGCATCTTTCACCAGGCGAGGGTCAGCGGTCATAATGCCGTCGACGTCGGTCCAGATCCAAAGTTCGGAAGCATCGAGCGCGGCGGCGAGGATCGAAGCGCTGAAGTCCGACCCCCCTCGGCCGAGCGTTGTCGGCTTACCATCGACGGTGGCTCCGTTGAATCCGGTCATTACGGGAACGGCGCCTTGCGCTAGCAGCGGTTGAATGAGCGAGTTCGCTTTCGCGCGTGTTGCTTCCATGATCGGCGTTGCGTTGCCGAACACGCCGTCGGTGACGACGACACTTGCTGCATTGATCGCTTGCGCCGGCGCGCCTTGTTCGGCTAAATACGCGGCGATTATCAGCGCGGTGAGGCGTTCGCCGATGGCAATCGCTTCGTCGACGCTGCGCGGGGGACGATCGCCAAGTAGCAGCATGCCTTGGGCGATACGTTCGAATTCGGCGGCCAGCGCGTCAATTCCATCTTGCACAGGACCGGGATCGGCGAGCAGTTCGGCGGCGGTCTGCTTGTGGCGTTCGCGCAAACTTGCAACGTTTTTATCAATCGTCGCTTTGTCGCCCGACTCGGCGTGGCGCAACGTGTCGAGCAACAGGTCGGTGACCTTCGACATCGCCGATACGACGATTGCCACGCGAGACTTCTTCGCTTGCTCCGACGTGATCGACGCGGCGATTTTGATGCGTTCGGCGCTGCCCATGGACGTTCCGCCGAACTTCATTACGATCAACTGACTCAACTGGTGACTCCTCTTCCATTCGATGTTTTCGAGCGCACGATGCGCAGCACTTCGGTGATGACCTGTTCGAGATCCATGCCGGACGAATCGAGAAAATGAGCGTCTTCGGCCTGCCGCAACGGCGAATCCGGACGCGTCGCATCACGATCGTCGCGTTCGCGGATCTCGCACAGCACTCGCTCGTAGTCGCCGCCTTCGTCGGCGACGCGGCGGCGCGCGCGAATCTCCGGGCTCGCGTCGAGATAGATCTTCACTTGTGCGTGCGGGTAGACGACGGTGCCGATGTCGCGGCCCTCCATGACGACGCTGGATTCGTTGGCGTAGTCCTGTTGCAATGCCACCAGCGCGCGCCGTACGCCGGGGATCGCCGACACTCTCGACGCCGCCTGCGAGACGGCGGGAAGGCGAATCTCCGCGGTCACATCGCGGCCGTTCAACAACACCGTTCCGGCGCGCAAGACGATGTCGGCATGCGAAGCGAGCGGCACGAGTTTGTTGTGATCGGAGGGGTCGATATCGTTCTCGACGGCCATCAATGCGACGGCGCGATACATCGCGCCGCTGTCGACGTGCAAGTAGCCGAGCCGTTCGGCGACCTCTTTCGCGACTGTGCTTTTGCCCGCACCGGCCGGGCCGTCGATGGCTACGATGACGCGCTTTTCACTCATGTGCGCGGGCTTCGCGCGAAGACAAACTCTTCGACGGGCTGGCCGTTTATCAAGTGCTCGTCGATGATGCGGTCGGCGACATCTTTCGTTACCGAGTGATACCAGACGCCTTCGGGATAGACCACCGCGATCGGCCCGTGTTCACAGACGCGCAAGCAGTTGGCCTTACTGCGCAGCGAGCAATTGCCGGCGGCGGCGACACGTTTTTTCACGTGCTCCCAAACCTCGTTTGAGTCCTCTTTCGATGAACATTTCGGCTTGGTCTGATCCGCGCAGATGAAGATGTGGCGGTCGAGTTTCCCGATGCCGAGATTGGCGGCGATCGTTGGGAGGTCGGAGATTTCGCTCATGGGAAGTTGAGAAAGGAGGGGGTAACTCTCTATTCTGACAAAGTGGCGATACGGCTGTCGCGGGAACGATTCGATGCGCTAGTGGAGGATGCGATCGCGCAGATTCCGGGGAAGTTCCGCGCGCGGATGCGGAACCTGGTGGTCTCGGTCGAGGACTGGGGGCCGTCACGCGATCTACTGGGGCTGTTCGAAGAGGACCAAGGCCCGCAACGGATTCGGATCTTTCAGTGCGCGCACGAGGAGATGGCGCGTACCGAGAAGGAACTGAGGCGTATCGTCACCGACACGGTCTGGCACGAAGTGGGGCACTACTTCGGCCTGGATGAGCGGCAGGTGCATGCAATCGAGGACCGGCGCGAGCGATTGCGGGGGTTACGCGCTCTGCGTCAGCGGTAGTGTCCCGATTTCGGCTCGGGCTTCGCTGATTGTTTTGAAAGGCAATTTATGATTCAGAATCTGATAGTAGAAGCGTTCAAGGGCGACTCCGGCGGATTTCGCAACGTCCCCTCCGGCGAGATTCTCTTCTTCGCGCAGGACTTCGAGACGGGGACGCAAGTTTTTCAGCTCGACATTCTGGAGGTCACGCTCGCATCGCCAGTTGGCGTCGAGGTGGTAATCGGCGGGGCGGTGCATGATCCAGCGAGGAAAGGACTGTGGCACTTGCATCTCGCGCAGTGCGATGGCGATCCGCCGGTGCGCCAAGGTTTGCACTTGTTTGTCGTCCGCGTTGGATTCGTACTCAATGGCCTAATGCGATTCGGCTCCGCTCTGGCGAGCGCACGAATCGACGGACTGCTGCCGCGGATTCCCCGGCCCGAATAGGCTATCGGTTGGAGTAGTTCTTTTCGTAAAAGTCGCGGTACGCCCCGCTGCGGACGTTAGCGATCCACTGGGGATTATCGCGGTACCAGGCCACTGTGCGAGCAAGTCCGCTTTCGAATTCAACGCGCGGCTTCCAGCCCGTTTCGGTTTCCACCTTTTCGCTGGTGATTGCGTAGCGGCGGTCGTGTCCCGGCCTGTCCTTCACGTAGGCGATGAGATCTTCGCCGCGGCCGGTCGCGGCGAGAATGCGCTTCACGACCTCAATGTTCGGAAGCGCGCGGCTGCCGCCGATGTTGTAGACTTCGCCGGCACGGCCGCGCCGCAGCACGGCATCGATGGCCGCGCAATGATCGTCGACATACAACCAGTCGCGGATCTGCATGCCGTCGCCGTAGACCGGCAGCGACTTGCCTTCGAGCGCGTTGGCGATCATCAGCGGGATCAACTTCTCCGGGAACTGATATGGCCCGTAGTTGTTCGACGCACGCGTTACGCTGACGTTCATTTTGTAGGTGGTGAAGTACGACAAGGCGAGCAAATCGCTTCCAGCTTTCGAGGCCGAATACGGGCTGCTGGCTTTTAGCGGATAGCCTTCGTCGGCGTCGTGCGGTTCGTCGATCGAGCCGTAGACTTCGTCGGTCGACACGTGCACAAACCGCTCCGTTTTGTGGCGGCGCGCGGCTTCGAGCAGTGTGAACGTACCGTTGAAATTGGTGCGGATCACGGGCTCGGGCGAGAGGATGCTGCGGTCAACGTGGGACTCGGCGGCAAAGTGGACAACGGCGTCGGGCGCGAACGACACGAAGATATTTTCGATTGCCGCGGCATCGGCGATGTCGGCGCGCTCGAAGCGATAACGCGGGTCGGGAGACACGCTAGCGAGATTCTCCAGGTTGCCGGCGTAGGTTAAGGCGTCGACGTTGCAAAGCGCGGTCACATCGCCGCCGGTAAGGGCCTGGCGCACGAATGCGGAGCCGATAAACCCGGCGCCGCCCGTCACGAGCAGTTTCATTTGTGCTGCAACTCCCAGTCGTAATGGATGCCCGGATGATCGTAGGCGATGCGGCCTTCGTCGTCGGGATTGTAGGTACGATCGGTGACGTAGACCAACATGCCGGGCTCGGCGCCGATTACTTTGTAACCGTGGGCGACACCGGGCGGAATCGTGATCTTCCACGGACGCAGCGAGCCAACATAGAGAGTGTTGATCTTTCCGAAAGTCGGCGAATCGGCGCGGAGATCCGCTAGCGCGACTTGAAACATGCCAGCGGCCACCACCCAGCAATCGGTCTGAAACCGATGAATGTGAAAGGCCTTGATAGTTCCGGGGTAGCTAAGCGCGGCCGATACTTGCGTGCTCTCGAACGGAAATGCCGCGATCGCCCCCTCGCCGGTGCGCCCCACTTCGAGGAAGTAGCCTCGGTCGTCCGGCCAGATCTGGAATGGATGAATGCCAACGCCCGCGATCAATGCCGTCGAGTCGGGCTTTAGGATCACAGAACCAATCCCCTTAGCTTCATTCAGGGGCAGCGTATACTCCACCGGGGGGGTCACGAAGCCGGAGTCCTTCGATACCAACGAGTCACCCTCTCATGATACACTCGCTGGTCTTATGCAGCTCCATCGCTGGGACGATATAGCGGTCGAAGTCATGAACCCGTCGTTTGCGCGGCAGGTCGTTCATACCGACCGCATCACGATCGCGAAACTGGAATTGAAAAAAGGCGGGCACGTGCCGCTGCACCATCACGAGAACGAACAGGTCTCGATCGTTTTCTCTGGTAAACTGCTGTTCCACTCCGAGGGACGACAGATCGAAGTCAACGCGGGCGAAGCGCTGCAGATCTCCTCGCACGTTCCTCACGCAGTGGACGTTTTGGAGGACTCCTTTGTATTCGATCTGTTCGCGCCCGTGCGAAGCGACTGGCTTTCCGGCAACGACGCCTATTTGCGACAGGCCGAGCCAGAATCGTAATAGTACTATCGCGTTTGGGGCAAACGCGGCGATCTGCTATTCTAGCGGCATGGGATCCGTCCGCCTCCATGGAAACGCTTCGCGACCTGTTACATCGTGAAAATTCCGACGCGCCGCTCGACTTGGCAGCGCTGGAGTTGGCCTCTATCGAGTTTCCCAATCTCGATCCGGGGCCGTTCATCGACATTCTGGATTCGTACGCGGCGGAGATCGACGCGCGGATTCGCATGGAGTACGACGCGATTGAGAAGTTGCAAGTCTTTCACGAGTTCTTCTTCCGCGAGCAGGGATTCGGGGGCAATCAGACCGATTACTACAATCCGCGCAACAGCTGTATCAACGAAGTGATTGCGTCTCGGTCGGGAATTCCGATCTCGCTCGCGGTCGTGTATCTTTCAATCGCCGAGCGGCTGGAACTTCCGGTGAGCGGAGTCGGTCTTCCCAGTCATTTCCTCGTGCGGTACGACGACGACGACTTTCACACGTTCATCGATGTCTTCAACAACGGCCAGTTCCTGGACGACGAGCAATGTTTCGATCTCGCCCGGCAGGTCTCGGGCATGGATTTCTCGGCGTCGCCGGGGATTCTCGATGCCGTGAGCAACCAGCAAATCGTGATCCGCATGCTCAACAACTTGCGGTCCATCTATCTGCGTTCGAAGTCCTACAAGAAGGCCGCGTCGATTTTGGATTTGCTGCTCGAAGCATCTCCGAGCGATGCGGACAGCTACGTTTTGCGCGGAGCCGTCAACGTGGAGTTGCGCAAGTATCAGGCGGCGAAATCGGACTTCGAGCAGTACCTGGCGCTCGCGCCCGATGCGCGCGATCGAAGCCGCGTGGAAGAGCAGATCGCGGCGATCGACCGCTACTTGCACCGCTTGGCTTAACGCGGCAGGGCGCCGCGCCAGCCCGCGTCGAACTGGGCGCGAAGGTCTTTCAGAGCGGCCGCGTACGAATTGTCGGCGGCCAGATTTTGACGCTCGTCGGGATCCTTTTCGTAGTCGTAGAGTTCGGCCGCGACTTCGGCGCCGCCGACGCGTTTTTTCCAAAGCGTCAGGCGATAGCGATCGGTGCGCATCGAGTAGCCCATCAGTTCGCCATGTTCTTTCGACCCGCGTGGATATTGGCTGAAAGCCGCTTTCTTCCACGGCTTGTCGGGGTTGTCGACAAGCGGCGCGAAGCTGATGCCTTCTAGGCCGGTCGATGGCGGCAGGCCGCATAGATCGGTAAGCGTGGGGAAGATGTCGACATATTCGGTGAAGCCGGCGGACTTGCGGCCCGAGGTCTTTGCGCCGGGAACGCTGAGGATCAGAGGCGTGCGAGTGGCTTGTTCGAAATTGGTGTGTTTGTGCCAGAGACCGTGATCGCCGAGATGCCATCCGTGATCGCCCCATAGGATGACAACGGTGGATTCGCGCAGGCCGTTTTTGTCGAGCGAATCGAGGACCTTGCCAATCTGTGCGTCGGTGTAGGAAGCGGCGGCGTAGTAGGTGCGAATGAGGTCGAGCTGGAGCGGTTCGGGGATCGGGCCGGACTCGGGCACACCTTTGTAGGTGCGCAATTCGCCGTTGACGTGGCCGGCGAATTCGGGCGACCCGGCTGGCGGCTGACGGAACTTCGCGAGCGAGAATTTCTCTTTCGCGTGCATGTCCAGATAGCGTTTCGGCGAGATGAAAGGCAGGTGCGGCTTCGAGAAGCCGACCATGAGGAAGAAGCGTTCGTCCTTCAGTTTGGCGATGGCGCGGACGGCTTGATCAGCGGTCTTGCCATCGGGTAGTTCGTTGTCGGCGACATCTGGGTTTTCGAAGACGTGGGGGCGGTTAGCCTGTTTGCGATTCTTTTTCTGCGCGGCCTGTTCGTTGGCCGGTGTCCGCCAGCCGGCCGCGATGACGGCGGCTTCGCGGCGAGACTGCCACGTAGCGCTTTCAACCGAGCCCCATTCACCTGGGCTCTGCGGAACCCAATGTGGGATGGTGTATGACCGACCGTCTTCGAGTCCGCCGTGCCAGATCTTCCCCAGGCCCGCGGTGACGTAGCCGTTGTTCTTGAAGTGTTGCGGCAGCGTGACGACGTCGGGTAGTACGCCTCGGAAGTGATGCTGAAGGTCGTAGATCTTCGTCGTGTCGGGACGGCGTCCCAGTAGGAGCGAAGTTCGCGTCGGACTGCAGACGGCCTGCTGACAGTAGGAGCGCGTCATCGTTAGACCGCGCGCGGCGAGTTTGTCGATGTTCGGCGTGATGGCGAGTGAATCGCCGTAACAGCCGAGATTTGGCTTCAGGTCGTCGATTGCGATGAAGAGGACGTTATACTTGCCGGGCTTGCGGGGTTGCGCGAGAGCCGCCAGGGAACTGAGAAACGTGCGACGGGAGAGCATTCGGGGAATGCTACCACATACTACTGGGGCCGTTGGCGTGCGATCTCCTGCTCAAGGCGCTGGATGTCTTGGTTCAGGCGCTGCACGTCGGTGGCGTCTTCACCCAATTGACGGACCTGCTGGCGGAGTTGGATGACTTGGGCGTTTAGTTCGCCGACAAGCGCGCTCCGTTGTTCGAGTTCCTGTTTCACGCGGAAGGCGTCGTTTTCGGCGCGCTGGAGTTCGAGTTGACGCTGCTGCCGTTCGAGTTCTCGCTGGAGTCGCGCGGCGTTGTCTTCGTTCTTGGGCGGAGGAGGAGGTGGCGGAGGAGGCGGTGGCGCCTGCATTCTGCGGCGCTCGCCGAATTCGAAGATCACCTTGGTGCCGACGTTGGGGATCTCTTTATAGCGCCACTGTTCGTAACCTTGGCGAGGATGCGATTCGATTTCGTCGGGCGGGCCGAACTTGATGTACGTGCGTCCCTGTTCGGTTTTCCAACCGGCGGTGCCGTCTTTTGGGAAGCGTTCGTTGGCATACGCAATTCGCCGGTAGTGCTCTTCCCTCGCCTCATTCTCATGCGGCGTGTTTGGAGTTGGATCTCGGCGTTGCCAGAACTGCTCGATAAACTTCTCGCGTTCCGCATCGGTCCGTAGGCGCTGAAAGGCGGCTCGCTCCGGGGCCTCGATAATGTAGGCGACGTCTTCCTTCAACCAAAGCGTGTAGGCCGTGACTTGTGCGACCGCAGGGATGGCGAGCACTGCCACGACCGCGAGCAGAGGCACGAGGCTGTTGTTATTGCGGTCTTGGCCGAGAAGGCGCCGGATTCGCGCAGGCACGCTAGCCGACGAGGCCGCAAGCGCGAGCTGTGGCGCACGCAACTCTTCGAGCGTCATCAGCGCGCGAGCAAATGCGGCGGGATCGGCGCCGGCTTGCACGGCTGCGTAATCGCAGGCCTGTTCGCGTTCGGCACGCACGGCGGACGAAAGCAGCCAAACGGCCGGATGGTAGAAAAATATCGTCTCGACAATGCGCTGAGCGAGTTCGACGGCGTAATCGGCCCGGCGGATGTGTGCAAGTTCGTGCAGGAGAATCGCTTCGAGTTGATCGGCGGGAAGGCCTGCGAGCGTGGCAGCGGGCGTGACGACAACGGGCCGCCAGATGCGGGCGGCAAAGGGGGAGTCGCCCGTGTCGCTAACTCTAAGGAGTGCCGGTTTGCGAAGGCCAATGCGCCGGCAGAGCTCGCTCCAACTTGGCAGATCCGAGGGCCGGGCTGCGTTGATTGTGGTTCTCGCAAACCTCGAAGTTGCTGATAAATTGAGGGTTGCCCTTCTTCCTTCGATTCCCTTGTTCGCCTCCGTTGGTGGCGCTGGCGGCGGCTTTCTTGGCTTTCTTTCGCCAGCGACCGGCGCGTCAGCTTGAGATTCTGGCCCTCCGCCATCAACTCGGTGTTCTGCAACGGTCGGTGCAGCGGCCGAAGCTGACGGCCGCTGATCGGTTCCTGTGGGCTTGGTTGTCGGCGGTCTGGGAAGGTTGGCAACCGAGTGCCATCGAAGGATGAAACAGCGGTTGCGGCCGATGCTGGGACTCAAGAGCCTTGAGTCGGCGACCATTGTGATCAGCGGTATCGAACTGGCGGAGAAGAT
>VFZW01000213.1 GCA_016871055.1 Acidobacteriota bacterium
ATCTTATTGGATAGATACTAACACTTTGTTCCCAGCGCCGCACACCCTCCTCTTCGTCTAACTCGTTTGGAGTGTGTCGATTGCCCCGTTTTGCCAAGGGGAACTTCGGGCTATTCTTTGCGCCGGTTATCGTGGGTGATTGCGTCCTGGCTTCCTCCGCGCGCCGCCCTCGCGGACGATTGCGTGCCGCGCGTCTTGCTGGCGGTCGCGTTTCGCGACGAAGCTGCCTCGCTGCCCGATTTGCTCGACGCCATAGACGATCTTGACTATCCGCCCGATCGGCTGCGGATCGCGTTGATCGACGACGCCTCGGCGGACGCGAGCGATTCGCTCGCGCGGGTGTGGGCCGCCTGGAATCCCAATGCAACCTTGCTGACGATACGCGCCAACGTCGGCAAAGCCGAAGCGCTGAATCGCGCACTCCAGAGTGCCGATGGATACGAGATCTTCGCCGTTTTCGACGCCGACGTACGTCCTCGCCGGGATTGCTTGCGGAAATTAGCGGCCGCCTTCGCGGACCCGAGAGTCGCCGCGGTCGGCGGATATACGAAGCCCGTCGTAGCTCCGCGCAACATCGTGTCCGCCTACGCGGCGCTGGAGGCTTGGACGCATCAGCTCGTCAATCTCGCGGCCAAGGATCGCCTTGATTTGAACCCTCCTGTCGGGGGCGGGAACTGCGCGTACCGGCGTGACGCGCTTGTGCGCGCTGGCGGTTTTCCACGCGGTACGTTCAGCGAAGACACTGCGGTTTCCCTCGCGATGGCAAATAACGGCGGAACGCTCCGATTCGTCCGCGACGCGATCTGCGAACACCGTACGACCGATTCGTTGCGCTTCTTTTGGAATCAGCGCCAACGCTGGAGTAGCGGTATGGCTTCGGTGGTGGGGCAGGCGAGTGGCTTGGAATCGGTCTTGGTTGGCTTGGGCTACGCCGATCGCTTCGTGATGCTCGTTGTGGCGGCGCTCGCACTTGCGGGTTCGATCGGCCCGGTGTGGCTAGCCGTAATCGCCGCGCCAGCCGCCGCCGCGATTGGCAGTGCACTCGCCAAGGGACGTCCGCGCGCCGCCGAATTGCGAACGCTCGCTATAGGGTTTCCGTTCATGGCCGCGATTGACGTTGGGGTCAGTGTTTTCGCATCCGTAACGCACATGATTGGCAATCGCCCGGTTTGGGCGAGCAGGCACAAGGAGGTTGCCGGACAGAATGAGTAATCACAACAACTCGCGGTTGACCGTCGTCGTCACGTCGGACCACGCGGCGGGCGAAGCAAAGTCGTGGAACGATTTGCGCACGGCGTTGAGGGCATGGGCGGCGCAGGACGATGTCCCGGCCGATGAGTTCATCGTCGCCGAGGCGGAGAGCCTTCGCAACGCAGTTCCGGCCGATCTCTTTCCAATCGTTCCAAACTGCCGCTTCCAATTCTTCGCGGCCGATAGTTCGTACGAATTGAAAAACCTCGCCGTGGAAGCGTCCTCCTGCGAGTGGATCGCGCTCGTCGACGCCGATTGCATCCCCAACGCCGGCTGGCTTCGAGCATTGCGCACGCACATCGCGCGCAACACAAACGCCGCGGTTGTTAGTGCGAAAACAATGTACCCCGGCCGCACGCGGCTGGAACGTTTGCTCAGTCTGCTCACGCGCGCCTACATCGATCCCGGCGCCGCCGGCGTCTCCGGATTCGTCTCCGGCAACGCGGCCTGCTACCGCCGCGAGATCTATCGGACGCACCCGCTGCCGGTGGGACTCGGCGCGTTCGCCGGGCGGATTCAATCGGAGTCGATCCTGCGCACGGGAGGCGAACTGCGCTTCGAGCCGGCGATGGTCGTCGTCCACGACTTCGAAGGCTGGGCGATGGAGCGGGATATTCGGCGCAATCACGGTTTTTGCACCGTGGCCACGCGGCTCGCCGATGAGCGCCTGCCCTACGCGGGGCTGATTCGAACGGGTTTCGCCGCGATTCCCCTAATCGGCTTAGGGAAGTTGATCGACGCCTGGTTGGTGTGTCTTCGGAGCTATCGCGACTACGAGGTCAAGCTTTGGGAATTGCCGTTGGCTCTCGGGCTCGCGGTGCTGCTTCACCTGCTTGAAATTCCGGGCATGCTCGCCGCCTACCGCGGGGAATTGAACAGCGGTGTTTCCGCTTATCGTTGAGCGTTCCGGTTGATCAACCACATCACCAGCGTCAGAACGGCACTGACCACAATCGACGTGGCCAGCGGAAAGTAGAACGTGTTGTTCTTGCCGCGCCAAACGAGATCGCCGGGCGACCGGCCCAACGGCAAACCGGTCATCATCACGCCGCCGATCGCGGCGATGACGAGCCCGATGATGACGAGCGTGCGGCCCATGCCTGTCAGACGCTGAACACGCGCCCGCGGTTTTGGCCGACCAGAATTTGGAACAGCCGGTGCGAGATCAACTCGTGCAGCGACAGTAGTTCTTTGTTCGCCGCCGTGATGCCCGCGGCGTCGCGCGTATCGGCCACCCGCGGGCCGCCGGCCTTCAGCGCATCGGTCGCGCCCTTAATCACGGCGTCTTCCATCGCTTCGCCCGCCATCTGCCATAACGTGATGAAGCGGTCGACGGCGGTCGGGAAGCTGACATGAAATACGCCGTGCACGCTGGTAGTGCGCGGCGGTTTGTAGTCGAGGTTGAACGGTCCCGCGTAGCCGTAGGTGCGCAAGAGGATGAATACGTTCAGCCAGTCGAGCGGATTCACGAGCCCGATCGCGATGTCGACATCGTGCTTGCCCGCGTAGCCGTCGTTGATGTCGAAGTGGAACAACTTGCCGCACATGAGCGCGCGCGCCAGCGCCGCACGCGGCGCCGTTCCCCACATGAGTTCGTGCAGGTATTCCGGGTTCAGTCCGACCATGGCCGGATATTTGATCAGTCCCGAAAAGATCAGCGCGAGCATCGAGTCCGAAGTCGGCAGAAGTATTTCGGCGACAGGCTCAAACGGCTTCGCCTCCATACAGTGTTTCAGCGTTGCGCGGTTTCCCTGCTTGGCCAGCGCGATGTCTTTTTCGCAGGCTGCGTTGATACATTCGGCGTACCATTTCAGCACCTGCAATTCGTCCATCGCGCCCTGAATGAAATAGCCGAGCGCGCCCGGCCAGTACACGGCATATTGCGCTCCGAGTTGGTGGCCGATCGAAACCGTGTTTTCGACGCGCCAGTTTGCGTACTCGCGGACCTGATCGGCATGCGCCGCGGGCGAGGCCGCCCACACCGCGTTGTGAAACGTCTCGGTAGTTACCATCGAACATTTCAGGCCATTTTTCTTTAAGGAATCGCCGATGCGTCCGACTATTTCGTCTTGTCCGTCGCGCCCTAGTTTTTCTGTCGGGATGACGTCTGTATCGTGTGTGCACCAGTAGCCGATGCCGATCTTGGCGTACTCCTCGATCACGCGTTCGAAGGTGATCGTTTCGCGCGTGCGGTCCTGGAACAGAGAGTTGCCCTCATAGGCCGCGGCCCACTGCGGCCCGGTGATGAAATACTTGCGGCGCTGCTCGGGTGTGTAGGAGCCGCCGCACGCGCTGGTCAAGCGCTCGACGGCGGATTGTTGTTGATTGACGGGAATGGCTGCCATGTGGATAGTTCCGAACTATCCATCATAGACCAGTCGCTAGCGGTTACCGATGACGGCTTCGATGTTGGTAGCGCCAGGCACTCGTGCCATCCACTTGATCAGCAAATCCTGGTCCGCTCCTTTAAGGCGTTCGCTCGCCCAACGGGGAATCCGGTGGAAGGAGGCTCGAAGCAAAACTTCCAAGCCGGTGCGCAGGCCTTCTTCGCGGCCCTCTTCGCGGCCCTCTTCGCGGCCCTCTTCACGGCCTTGCTTCCTGCCTTCGGCAAGTTTCGCCAGGATGTCGGCGTATTCCCGGCGAAACAGCGGGCTCGTCGATAGATCAAAGTACGCGGGCATTGCGTTTTCCTCTTCCAATAATATTCTCTCAAGTTGCCGCAGGCCTGCAATGGCCTTCAGCGCCGCCACCGAAAATGTCCGGCGTTCGTAAGTTTGTCTGGCCGTGACAGCGATGACTTCGCGCACGACGCGAATTGGATCTTCGGTTTGTCCAAGCATCGTCAGAATTCGATCGCCCTCGTTCGGACTGGCGAGCAACTCCTCGGCCGACCACTCCCGGATGTCGTGGACCTCGCATCGAAAACGCATCGGGCCGTCGACCAATACGCTCGGCATGCGCAACCGTTTCATGCCCGTGTATAAGACGGCTTGGCGAATCGGCGTCTTGAATCGCCTTCGCAAGAGCAGGTAATACTCCGCCATCCGCCACAGCATGTCGCGGCGGTTGGTGCTTTGCAACTCGGTGTGAAAGATCGATTTGTCTTCGAGCCGCATGATGAGGTCGGCTCGGCGGTCGAGAACTTTCGGTAAATCCACGTTCAAGAACTCTACAACCGGAATGCCTCCGGTGAGGTCGGTCAGCAGGCTCGGCCGCTCGCTGATAAAGTAATCCTTCAACGCGCCATCGTAGTTAATTCGAATGCGCATCGGGGTTGTCTCCAGCATAGCGCTCCGGCCCTGATAAAATGATCAACTTATGAGTCAACCCGCATCGCTCCCGGCGATCCCCTCGCTCGTCCCGCCGCCCGAAGAGTTCGCCGCGCAGGCCAACGTCTCCGGAATCGCGGCTTACAACGATATGTATCAGCGCGCCGCCGCCGATCCAGCCAACTTCTGGGGCGACCTCGCCGCCACCGAACTTGACTGGTTCAAGCGCTTCGACAAGCCGCTGGTTTGGGAACCGCCTTTTGCGAAGTGGTTCGAGGGCGGCAAGCTCAACGTCAGCTACAACTGCGTCGATCGCCACGTGAAGACACACCGGCGGAACAAGGCCGCGATCATTTTCGAAGGGGAACCGGGCGATCAACGCGTCATCACTTATCACGAGTTGCAGCGGCTCGTCTGCCGCTTCGCGTCGTCGCTGCTTCAGCTTGGACTGAAGACCGGCGACCGCGCCATCATCTACATGCCGATGATTCCCGAAGCCGCGATCGCGATGCTCGGCTGCGCGCGCCTCGGCATTCCGCACTCGGTCGTCTTCGGCGGGTTTTCGGCCGAAGCGTTGAAGGCCCGTATTCAGGATCTCGAAGCGAAGGTTGTCATTACCGCCGATGGCGGTTGGCGGCGCGCGAAAGAGGTCAAGCTGAAGGACGCCGTCGACGAAGCGGTCAAATCCTGTCCGACGATCGAACACGTCGTTGTCTACAAGCGCACCGGCTCGACCGTTCACATGCAGGAAGGCCGCGACCACTGGTGGCACGTGCTCGACGAAACCGCAATCGAAGATGTCGCGCCCGTCGAACTCGACAGCGAACATCCGCTGTACGTGCTCTACACGTCAGGCACCACCGGCAAGCCGAAGGGAATTCTGCACACCAGCGGCGGATATCTGTTGCAGGCCACGATGACAATGAAGTGGGTCTTCGACTTGAAAGAGTCCGACACCTATTGGTGCACCGCCGATGTCGGCTGGGTGACCGGCCACTCCTACGTCGTTTACGGTCCGCTGTCGGCTGGCGCGACAACGGTGATGTACGAAGGCGCGCCCGATACGCCGGCGTTCGATCGTTGGTGGCGGCTCGTCGATAAATACGGCGTGAGCATTTTCTACACGTCGCCGACCGCCATCCGCGCGCTGATCCGGCAGGGCGATCAGTGGCCCGCGAAACATAAGCTGTCCAGTATTCGGTTACTGGGAAGTGTGGGCGAACCGATCAACCCCGCGGCGTGGGCGTGGTTTCATCGCGTCATCGGGCACAATCGTTGCCCGATCGTCGATACCTGGTGGCAGACCGAAACAGGCGCCATTCTCATCGCGCCGATGCCGGGCGCCGTCGGCCTGAAGCCCGGCTCGGGGACTTTCCCAATGCCTGGCATCTCGCCGCAGATCGTCGACAACAACGGAAATCCGGTCGAAGACGGCAAGGAAGGATTCCTGATTTTGCGTACGCCGTGGCCAAGCATGTTGCGCACGATTTGGGGCGATCCGGATCGCTACAAAGAGCAGTATTGGTCGAAGGTGCCCGGAGCGTATTTCACCGGCGACGCCGCGCGCAGGGACAAGGATGGCTACTACTGGGTGCTTGGACGCGTGGACGATGTGATGAACGTCAGCGGTCATCGGTTGAGCACAATGGAAATCGAGTCGGCGCTGGTGAAGCACCACGCTGTTGCGGAAGCCGCCGTTGTCGGCAAGCCGCACGAGATCACCGGACAAGCGGTGTGCTGCTTCGTCACGTTGAAAAAGGGCGTGGCCGATCACGAAAAACTGGGCGGCGAACTGCGCCAGTGGGTTGCGCACGAGATCGGGCCGTTCGCGCGGCCGGAGGAGATCCGCTTCACCGAAGCGCTGCCGAAGACGCGAAGCGGCAAGATCATGCGGCGCTTGCTCCGCGAAATCGTGACTAGCCACACGGTCGCGGGCGACGTGACGACGCTTGAAGATATGAACGTTCTCACGTCGCTGTCGGCCGCGCACGATGAAGACTGAGCCGCAGTTGATTACGGACGCGCTGTTCGGCGAGGTCGAACAGCGCGCTCAGCAATCGCCGCGCCGGCGGATGAATCACAACTTCCACGGCGCGGCTTCGGACAATCCACATCGCATGCTGAACGCACTGCTGCGTGGGACATACGTGCGTCCGCACCGGCACGTCACGCCGCCGAAGACCGAGGCGTTTTTGCCGCTCACGGGCCGCGTTGGTATCGTGACGTTCGATGATGATGGCCAGGTGACCGGGACGTACGCGCTCGATAGCATCGGGCCAGTGCGCGGCATCGATCTGCCGAGCGGCATCTGGCACACGGTTATCGCGCTGACTGAGTCGTCGGTTTGTTATGAGGTGAAGCCGGGGCCATGGGAGCCGGCTTCAGACAAAGACTTCGCGGCATGGGCGCCGGCGGAGGGATCCGCGGAGGCGGCGCAATTCTTGGCGAGGTTGGAAGCGCTGTTTCAGTAGCGAACGGTTTCGAGAAACAAACCCGCGGCCGGCGCGGTCCAGGCGGCGACGTCGAGATCGTGGCCGCGGCCGCGGAGGAGTTCGTCGACGTCTTCGGGCGCCAGTTCGCCGAGACCCGCTTTCACGGTGACGCCGACCAGTCGCCGCACCATGCGCCAGAGGAAGTGCGACGCGTCGATGCGGAAGAGAATCAGGAAATCGTCGGTGAAGACTTCGCATTGATCGACGACGACGATGGTCGATTCGCCGGGCTTGGAGGGGTCTTTCTGCGCGAAGCGGGCGAAGTCGTGACGGCCTTGGAACTTGGCGGCGACGGTTTGCATCGCCTCAAGATCGAGCGCTTCCTTGATCCACCACACGTGTTTCTTGTGAAACGCCGATTTGCGGGCGGCGATTTGATAGAGGTACGTTCGCGCCGTCGCGTCGTGGCGCGCGTGGAAATTCACGGGCGCGTCTTCGACCGAGAGGATCGACACGTCCGATGGCAGCGCGGCGTTCCATGCGGCTTGCAATCGTTCCGGTTCGTAGCGCGGATGGCGGCGATCGGTCTTGCGCAGTTTTACGTGCGCGACTTGCGCCAGCGCATGAACGCCGGCGTCCGTGCGACCGGCGCCCATCAGTTCGACCTCGGCTTGAAAGAACTCCTCGATCACTCCGCGCAACGTGCCCGCGACGGTACGCGCGTTGCGTTGCTCCTGCCAGCCGCTGTACTTGGTCCCGTCGTACTCAATCGTCAGCTTCCAGGTTTTCATTGTGTCGAGTGGCAGGTATCGCAGCCGTTGGGCGCTTTGCGGGCGGCATGGCATGACATGCAGGCGGGCATCGCGATCGACTTTTCCTGGAAGAGTACTTCGCGCGTCGAGACATCGCCGTGGCATTCGGTACAGCCGATCTTCGCTTCCTTGGCGTGCACGCTATGGCTGAACCAGATGATGTCGGGTAAATGGTAGACACGCTTCCAAGGCACCGGCTCTTTCTTCGCCGCGTGGGCCGCGAGCTTTCGAATTTCGGGGCTGTCCTTTTTGATCGAGGTGTGACAACCCATGCAGGTCGACTCTTTCGGGAAGGTCGCGAGCATACCGTCGTTCGACGACGGAATCGTATGGCACATCGTACATTGCAGGCCGAGTTCGCCCGCGTGCTTTTTGTGGCTGTAGGCAACCGGCTGGGCGATTGGATCGCCCGGGATTCTTTCGTCCTTGGCCTTGTACTCGCGTTGTTGCGCGAGGCAGGCGAGCGCGATCAGCGCGCTAGAGAGAAAACGCAATATATTCATCGCTGGCGGGGGAACCGCTCTTGCCGCCTGCGGCGGCGATGACGACGTATTGCTTGCCGTTGGCCTCGTAGGTCATTGGCGTCGCAAATCCGCCGGTGGGCAGTTCATACTCCCAGAGTATCGCGCCGGAGTCGGAGTCGAAGGCGCGAATCATCTTGTCGAAAGTACCTGCCATGAAGACCAGGCCGCCAACGGTGCAGATCGATCCGCCGTGCGATGGTGTTCCGGTCTTCTTAATTCCGCGCTTGGTCAGCTCTTTGAACTCACCGTTGACGATCCGCCATTTGAACGAGCCGTTTTCGCAATCGACGGCGGTCATGTAGCCCCACGGCGGTTTGATGCCGGGATAGCCTTCGTGATCGGTGAGCACCACGCGATCCTTGAGGACGTACTTCACCAAAGCGGCGGACTCGGTCGTTTCCTTGAAAGAGATCCAGTTGGTGGATTCGTCGGAGTTACAGAACACTACGTTTCGTTTCGGATCGAAACTGCACCCGCCCCAGAGATTGCCGCCGCGAAAACCCGGATGGACGATGCCTCCGGTGATTGGCGCGGGGTGATAGAGTTTGCCCGACTCCAGCTTCTCGATCGTTTTCTTCACGTGGGCGTGCGCTTCGGGGCTGATATCGGTGATCCAATCCTCCTGCCATCCGATGCGAGACAGCGGCGGCGGCTTGAGCGGCTGCGGCTGCGATTTCGCGAGAACTTCACCGGGGATTTTGGAAGGCGGGACCGGATACTCTTCGACGCCGTAGACGGGCTTGCCGGTTTCGCGATCGAGAACTAAGAGGAACGACTGTTTTGTGGGCTGCACGACGGCGTCGACCATCTTGCCGTTCACCTTCATGCTCACCAGCGCCGGTTGCGCGGGCATGTCGTAGTCCCATATGTCGTGGCGGACGATTTGATAGTGCCACTTGCGTGTGCCGGTGAGCGCATCAAGAGCGACGACGCAGTTGCCGAACAAGTTATCGCCGACGCGATTGGCGCCGTAGTAGTCGTAGGCCGGCGAGCCGATGCCGGCGATGACGAGGCCTCGCTTTATGTCGACACTCATACCACCCCAACAGTTGGTACCGCCGACAGATTTCCAAGCGTCGGCGGACCAGGTGTCGTGGCCAAACTCGCCGGGTTGGGGAACGGTGTGGAAGATCCAGCGGCGTTTACCTGTCTTGGCGTCCCAACCGCGGATGTGGCCGGGCGCTTCGGGATAGGGCGAGTCACCGCCGCCGCCTCCAGTGATCACGACGTCCTTGTAGGCGACGACCGGGCTGGAGTGCCGGAACTGGAGGCCCGGCACGTTGTGATCAAGTTGTTCGCTCAGATTGATCATCCCCTTGTCGCCGAACGATTCGATGGCTTTGCCGGTCGTAGCGTTGATACACCAGAGTTGATCTTGATAGGTTGTAAAAATGCGTTTGTCGCCGCCTTCCTCCCAATAGCAGACGCCTCGGTTGACGCCTGGGGCTCGGCGGGCCGGGCCTCTGTCTCCGCCGGGATGGAAGGTCCAGAGGAGTTTGGCGCCGGCGGCGTCGATGGCTTGAACGCTGTTCCGCGCGGTAATGAGGTACATCAAGCCATCAACGACGATCGGCGTCGCTTCGATGTTGGTCGCGGGCCGCTGGCTGGCGTCGCCGGTTTTGTGCGTCCAAGCGACTTTGAGTTTTTTCACGTTGGCCGGCGTGATCTGTTTGGAGAGCGAGTAGCGAGTGGCGGCTGCGTCGCCGCCGTAATGATTCCACTCTTTCGAGCGGTCGAAGGACTTAGCGGCGGCCAAAGGCAGGCTGGCGAGCTTCAGAAACGAGCGGCGATCGATCGGCATTGTTCGTTTGACTCCGGGTGTGGTACTTCCGTCACAATATCAGAAGGAAGGGAATTCATGCAGCGAAGAACATTTACGATGGCGACCGCGGCGGCTGTTGCCGCCTTCGGTCAGGAACAGAAGAAGAAGGCGCGCCCGAGCCCGCCGGCCGAAACGTCGGTCGAGGTAAACGGCAAAAAGATCGCGATCAAGTACTCCGCGCCATCGATGCGCGGCCGCAAGATTTTCGGCGAACTTGTTCCGTTTGGCCAGGTTTGGCGCGCGGGAGCGAACGAGGCGACGGCCCTGCACACCGACGCCGCGTTGTCGATTGGCAACCTTAGCGTTCCGTCTGGCGACTATACGTTTTATGTTTTGCCGACGGCGACTTCGTGGGAATTGATCGTCAACAAACAGACCGGCCAGTGGGGAACGGTGTACAACGCCGGCAACGATCTGGGCCGAGTGAAGATGGCGTTGTCGAAGGCGTCGTCGGCGGTTGAGACCTACAAGATGACGCTGTCGAAGGACGGGCCCGGTGCGAAGCTCCAATTGGAGTGGGAGAACACCGTCGCAGCGATTTCGATCGCGGTGAAATAGAAAATCCGGGCACACCTCGCCTGTCGGGTAAGCTATCGGCTGGTGAAAATGGCTCGCGGCGGCGAGTGGCGGAGCGCTTTTCGCTCGGTGCGAGAGAGGTTTTCGGGCTTGGGGAGCTGCCAGCCTGCCGGGGGCGGCTCCTTGGGCTCGGCAAGTTGGCCGTCGTGTGTCCGAGGGAACTTCGCGGCAGGGCGTTGCGTATGTTACGTTGGACGGACACAACTATGCTCTATTGCACGAAGTGTGGAACGCAGGTGAACGATGCGGCGGCGTATTGTCAGGCTTGTGGCGGGCCGCAGCCTCGGGGTGGCGCCATCGCCAGCGAGGACTGGCTGCAGGGCTTGAGTCCGCGGACGGCGGCGATGCTTTGTTACGTGCCGTTTGTCGGGTGGGTGGGCTCGTTGATCTTCTTGGCGACGCAGCGGTTTCGGGGCGATGGCTACGTGCGTTTCCATACGTTCCAGGGATTGTACATGTCGGTGTTCTGGCTACTGATCGATATCGCGTTGCTGCCGGTGTTTGGTTGGAGTGTATGGGCGGTGCGGAAGGCGCTGAGCGGATCCATCCGGCTGGCGGTGTTGGCGGGGTGGATTTATATGCTGGTCAAGACTTCGAATGGGGAGACGGTCAGGCTGCCTTTGATTGGGGAGTTGGCGGAGCGATCGGCGGCGGAGCAGGGAGCTTAGCCGGCGCCGTCTGCGGCTAAGCCTTCGAGGTGGAGTTCGATGGTTTGTTAAATGTTTCGCTTGTTGAGGGCGACGGTTCGGCCTGTGCCGACGCAGGCGGGGAGATCGGGGACTTAGGCGAAGAGATTGGACTCAGCTTGTTCGATGATGACCGGGCCGTTTATCACGGCATCCGTCGAGGTCTCCGTCACGGTCTCAAGCTCGGCACAGTCGCCGGTGTGGCGTGCGATTGCGCGCGGCACGTTCGTCGAATCGGATTCATTCACGCCTCTTGAACGTGAATTGGCTGTGGGTGGTACTCGCTACAGGGGCAACAAAGTCATGCGTTTCTTCGGCGGTTGTCGCGGCGCTGGAGATTCCGGCGAACGGCGTTGCGGCAGTGGCGACACGCACGACGGGTGAATAGCATGCATCCGCTGAAGACATCGAGATCTTGCGGTCAGTTTCCGCCGATTGCGTTCGGCTTGCGTTGATCTTGCGCGAGGCCACGGATTCGAAGCGAACATTGGACTCGATGTTCTTCAAGATGAAGACGCGCCACACTAGATTCTAGAATCGAAGATTCTGAACAACCACCG
>VFZW01000214.1 GCA_016871055.1 Acidobacteriota bacterium
CGCTTCACGTCAGTGCAGGACGCCGGGCGCGCGATCCATCCGAGTTATGTCGAAGGCCAGATGCAGGGCGGGAGCGTGCAGGGCATCGGCTGGGCGTTGAACGAAGAATATTGGATGAGCGACGGCGGCCGCATGATGAACGCGAGCTTGCTCGATTACCGCATGCCGACGATTCTCGATGTTCCGCCCATCGATACGGTGATCGTCGAGGTGCCCAATCCGTCCCATCCGTTTGGCGTGCGCGGTGTGGGTGAGGCGAATATCGTACCGCCGACGCCGGCCATCGCGAACGCGATTCATGACGCGCTGGGCGTGCGCCTGCGCAAGCTGCCGATGAACCCGCCCTCGATCGTTGCGGCCCTGGCGTAGATGGCCCGTGTGCACATCCCGGCCCTGCTGCGCGAGGCGACAGGCGGGGCCGAATGGGTCGAGGCCGGCGGCGCAACGGTCCGTGACGTTGTGGCGGACCTGGAGTCGCGTTATCCGGATTTGTGCGGGCGATTGCTGAAAGGCACGGCGGTGGCGATCGACGGAGAGATCTGCGCGATGGGTTTGGCCGAACGTGTGGAGCCCGACAGCGAGGTGCAGTTTGTCTCGGCGATCGCCGGGGGCAACGGCTAACGAGCAAGATCGCTGACTCTGACCGACGCCCCCAGCGCGTTCGTCTGCCCCGCGAAGGCCGAGCGGATCGACTCCGCGCGCCGAGTGGCCTCCCGCGCTTCCGCCTTTCGTCCAAGCTTCGACAACGCCTCGCTGTACCCCCAAAGAACTCGCTCCAAGTCGGGATGATTCGTTTCCAGTTCCGAAACCGCCCGTCCTAAGCTCTCGACGGCGCCGGCCTTGTCTCCCATTCGGCCCCGCGCCACTCCCAGATTGGCGAGGATTCGCGCTCGCTCCACCCCCGGCTTCGCCAACACTTCGGCCCGCGTAAAGTACTCCAACGCCTTCGCCATCCGTTTTCGGCGCTCGGCCAACACGCCGAGGTCGCTCAACACCGCCGCGGTCTCGCGCACCGACAGCGCTTGAAGCAGCGCCAACTCCGCCTCGCCGTCTTTCCCCCGCGCCATCAAAACCTGCGCGAGCTGCTGCCACTGTCCGGGCCAGTCTGGGGCCAGCGCCGCCGCCCGCCGGGTCAAGGTCTCGGCCTCTGCGTACTCTTCCAGCGCGAACGCCGCCTGCGCCGCGTTGGCTAGCACCGCCGCCAGAGAAGCGTCGGATTGTCCCGGCGTTTTCATCGCCGCTTGAAAGTGTTTTTGCGCGCTTCGATACCGGCCGGCGGCGAACTCGGCCCGGCCCGTGGCGTCGTGAGCGGCCGCGATTTGGTCGGTATCGGCGGCCAGGAAGGCGAAAAGGAGGAATGCGGTCATGAATCCAGCATTCCCCGCAAGTCGTTCATTTCAAACAGACATTTCCGGCATGCCCGAAATGGCCGACGTTGTTTCAGCGGTCAAAACCGGCAAATGCTGTAGGATGAAGGACGAAGCGCGTATGGTCCCCGCACCGCAAGAGCCGGATCGCCTGGATTCCTGGAAACAGATCGCCGCGTACCTGAATAAGAGCGAGCGCACGGTCCGTCGCTGGCAGGAATTGGAGGGCCTTCCGATCCACCGCCACCTGCACCAGCAGAAGGGAACGGTCTGGGCGTTTAAGTCGGAGCTCGACGGGTGGCTGGCCAACCGTACCGAAGCCCCTGTTCCGGCACCAGTAGCTCTAGACTGGTCCTGGCTTCTTCCGTCGATGGGCGCTATCGTCGCCATCGGACTCGTGTTCTGGATCTATCGGCCGGCCCCCCAGAAGCCCCTCGATGCATCCGTTCTCACCGCACTGCCCGGCATGGAGTATGGCGCCTCGATTTCGCCCGATGGGAGCCGCTTTGCGTTCTTCTGGGGGCCGGAGAATATTACCGGCCGCGGCATCTACACCAAATCGTTCGGCGACGAACCGCCCGTGCCGCTCATCCTCCGCGCCGATACCGATACGTTCTTCTACAACCCCGCCTGGTCGCCCGACGGGAAGACCATCGCGTTTCTCAGCCGTAACCCGGAGCAGCAAGGGTTTCTTAACGTCATCTCAAGCACCGGCGGCCCCCATCGCGTTCTGCTACAAATCGCCGAACCCGGCAAGACCTTTTACGCGAATAACAACCAGCTCAGTTGGACCCCGGACGGCGCCTCCATCGTCGCGCCGATGGCCACGAAAACCGAAAACGGCATCTACCGGATTTCCACCGCCACCGCCGAACGCCAGCCGCTCACTCCGCCTTCCGATCGTCTTCATATCGCGCCCCAGCTTTCTCCCGACGGCCGCCGCCTGGCCTATATGATTCGTGAAGGTCCTCAAGCCGGCATCGAATCGGTCTATGTGCTGAACGTCGGTTCCCACGCACCGCCCACGCTCCTGTATCGTGGTCAGTCGATGGCTTCCGGTCTGACCTGGAATCCGCCGGAAGACGAACTCATCTTCTGCAACGCAAACAACGCGATCTTCGGTGCGTTCGATAGCCGTCTCTATCGCCTCTCGACTCACGCCGGCCGGTCGCCCCGCCTGCTCGCCGACGTGCCTTGTAATACGGTCTCGGTCCACGGCTCCACCCTCGTCTATGGGAAAGGTCTTTCGGTCAACTCGCTGGGAAAGCTCTGGACCGCCGCGATGAAAGACGTGGCCGCAGCCACGGCCTTCGCGCCATCCAGCCGCTACGAGAGCCTTCCCGCCTACTCTCCGGACGGCGCGACCGTCGCGTTTCTGAGCGACCGTTCCGGTCAGCCCGAAGTTTGGCTCGCCTCGGCCAGCGGAACTAATGTCCGCCGGCTGACGACCAACGGACACCCGCGGTCCTACCCGCGCTGGTCTCCGGACGGAACGCGTCTCCTCTACGCCGTCTCGCGTTCGGGTATTGTTGTGACACCCATCGCCGGCGGCGTCTCTTCCAGGCTGCCAATCGATGACGAGTTCGCCGCCGATCCGGTCTGGTCGCGCGATGGCCAGACGATACTCTACGTGTCGGAAAAAAAGTTGTTGCGCGTTCGCATCGACGGTTCGGAAAAGCGGCTGATCGACAAGACGTCGCCGCACTACTCGGTGCAGGAGAGCCCCGACGGGAAGTACATTTACTTCTCCCGCCACAGCAGCCCCAATGATCTTTGCCGGATGCCCGCCGGCGGCGGCTCGATCGAGGTCCTGGCCAGCGACCTCGCCTCGCTGCACTTCGCCATGACGGATTCGCATCTCTATACGCTGGGTACGCATCCGAGAGAGTTGCGAGTCGTCCCTTTGGCCGGCGGCCCGACGAAAAGCCTGCCCCCGCCCGCAGGAACCGAACACATCGGCAATCTGCGATCAGGTCTCGGGATGACCGTCAGCCCCGACGGCGCGCAACTCATTTGGTCGATTGGAAGTAACGCCGAGCTTGATCTTGAGATTGTGCGGAATTTTCGGTAGCGGCGGGGCTTTTGCAAGCCAGGCCCGCTGGCGCCGGGTATCGTTCCGCCGCTTCGAGCGAGCAATCCCCCATCTACTCTCGCCCCGGTCGTGTTTGCGATCGGCCTCTTGTGTGCGGATGTGGTGTTGTGAAACGTTGATAGAAACATGTAATATATCAACAGAATGCAACAGCGTACATGACACAGTCCTACCGCACTCGAATCATCCAAATCGTCCGGCGCGAGCGGATTGTGCGGCCGCGCGACTTGGAGGCGAAGGGGATTCCACGGGAGCACCTGCTGCGGCTGATGCGGCAAGGCATCGTCCATCGAACGGGCCGGGGCGTATATGAACTGGCCGATCTGTCCCCAACCGAGCATCACAGTCTGGCGGTTGTAGCCAAGGAAACCCCAAATGCGGTGATTTGCCTGCTGTCGGCGCTTCGCTTTCACGATCTGACAACCCAACATCCCGCCGAGGTATGGGTGGGGATTCATGTACGGGCGCGCCGCCCCAAAATATCGACGGTGCGCTTTCGCGCCGTACGCTACTCGGAGACGACGTTCAAGAGCGGCGTTGGGATTCATCGGGTGGAAGGCGTGCCGGTGAAGGTATTCAGCGTGGCCAAGACGGTCGCCGACTGCTTCAAGTACCGGCGCAAGATTGGGCTGGATGTCGCGATCGAGGCGCTCCGCGAAGCGCTAGGCGGACGAAAAGCGACGGTCGCAGAAGTCACACGGCAAGCGCAAAAGAGCCGCGTCTGGCGCATGATGCGCCCTTATCTGGAAGCGCTTGCATGAGAAAGCCTACGGCTAACACCGCCGCGTCGATTCGCGCCAAACTGCTCAACGTCTCGCGAACGGCGAAACAGGAGTTTCAGTTCGTACTCGACCGGTGGGCGGCGGAGCGGTTTCTGTACCGGCTTGGCCGATCCCCGCTGCGCGAATCGTTTGTGCTCAAGGGTGCGACGCTGTTTTTGATTTGGCGCGGCGCGTTGCCCCGCCGTACTCGCGACATCGACCTTCTAGCGTATGGCTCGTCCGACCCGAGGAGAATACTTGAGTCTGCCCGAAGCATTTGCGCGGTCCATGCCGACGACGGCATCTTGTTCGACATCGACAACATCACTGTGGCGGAGATACGGGAGAACTCCGAGTATGATGGCTTGCGCCTGCGCGTTCCGGCCAGCCTTGACAAAGCCAAGACGGTTCTCCAAATCGACATTGGCTTTGGGGACGTTGTCAGCCCCGGAGCCGAGAACCGGGAACTGCCGGCTATGTTGGGTTTGGATGCGCCGAACTTGCGGATATATCCGCCGGAAACGGTGATCGCGGAGAAGTTCCAGGCCATGGTGCAACTGGACATGCCCAACAGCCGAATGAAAGACTTCTTCGACATCTGGTTACTGAGTCGAGAGCAGCCGTTTCAAATCGATCGCCTTGCCGGAGCGTTGAAGGCGACGTTTGCCCGACGCAAGACCGAACTTCCTTGGAGGCGGCCCGTCGCTCTGACGGGACGGTTCCTGCGAGACGAGTTGAAATCGGCGCAGTGGCGAGAGTTTCTTGTGCGCGTGGATTTGCCGTTATCGGTGGGAGAGTTGGCCGATGTCGGCGAATCCATCGCAAAATTTCTCATGCCTGTCGTCGAATCGATTCATGCGGAGGAAACGTTAGACCTCTACTGGCCCGCCAAAGGCCCATGGCGGCGGCGTGCTCGCCAATAACTGACTGGAGACGACCTACTTTGCAGCGACGGGGGAATCCACCTTTACCGTTCGGCTTCCTCCGGAGTCTGGCAACGCTACAATGTGCCCACAGTGCGGTGCCCCCTATAATTGGTGATCGGTTGGCGAAGCGGCAGCGCTTTACGCCAGCCCAAACCCGCTCGCCACGGCGTCGTTCCGGAACATCTTCACCGTTTCGAGTGAGTACCGCGCCAGATCCTTCCCGATCAGCGCCAGCTTGTTCAAGATATCCGGCGTCACGGTGATGATGTGGCAGCCGATTTCGCTTGCCTGCGCGATGTTCAGCAGCTCGCGCGGGCTCGCCCAGATCAGTTCCAACTGCGGATGCGGCGCCATGATCCGTAGCGCTTCTTTCATCACGGGCAACGGGTCCACGCCCGTATCGGCGATGCGCCCGGCGAAGACGCTGACGTTCGCCGCCGGGCCGCCGGCCAGGGCATCGACTACTTCGCGCACCTGATCCAGCGTCAGAATCGCCGTGACATTCTGCTTCACGCCGCGCGCGGCCAACCGCTTCACCAGCGGTCCCGCCGACTCCCCGCGTGTATTTGTCACTGGAATCTTGACGTAGACATTCGATCCCCATGCCGCGATCCGCTCGGCTTGCCGTTCCATTTCATCGAACTCGTCGGCGAACACCTCGAACGAAATCGGCCGGTCCGGAATCGCCGCCAGAATATCGCGCGCAAAGCCTTCGTAGTCGCTGATGCCCGCCTTGCGCATCAACGTCGGATTCGTCGTGAACCCCTGAATACGCGGGTCCGCGTACAACTTCAACATCGACGCCTTCTCCGCGCCGTCGGCGAATATCTTCACGCTCATCGTGATGTCTCCTGACTCATTATCCAATCGACAGCTTCGCGCAAACTCTTCACAGTCGCCGCCGGCGGTTCCGACGGGCCGCGCTCGGAATAGCCGTAGTCGATCCAGACTCCGCGGACGCCCGCCGCCCGCGCCGCGTCCATGTCGCGCCATCGATCGCCGATGACGAAACTCGCCGCCAGATCCACGCCGTATGCCGCCGCCCCCTGCAAGATCAAACCCGGCTTCGGCTTGCGGCAGTCGCACGCGTCGCCGCTGTCATGGGGACAAATGAAAAATGCATCCAGCGGCAACGCCGCCCGCAACACATCGTTGATCGCGTTCAACTCCGCCGCCGATTGCGTCCCGCGCGCGACGTCCGGCTGATTCGTCACCACCAGCAACAAGAACCCCGCGGCCTTCAACCGAGCCATGCAGGCAACGGCGCCGTCAACAAGTTCAACGGAAGCCGCCGAAGCCGGCGGATACGGCTTTCCATCGCGTACAACGGCGCGGTTCAACACGCCATCGCGATCCAGAAAAACCGCGCGCGTTACCGTACCGACTCCCATTTGGTCTCGACCGCCTTCAACGACGGATGCGACACCAGCAGATGCCAAACCACCGCCTGAAACGCCTCCGCGTGCGGCGTCACGTGCACCGGGTTCACAGTCGGAATGATCGCGCAGACATCGGCCACTTTCGCCGTGTAGCCGCCGTCGCGTCCGACAATGCCGATGATCTTCGATCCGACCTCGCGCCCATACTTCAAGGCCGCCACCAGATTCGGACTCGCGTTCCGCTCCACATCGCCGCCGCCGACCGAAAACACAAAGAGGCAGTCGCCGGCGCGCAACTTGCTCACCTGCAGCCAGCTTTCAAACACCGTCGCCCAGCCTTCATCGTTAGTGCGCGCGGTCAACTCGGAAACGTTATCGGTCGGCGCGTAGGCTTCGATGCCGGCGATCTTCCGGAAGTCGTTCACCGCGTGCGATGCATTCGCCGCCGATCCGCCGACGCCCAATAAAAACAGCCTTCCGCCGCGCGAGCGCGTCTCGGCCAGGATCGCCGCCATCCGCTCGATCGCGGCCGTATCCAGCCGCGCCAACACCTCGGCGGCATCGCCTTCTTGATCGCGCCCGCCGTGCCCAAATACTGGTCGCCGTCGTAGGAGTATGAAGCCTCGACTCCATACCGGCTGCCATCGCCGAGAAACTCCTCGATCATCTCGCCGCGATAGGCGACGCTCATCACCACGCGCGTCACGCCGTTGGCGGCAAGCAGCCGCATCTGATGGTGTAGAAACGGCTGGCCGGCGACCTCGACGAGAGCCTTCGGAATTTTCTCCGTGATCGGCCGCAGCCGCGTGGCAAGCCCGCCCGCGAGTATGACAACAGGCAGCATGCGTTACGACCGCGCCACCACGGCGCTGCCCTCGAAATCGAATCGCACGCGGACTTCCTGCAAACCCAGCGCCTTCATCGACGCACGCAGCCGCGTTTTGTCCTCGGCGTAGAACATCAGGAACCCGCCGCCGCCAGCGCCGATCAGCTTCCCGCCGATCGCGCCATTTTTCCGCCCGGCCTCGTACCACTCATCGATCCGCGGATTGCTCATCCCGGCCGATCGCCGCTTCTTGTGTTCCCAATGCGTGTGCATGATCTCGCCGAACCGCCGCGGATCGCCGCTCTCAAACGCGCGCCGGCTCTCGACGCCCAACTCCTTGATGAAGTGTAGATTCTGCGTCATGCCCGAGTCTTTCTGCTTGCTCTTGGAGTCCTGCTCCTTCAAAATCTCCGACGCGCTCCGTGTGTAGCCCGTGAAGAACAACACCAGATTGTCTTCGAGCTCGAACAGCGTCTCCGCCGACGCCGCCAGCGGCTCCACGCGCACATGGCCGCCCTGCTCATAGTGCATACACTGCAAGCCGCCGAACGCCGCGATGTATTGATCCTGCTTTCCAATCGGTTCGCCCAAGCGGTCGATCTCGATATGACACGCCTGCTCCGCCAGATCCTGCCGCCCGACGACGGTCTTGTTCAATGTATGCAGCGCCGTCAACAACGCCGTGGTGAAACTGCCCGACGACCCCAGCCCCGTGCCCGCCGGGATATCGGACAGGCTCGTCATTTCCAGGTGCGACGTATCGGCGCCGAGCACCAGTTGCAGCGCCTCGCGAATGATCGGATGCGAAACCTCGGCGACGCTCGCCGGCGCCTCCATCTTCGAGTACTTGATGATCAGCCCCGGCTGAAACGTGCGGTGCAGCGTGATGTAAACGTAGCGGTCGATCGCCGCCGAAATCACGAAGCCGCCGTGTTCCAGATAGTACGAAGGCAAATCGGTCCCGCCGCCGCCGAGCGAAATGCGCAATGGACTCCGCGTGATGATCAACGTCCTTGCTCCTTGTAGACGGTTTCTACGATCCGCAGCGCCGCCTGCGCGTCGCGTAAGCCTGGGTTCGGATCGCGGGCTTCGTCGATGTCGCGCACGAATTCCTCGAACTCGCGATGCCAGGAGCGGTCTTCTTTTTCGAATTCGAAGACCGTCATATCCGGCTTGATCTGGCCTTCCACCATCTGGTAGTAGGTGAGCTTCTCCTCGCCATAGCTGCCGCCGAGCCCCGCGATATCAATCTTTCCAACGCACCCGTAGATCTCCAGTGAGAACATGTTCTTCCACTCGGTCCACGTCGCGTGCAGTTGCGCGAACTGGCCCTGTTCGGTCTTCAAAAGGAAGAACGCGTTGTCCTCCACTTCCATGTTCCAGAAACACGTCGGCACCGCGCCTTGAACACCCGAAAAGTCGCCCAGGAACCAGCGTGCAAGATCGATCAGATGCATGCCCTGGTCGATCGCTTCTCCCCCGCCCGACAATTCGGCGACGGCTCTCCAGTCCGTATCCTTCGGCCGTCCGCCGTGCCCGTATCTTCCGCGGACGATAATCAGAGGCCCCGCGACTCCCGAATCGACGATTTCGCGTGCCTTCAACATCGCCGGGTGGTAGCGATGATTAAAGCCAACGCGCACGCGCACACCGGTCGATTCCGCCGCCGCGATCACCGGATCCAACTCCGCCGCCCGACGGCCCGCCGGTTTCTCGACAAGCACGTGTTTCCCGGCGCGCGCCGCGCATTCGGAAATCCTTGCAGGCTCGGAATGAATCGTCGCCACAATCACGATGTCGACATCGCCCGCCGTCGCGGCTTCTTCCCAATTCGCAGTCGCCCGCGAGCCCGGGCACTTTGCCGCCAGCGCTTCCGCCCGCGCCAAATTGACGTCGCAACACACGGTAACGGCCGCTCCCGGCAACGCGCGCGAACGCTTGTCGCCGATCAATCCGCAGCCAATAATCGCAACCCGCTTCAAGTCGTCTCCCAATCTTTATCCCTATCCTTCGGCACAATCCGACGCAGAGTGTAGACATCGCTCGGCTGTAGTTCTCCCGCGAACTCATGCAGCCGCGTCCACGGATCCCACTGCGCGCTGATCAGCCGGCCGGTGATGCCTCGCGCCGCATCGCTTGCGAGGTACACGCACAGCCGCGCCGGAATCGACGGGTCCATGGTCTTGCCATCCGCGATCATCCGTTCGACTTTCGCGAACTCCTCGCCCACATCGCCCGCATCGGCGCGAACGACATCGCGCAGCAACTCCGTGTTCATCACGCCCGGCGCGATGCAGTTCACGCGCACGCCCATCCCGGCCGCTTCAACAGCGATGTTCTCACTCAAGCGCACCAGCGCGGTCTTCGCGGACGCGTACGCCGAAAAATTCGCGCGCGGCGCGGCCGCTCCGCCGCCCGACAGGTTGATGATCGCCCCGCCCCTCGTCATTCGGGGAATCATGGCTCGCATCAGCGCGGCGGGACTCAGCAGATTCACCCGCATCGTCTCTTCCCACGCCGCCGCGTCGTTCAGCCAAAACTTCCCGATCGGCCCCGTAATCGCCGCGTTGTTCACTAACACATCGACATACGGAACTGTTTCAAACGCCCAGGCCGCAATTTGTTCCGGAGCGCCGCACACCGACAAGTCGGCCGCGAACAGCGAAACCCGCTCGCCCAACTCGTTCCGCAACGCCTCCAACGCGCCCAGCCCGCGCGCCGTCACCAGTACATGCGCGCCTGTCTTCCAGAACTCGCGCGCGATGGCCTCGCCTAACCCCCGCGAAGCTCCTGTAATCAGTACATTGCGTTTCAATCGCGGTATCTAGAATCTTCCAGTGTATCCTGAAGAAATATCGATGGAGCCTGCTTCCCCCACACGGCCCGACATCTCGCTCATTCTTCCCGCCTACAACGAGGAACGGACGATCGTCTCCACGATTCGGGAAGCCTCCGATTATTTCGCGGCCAAAGGCCTGAAGGCGCAGATCATCGTCTCCGCCGACGGTAAGGACCGAACCCGCGAACTCGCCCGCGAGATACCAGGCACTATCGTTCTCGGCAGCGCACAGCGCTCCGGCAAAGGCCGCGGGATCCGCCTTGGCGTCGAGCAAGCCACGGGCGGCATCATCGGGTTCGCCGACGCCGACAACAAGGTTCCCATCACCGAGTTTGATAAGTTTCTTCCCTTGATGGCCGGCGCCTGCGACGTCGCCATCGGCACACGCGCGCGGGACCGCTCAAAGATTGAAAAAGCCCAACCCTTCTACCGCCAGATCGGCTCCAAAGGCTTCTACTACTTCGTGCAAACCGTCGTCGGACTTCCCGGCATCACCGATTCGCAATGCGGATTCAAGTTCTTCCACCACGATTACGCCAAGAAGATCTTCGCGCTGCAGCGCATCGACGGCTACATGTACGACGTCGAGATCCTCGCCCTCGCCATTCGCATGAAGGCCCGCGTTATTGAGATTCCCATCCGCTGGCGCGACGACGCCGACAGCCGCCTCGACCTCGTCGCCGGCAATATCCAAAACGTCAAGGACATCTTCCGCATTCGCTCTCTCGTCCGCTCCGTCAAGATTTAAACCATGCGCGTTCTCATCACCGGCGCCGCCGGATTCATTGGCTCCAACCTCGCCGACCGCTACCTCGAAGACGGCCACGCCGTCATCGGCATCGACAATCTCTCCACCGGCCAGCGCGAGTTCCTCGCCCAAGCCGTCGAGCTGCACGAGGTCGATCTGCTCAATCTCCAAGCGATCGTGCCGCTCTTCGACGGCGTCGATCAGGTCATCCACCTCGCCGCCAACGCCGATGTCCGTTTTGGTCCCGATCATCCAGACCGCGACCTGCAGCAAAACGTGATCGCGACATGGAACGTCCTCGAAGCCATGCGCCGCACGAACGTCAAGCGCATCGCATTCTCATCGACGGGTTCCGTCTACGGCGAAGCGCCCGTCATCCCGACTCCCGAAGACGCCGGCTTTCCTATTCAGACCTCGCTCTACGGCGCCTCGAAGGTCAGCGCCGAAGCGATGATCTCCGCTTACGCCGAGAGCTTTGCCTTCGAAGCGCACATTTTCCGCTTCGTCTCCATTCTCGGCGAGCGCTACACACACGGCCACGTTCTCGATTTCTACAAATCGCTCCGCGCCGATCCGTCGCAGCTTCGCGTGCTTGGCAACGGTAAGCATCGCAAGTCGTATCTCTACGTCCGCGATTGCGTCGAAGCCATTCTCGTCGCGCTCGACAAGGCAAAGGACAAGGTCAACATCTTCAACCTCGGCACCGACGAATACTGCCAAGTGACAGACTCGATCGGCTGGATCACCGGCTACATGAACGTCGCGCCGCAATTGAACTTCACCGGCGGGGACCGCGGCTGGATCGGCGACAACCCGTTCATCTTCCTCGATACCAAGAAGACTCGCTCTCTCGGCTGGCAGCCCTCGCTCACGATCCGGCAGGCCGTGATCAAGACCGTCCAGTACCTCGAACAAAATCCCTGGGTTCTCGAACGCCGCTGACTAGATCGGCTGTTGAGGACTCGCGCACGACGGACTC
>VFZW01000215.1 GCA_016871055.1 Acidobacteriota bacterium
CCGTCGCCCCGTTCCGGCTCTCGATCGATGCGTCCCGAGTCCGGCTTCAGCGCGCCGGTCAGGAGGCGAAGGAGGGTCGTTTTCCCGCAACCGGACGGACCGAGAACTGAAACAAATTCGCCCGATTTTATTTCAACTGCGATGTCCCGCAGGACTTCACGGCGTTGGTCGCCGTTGGCAAAAGACACCCCAACCTGATCGAGCCTGAAAACCAGAGTCCGCTATCCTTACCGATCCTAATAGCGTAGCGCAGCGGAAATTTTTATGACAGTGAACCGAAATCTCGGGAGAGTACTATTCGGGACTGAGTCGCTTCGCGTTGCCGGGTTCGAACTGGTTACGATCGAGCTTCGGATTGTTGATGACGACGCTCGACGAGTAGAGTTCAAAGATGCGGTCTCCATCGCGGTAGCGGACGATACTCCAGGGCCACATGACGCCATTTGTCTCACGGTATTTGTTGTAGACGGCCGCTTCTTCGATGAGGCGCTTCGATTCCGGATCGCGGCGCTGGAACACTTGGCGGATGGGAAGGTGCGTGGTGCGATGGAAGGAGACGCGCACGCTTCGATTGGCGGTGTCGGTAATCTCGACGACTTCGACGGGGTTGTTGTCGAAAGTGCCGTTTTCCTTGAACTCGACGATAAGACCCGGTTCCCTCGTGCGCATCCGAAGAATGTAGAAAATGTTTCGGAGCGTGGTTTCCCGGTAGCGATCGTACTGGCCCGCTGGGAAGGGCCGCGCGCCACGGAATGTGAGTTGCGTTCCTTCCTCCTCCATGAATAAATAGGCGTAGTCCTCTTTGTCCTTTCCGATTGACTGGCGTTCGCGTTGGCCGAGCGCGCCGGGTTCCTTCGCCGCGGTGTAGAGCGTATAGAGCCGCGCGTGCGCGAGGCCGTTCAATTGCTCGCGGTAGAACGTGTACATGCGACCGGTTTCGGTTCGGTCGAGCATGGCCATGAACTTTGGGCCGCCCAACGCTGCGAGAGATTGGTTCAAAATCTCGCGGCCCTTTGTTTCCGCGGGCGCCTCGGCCAACAACGACGCGGCGGAGAGAAGTACGCTCAGGACACGCATGGCTATTTCATGATCTCTGCCAGTGTGACGCCGGAGTTGATCGAAATGGTTTCGAATTTCGTCTCGGCGGCTTTGCGGCCGGCTTGGAACATCTCCGTCTGGTGCGGCAGCTTGATAGGACCAGCTTCGCGCCAGTCTTTATAGATGACCTCGATTTCCGAGCTGCCAGGGGGGCCCGCCATTTGAAAGTTGGACTTGGCGGGCAGGCCCGTGGCGGGATCGATCGTGACTTTGACCGACTGGCCGGACTTGTCGGAGATCTCGATCACGTTTTCGGATAGCGCGTTGATTGTGCGTCCGGCAATGGAATCGCTTTGCAGTAACATGACCCAACCGCGAAAAAGTTCGTCGGTGAGTTGCTTTTGAATGGGCGGGGGCATGGGCACGGCTGCGGGCGCGCCTGGTGCGGTGAACATTCCTTTTGTTCCGTCCCAGGTTGCGATGACCTTCCCAAACGGAAGCTCCTGTTCCTGGCGGAATTGATTCGGGAAAATGACCCAGGTCTTCTGCTTCGCTTGCATGTTGCCGAGCGCAGCGGTGGCGGTGGTGGTGAGATCCTTTACGGACTTCAGTTTGTCGATGCCGCCGACGGCCTGTTGAATTTTGGCGAGGATCGCTTTTCCCTTGGCGAGCGACGCCTCACTGACTTCGGCGGCGGGCTTGGCGGGCTCTTTGACTTTGAGTTCAAGCTTGGAAATTGGCAGCTTAAGATCGGTGAGCGGCGTCTTGAAGGAGTCAGGATTGCCGACGGCGACGAAGACGAATTTCGCCGGATCGATGAACTGTTTGGCCACGCGTAGGATGTCTGCCTTCGTGACGGCGGCCATCGATTTCTGATACTGCGCGAGGAAGTCGCGCGGGTACCCGTGGTAGTCGTAGCGCACCACGCGGGTCAGCGTTTTCACACGACGATCGAAGTTGAAGACGAAGCGGTTGACGACCTTCTCCTTCGCGGTGTTGAGTTCGATGTCGGTGACGGGCTCGGTGCGGATACGATCGATTTCTTTAAGGACAGCCTGAACGGTTTCGACGGTCGATTCGGCTTTCGTCGAAGCCTGGATTCGGAAGGTGCCGGGGTGGTTGTAATCGGCGCCCCAACCGCCGCCGACGTTATAGGCGTAGCCGAGTTCGGTGCGGACTTTGCGGAACAGGCGCGAGTCGAATCCGCCGCCGAGGATATCGCTCATCACTTCGAGCGCGGCGTAGTCTTTATCGCTCAACAGTCCGCCGAGATGGCCGATCGAAAGGAACGTTTGCGTGACGTCTTTCTTTTCGCCGAAGTAAAGGCCGGGCTTGGCGACGTTTGAGACTTTCGGAAAGACCGGCGGCGCGCCGGCTTGTGGAGACCAACCGCCGAGGGCTTGTTCAAGGCGCGCCTTCATCGCGGCCTTGTCGAAATCGCCCTGCACGGAAAGAACGATGTTGGCTGGATGGTAGTAGCGCTGATAGAACGCAATGATATCGGCACGGCCGATGGCGTCGACGTTCTCGTATTCGACTTCGCTCCCGAAAGGCGTTTCGCGACCGTAGACGATGGCGCTGAATTCGCTGCGGGCGATGGAATCGGCATCGTCGTAGCGGCGGGCGATGGCGCTGCGGTATTGCGTTTTCAGGAGGTCGATCTTGGCTTGGCGAAATTCGGGCTGCGTCAGGACGTCGACAAAAACGCCAAGCACTTCGTCAATGTTTTCCTTGAGGCAGTTGAAGCTGACGGTGGCCATTTCGTCGGAGCTATTCGATTCGACCGAGGCGGCGATATTTTCGAGTTGCTCGTTGAGTTGATCGCCGGTCTTGGACTTCGTGCCGCCGGAGCGGAGGACGTCGCCGGTGAATTCGGAGAGACCCTTCTTCGGGGCGGGATCGAGAAGCGAGCCGGTGCGGACGAGGGCGGATCCCGTGATGAATGGAAGCGCGCGGTTTTCGAGGAGATAGGCCTTGATGCCGTTCTTTAGCGTGACGATTTCGATGTCGGGAATTTTGACGTCGCCGAGCTTGCCGTACTTCAACGTTTTCCACGCGCCGACTTGCAGGGCGGGCGCTTTGGCGGGCTGAGCGGCCAGGAAGCCGGCGCTGGTCAGAACGAGGATTGCGGATTTCACTTGGCGTCTCCCTTGGTCGGCTGCACGGTGACGGCGACGGTCTTGTTGGTGGGCTTGAAGTATTCGTTGGCGACGCGCTTGACGTCGGCGGGCGTGACTTTTTCAAGTTCTTCGAGATCGGTGAAGATCTTGCGCCAATCGCCGTGGGTCATGTATGTTGCGGCGAAGGCGTTGGCAAGGCCGGAGTTGGAATCGAGCGCGCGCAGCAGACCGGCGCGGGCCTTGGTTTTGACTCGTTTTACAGCGGCTTCGTCGACGCCGTCTTTTTGCACGCGTGCGATGATTTCCTCCCACGCCTTTTCAAGCTCGTCGACGGTCTTGCCTTGGTTGGGCACAGCAAAGTAGATGAAGAGGTGCGGGTATTTGCCGGAGGGGAACGACGAGATCGTTTGAATACCTAAAGCGGTCTTCTTTTCTTCGACCAGTTCCTTGTGCAAAATGCTCGTGCGGCCGGAGGAGAGAACACCGTTCAAAACGTCGAGCGCGGCATCGTCCGAGTGGGTATTTTCGGGACGGTGATAACCGATGGCGACGAACGGTTGCGCGGGGCTTTCAATCGAGGTACGCTTCGTACCTTCCTGCTTCGGTTCAACGGTCACGAGGCGCGGCGGAAGCGGGCCGGCGGGAATCGGGCCGAAGTATTTTTCGGCGAGCTTTTTCATTTCCGCGGCGTTGATATCGCCAACGATCGAGATGCACATGTTGGCGGGAACGTAGTAGGTCTTGTGAAACGCTTCCCCGCCCTTGGCGCGCAAGTTTTCGATATCGCTGGCCCAACCGATGAAGTTGCGATACGGGTGTGCGGTGAAGGAGGTGGTCAGCAGCGCTTCAATGAGCTTGCCTTGGGCGGAGGATTCGACGCGCATGCGGCGCTCTTCGCGAACGACATCGCGCTCCTTGTAGAACTCGCGAAAGACGGGGCGGGCGGTCCATTCCGATTGCAGCGCGAACCAAAGTTCGGCGCGATTGGATGGGAGGCTGTAGAAATAGTTTGTCGCATCGAGGGAGGTCGATGCGTTAAAGCCTACGCCGCCATTGCGCTCGATTTCGCGAGTGAAGGCGTTCTGATCGACGAAGCCATCTGCCTTGGCTATTGCGTTTTTGAGTTCCGCTTCGAGGCGTTCGATTTGCGCTTTGTCGGCGCGGCGGCCTTTGGCCCGTTCGCCTTCGAGTTTGTCGTAGACGGCTTCGACTTCTTTCAAGGCCTTCTCTTCCTCGGGCCAGTTCTTGGTGCCGAGCGAAACGGTGCCTTTGCCGATCATGTGTTCAAACATGTGGGCGGTGGAAGAGGCGTTGGCGGGATCGTTGGCGGCGCCACTATCGACGTGCATGTAGAAGGACACGACGGGGGCTTCGTGCCGTTCCATGACGATGAAGTGGAGACCGTTGGCGAGAGTGAACTCGGTGATCCGTTTTTCGAAATCTTGCAGGCTCTGGGCGCTTAGGCATGCGGCCAGAAGGGTAAAAAGAGCGAAACGGCGCATTTGCTTCTATCGTAGCAATTGGAGGTGTCTACGGCGATGCCGTGGGTTTGAACTGGATCTACATCCTTCGCCGTCTCGGCGATTCTGTCCATACTCTTGAGCAAGTTTTCGTACGCGACCCGCACCGAATCAGGCTCTCAAGAATGAGCGGATCAAGACATCGAGGATGGCTCATTGATCGGGAGTGAGATTGCTGACTCGATGGATCATGGCGTTGCCTCGACTTCATTCTACTTCAGCACGCGCACGATTACGCGCGATGCGGCGTTCGCTTGGCGGAACACGCGATGCGTCGCCTTTTGAAAATCGGCCTCGCGCGCCTCGTTGATTGGCATGAACTTCTGCGTGTTGCGATCGACCAGCGGAAACCAAGAGCTTTGGATCTGAATCATAAGCCGATGGCCGCGGCGGAAAGTGTGGAATATGTCGTTCATACCGTACTCGACCTTTGTCGTTACGCCGGGTTGAAAGGGCTCTGGCTTTGAAAAGCTGTTTCGGAATTTGCCTCGGAAGACTTCACCGCGCACAAGCATTTGAAAACCTGCCATCGGCGGGGCGCGCTTTTCGGGCTTCGATCCGTCGTAGTCGGGCGTTGGCAGTGCATCGGGGAACACATCGATGACTTTGACAATCCAATCGGCGTCGGTGCCAGTCGTCGACACGAAGAGCGAGTTCAGAATCGGCCCGGCTATCGTGAGGTCTTCTTCGAGCACATCGGTTTGGTAGGTCAGTACGTCGGTACGGGAGGAGGCGAAGCGCTGATCGTCGACCATGTGCTCGCGGGTCATGCCGATCGAGATGTCGGATTGCGATGGCACGGGTTTGGCGGGATCGCTAATGAAGTCGTCGGAGGCGGTGGTTTCGCGCGGGGCATCAAACGTTAGCTTGCCGTTGGGGTGCAGATAGATCGAGCGTTCCTTCGATTGAGTGGGCGGCCACGATTCGAAGCTGCGCCATTGATTCGTGCCGGTTTCAAAGACTTGCGCCTTGGGGATTTTGCCATCGCCCTTGCCTTTCAAGTAGTGCGCGAAGAATGGAGTTTCGATGTTCTTGGCGTAGTCGACGCTGGTCTTGGCGTCGAACTTGATGTAGCCAAGATGCGTGCCGTCATCACGCGACCATTGGCCGTGACGCCACGGACCCATGACGAGCAGGTTCGTCGTCGAGGGGCTTTGCCTGGCGACGTTGCCGAACACTTGCAGCGCGCCGTAGAGATTCTCGGCGTCGAACCAGCCACCGACGGTCATGACCGCGGGTTTGATGGCTTTCAGGTGCGGCCGAAGGTTGCGCGACTGCCAGAACTCGTCGTAGGTGTCGTGCTTCATCATCTCGTTCCAGAAGGCGACGGTGTTCTTGAAATAGCGTTCGTTTGCGTTGAAGAGCGGGCCCATCTGAAGGAAAAACTTGTAGCCGTCGGGCGTGCCGTGTTCAAAGCGCGGAGTATTCTTTGGCGGCGGCACAGGCTCGGGGCGCGGCTTGCCGAAGCCGGCGAGAAAATTGAACGCGTGAGGGAGGTACAACGCGCCGTTGCGGTGGAAGTCGTCACCGGTAAACCAGTCCGTAATGGGCGCTTGCGGCGACGCGCAGACGTGGGCTGGGTGCGCATTGATCATGCCCGCTGCGGTGTAGAAGCCGGGGTAGGAGATGCCGTAAGTACAAACTTTGCCGTTATTGTTTGGAACGTTTTTGACGAGCCAATCGATCGAATCGTAGGTATCACTCGACTCGTCGACATCGGTAGCGGCGCTCTTGGCGGCGCGATGCGGCGTCATGTTGACGAACTCGCCTTCGCTCATATTGCGGCCGCGAACATCCTGATAGACGAAAATGTACTTGTCGCGGGCCAGCGCCTTGTTCGGGCCGAGGTCCGTCTTGTAGAGATCGACGCCGTAGGGCGAGACGCTATAGGGCGTGCGGTTCATCAGCATCGGCCACTTCTGCGATTGATCCTTCGGGACGTAGACGCTGGTGAAAAGGCGTTTGCCGTCGCGCATAGGGATCCGGTACTCGTACTTCGTGTAGTGCGTCCGGATGTACGTTTCGCTTTGGGCGCAGAGCATCGCGGCGCTTGCCAGGAATAAGATCGTTCGCATCTTATCTCTCGAATTGCTTGCGGAAAGAGGCGAACTGCGAGCGCAACTCGTGTAGTTCGGCTTCCAGTTGGTTGACGCGGATCTCGAGTTCCTCGACCTTCGGATTCGCGCGCGGGGCGTCGGCCGGGGCGACTGTCGCCGCGGCGAACGCCGATGCGTCGTACGCGCCGCCAAGCAAATGCATCCACCGTGGCTCGCGCTGGCCGGAAAGCTTGCCCAGGAACACGGTTAGCGGGTGCTCGCGCTCGGACAATTTACGCAGCGAGTTTTCAACGGCGTCCGGATCGTCGAAGGCGTACATGCGCTGACAGCGATCCTTCAGTTCGTTCAATGTTTGCGGGCCGCGTAGCAACAACACGCAGATTAGCGCCAACTCGCGGTTGTTCAGATTCAGCCCGAAGGACGCGCGGTGACCGTATTTCGGCACACGCGAATCAAAGCGCGCTTCGGCGAGACCGCGCTCTTCGAGTTGTCCGAGTCCTTCGCGGACGGTGTCTTCGTCGTAGGCGCAGACGGGTTCGCGGCTGGTCTTCTGATTGCACGCATTCATGAGTGCGTTGACCGAGAGCGGATAGTATTCGGGAGTCGCCATGTCCTTTTCAATGAGCGCGCCGAGCACGCGCTGTTCAAGCGAGCTGAGTGGCGATTCGAGTGCCGGATTCATTGGTAAATTATGGCGCGGTTGCGGTCTCGATCGCTAGTTGGCTGCGCCGATTGTGCTCCACATGAATCACCGGCGCGTGGCGAAATTTCGTCGCAAGGGGCTTCGCCGGCGGCGGATCAGACGATCGCCGTCTATTTGAAAAAGCTCGACGCGGTGTTCTTGAACTTGTCGAGAGCGCCTTGTTGCGGAGCTTCGGCCGCGGCCTGTTTAGCTCCGCACTTCGGGCAGAATTTCGTTTCCGGCGGGAGTGGCGTCGCGCATTGCACGCAGGCGGAAGGACCGGCGGGTTGGCCCAGCGGGCGGCCGCACTGCGGGCAGAATGCGAGCTTGGCGTTGACGAGTGTTCCGCAGCCGCATTTCACGCGTCCACCGCCTTCGTGAAGACCGAGAACGTCCCGCTTGTAGTCGCCCGAGAGAATTCGGTCATACTCGGGGCTCGCGGCGAATTCCTTGAGCGTTTTCAAACGCACGGGGACAAAAGGGTGCGTGTTCGATGCGTTCTCAAGAATCGACACGACCAGCACAAGCTTGTTCACTTCGCCTCGCGCGGCGTGCTGCTGCATCGCGGAGTCGAGGTTCAGCTCGTCTTCGTAGCCTTTGACCGAGCCGGCAAGTTTGGCCAGCGCGCGAAGCGAGGGTTCGAGATCCTGCACGCAAAGCAGCGCGGCGCGGTCGCAGGTGAATTCGGCGCGGCGATACCACTCCCAGAACGCGATCAACAACGGGATGCGGAGGAGCCCGATGCCGGGGATCGGAACGACCGAAGCGAGCACGTCCCAGTAGCGGATGGCAGATCGCCGAGTTGCCGATAGAGGCCGTGCGCGCACTTGATATGGCCGATCTCGTGGCCGATGACGAAGCAGAGTTCATCGGGCGTGAGCGATTCGATCAGCGCGGAGTGGAGCACGATGCAGGTTCGGCGCTGGCCGGCGGTGTAAGCGTTGAGGACTGGATTCGTTGTGATGTACAACTCGGGCAGCGGGCAGGAGAGGATTTCGCAGCAGCGCTCCATCATGGCGAACAGCGACGGGTAACTTTCTTTCGTAGCCCGGATGTGTTGCTCGTTGTTGTTGAGATAGGTGATTTGCTCGGTGAAGTTTTCTTGCAGCCACGTGAGCACGGGGCCAGCGCCCGGCACGGACTTCAACGCCGCGAGCGCTTCTTCGTCGCCTGGGTAGGTGAACGTTTGATAGGAGATCTCGGGCAGGAGGACTTGGGTGGGCGAATAAACGCGCGCGTTGGTGTGCTTCAGATCAGGCATAGGTAACTTGACCGAGTATAACCGCGCGGCGGGCGCCTGTGGCGCTGGGGATGTTGCCTGGGCGTTTGTGCCAGGTTTCGCGGGCCATGATCGCGAAGGCCACGGCTTCTTTCGCTTCAGCAGGGAGGCCGTAGTCGTCGGTAGTTGTCACGAGTGTATTGGGCAACAGGCCGCGAAGGTGGTTCATGATCTGTGGGTTCTGCGTGCCGCCGCCGGCGGCGATGAGTTCGTCGACGGGGAAGATGCCGATGCCTTCGACGACGGTCAGCGGCGTGAAGACGGTGGCCGTGGCGATGAGGTCGTGGAGATCGATCTGGGTGGCGAGCAGTTGTTGAATGAACTCGCGACCGTACTGCTCGCGGCCGCAGGACTTGGGCGGCTTGCGCCTGTAGTATTTGTCGCTGAGGAGAATCTTCAGAAGTTTGGCGTCGGGCTTGCCTTTGGCGGCGAGTTTGCCGCCGCGATCGAAGCTCTGCTTGCCTTTGGTGGCAATCCAGGTGAGTTGATCGATCACCATGTTGGCAGGGCCGGTGTCGAAGGCAACAACTTGCTCGGGATTTGCGTTGGCGGGGATCAGCGTGATATTGCCTATGCCGCCGAGGTTGAGCAACACGCGGTTTTTCTTCGCATGGCGGAAGAGCATGTAGTCGACGAACGGCACGAGCGGCGCACCTTGGCCACCAGCGGCCATGTCACGCGGACGGAAGTTGTTGACGACCGGGATGCCGGTGCGTTCGGCGAGCACCTGCGCCTCGCCGAGTTGGAGTGTGCAACTCGGACTATGAAAGATAGTCTGGCCGTGACAGCCGATTAGTTCGACTTTAGTCTTCAGTTGGCCAGCGGCTTTGGCATAGTGCTCGGCGAGTTCGAAATTCAGCCGGGCCACTTCGCCAGTGTGTGCTTCGCAGTTCGAGACGCGTATCAGGCGCTCGCGGAAGGATTTTGAATACGCTCGCGTCGAGTACTCGAGTAGTTTCCAGTTGCTTCCGGTCAGTTCGACGGCGGCGATCGTTATTCCGTCGAGCGAGGTACCGCTCATAATCCCCGCTACCTTCATACGCCTCCTAGGTCCTTTTGAAGTTCGGCCAATATCTGCAGCGCTTCGATAGGCCGCAGTTCGTCGAGCTTCAGTGCGCGAATACGTTCGGCGATGTCACCGTTGACCGGCTCGAACAGGCGGATCTGCATCGAAGGCGCGGGCTGCTTGCGCCCTGATGAGCTTTCGACAACGGTGTGTTCGGCTTGTTCGTGGAGCGCGAGGATTTCCTTGGCGCGATCGATCACCGTCATCGGCAGCGCGGCAAGACGGGCGACTTCGATACCGTAGCTGCGGTCGGCGGAGCCGGGTTGGACCTTGCGCAGGAAGATGATCTGATCGCCGGATTCCTTGACGGCGACGTGCAGATTGCGCACCCCGTTCAGGCGCTCGGCGAGTTCAGTGAGTTCGTGATAGTGCGTGGCGAAAAGCGTTTTGGCGCCGATGCGTTCGTGGATGTGTTCAACAACCGCCCAGGCAAGCGCGAGGCCATCGTAGGTTGCGGTACCGCGTCCGATTTCATCGAGGATGACAAGGCTTTTCTTTGTGGCCGTGTTGAGGATGACCGCGGTTTCTGTCATCTCGACCATGAAGGTCGAACGGCCTCGGGCGAGATTATCGGCGGCGCCGATGCGTGTGAAGACGCGATCGACGATAGGCAGTTCGGCTTCGGTGGCGGGGACAAACGACCCCATCTGCGCGAGGATGCTGATGAGCGCGGCTTGTCGCAAATACGTCGATTTTCCGCCCATGTTGGGACCTGTAATGAGGGCGAGGAAGCTGGTGTCGTTATCGAGATAGATGTCGTTGGGGATAAAGCGTTGGGCATCGCGCTCGGTGAGTTTTTCGATAACGGGATGGCGGCCCGAAACAATTTTGAGTGGTCCTGTTGTAAGACGTGGACGCACATATTTGTTTTCGGCGGCGACTTGGGCGAGGCCGGCGTTCACGTCGAGTTCGGCAATGGCGTTGGCGGCGTTGCGGATGCGGTCGGCATGCGCGGAAGCGAAGCTACGGATTTCGCCGAAGAGTTCGCGCTCAATGGTGAGGATCTTTTCTTCGGCGGCAAGGATCTTCGATTCGAGTTTCTTGAGTTCTGGCGTGGTGAAACGCTCGGCGCCGACGAGGGTTTGCTTTCGGTCGTAGTCGACGGGCGCGAGATGCAAATTCGCCTTCGAGATTTCGATGTAGTAGCCGAAGACATTGTTGAAGCGGACCTTTAGCGATGTGATACCGGTTCGTTTGCGTTCGCGGATCTCGATGTTGGCGAGGTACTGTTTGCTATTACGGCTTGTGTCGCGAAGCTCGTCGAGTTCTGCATGAATGCCGTCGCGCATGGTGCCGCCATCGGCAATATTTATAGGGGGTTCGTCGCTGATGGATTGCAGGATGCGGTCGCGGACTTCGGCGATCTCATCGAATCGACCGGTTTCGAACAGGCGGTTGATGTCGGGGATTTTTTCAAGACTGCGGCCGAGGGCGAGCACTTCGCGCGGGCCTGCGGTACCGAGGGTGACCTTGGCGAGCAGCCTTTCAAGATCGAGAATTTGCGAGAGAACTTTGCGGAGTTCGGCGCGGAGGATTGTTGCGCGCAGCAGGTGTTCGACCGCGTCGAGGCGCGAGTTGATTTCGGGCTCTTGCACCGAAGGGCGCAGCAGCCGGCGGCGGATCAATCGTCCACCCATGCCGGTCATGGTGGCATCGAGAACGGAAACGAGCGTGGAGTCGCGCGACTCGCCAGCAAAAAGGGGATCGACGAGTTCGAGGTTGCGGACGGTAACAGCGTCGAGCACCATCGACTCGCCTCGCTCGAAGTACTGGGGGCGCTCGATGTGATTGAGCGCGGCGCGTTGGGTATCGCGGACGTAGTGGAGAATCGCGCCGGCGGCCGCCGTGGCGGCGGGTTTGCCGGCGAGACCGCAGCCATCGAGACTGAGCAGGCCGAAGTGTTCTTTGAGGATGCGCTCGGCGTAATCGAGATCGAATACCCAGGCGTCGAGCGGCGTGTTGGTGCGGACGCCATCGATCTTCGCACTGTCGGGCGTGAGTACTTCACGGACGTTGAGGCTTTCGAGCAGCGGCGCGATTTCTTCCGGCGCGAGTTCTGTGCATTTGTACTCGCCGGTGGAGATGTCGACATAGGCGACGCCGCGTTTGGC